>JANQQS010000060.1 GCA_028284955.1 Myxococcota bacterium | reverse complement strand
GGGAAAGCGTGCATCGAGTTCGGCGCAGTAGGCGGAGAGGCAGGCTTGGGCTTCGGGGCTGTTCGGCGACGCGGGCGTGATCTCGATATGCGCGCTGAGTAGGCTTTGGATTTCTTTCATGGCTGCGACGAGCCGCGTTTGCGCGGCGGAATCTAGCGGCGCGAGCCAGCGCGAGACGACCGAATCGGAACGACCGCTGAGCAACGCGACCTTGCGGGTTCCTTTGGGCGTCAGCGCGACCCGTTTGGCGCGGCGGTCTTCTGCGCTCGCGTCGATGCGCACGAGCCCGGCGCGCTTGAGCGCGGAGAGGGTTCGGCTGAGGTAGCCGGCGTCAAGGTCCAGCTGCAGTCGTAGCGTTTGCATGTCGATGGGGCCGATGGCGCGAATCTCGTAGAGCACACGCGCTTGGCCAAAGGTGAGGCCGCTGCCCAAGTGTTCGTCATCGAGGACCTGAACGGCTTCGGTGTAAAAGCGGTTGAACGCGCGAATGGTCGCGACAGCGTCTGAGCTGGGGGTCGACGCAGACTGGCGCGGGCGAGTCGAGTTCATTTGATTGACTTAGGTCAAATATTCTCCGAGGTCAAATCGGGCGCCGATCCTGATTCCGACGCCGATCCTGATTCCGACGCCGATCGTGCACCCGACGCTGACGCCGATCCCGAGACCGATGCGAAAGTCCGATGATGAACCAGATCCCGAACCTGTATGACCGTGGTGGTTCGTCCAGCGCTGGCGACCCGCCATCCTGAACGCATTTTTGTATCTCACATCGCCGATCCGCTAAGTCTTTGGCGGGATGCGTGCTCGCGCAGTCCGGGATGTGGATGCTGAGTGTCTGATCCAGAGGAAGATGAAGCAGCCGACTTGCAGCGCTTGTATCGGCGTTATGTGGGGCTATTGCGTCGTCGCGCGTTGCGTTTGCTGCGCGATGAGCAGCTCGCCGAGGATTTGACCCAGGAGGCCTTTGTGCGGTGGATCGAGTATCATAGAGGTGGCGGATCAGCGCGCGATGCCTCGGCATTTCTGTTTCGGACGACCACCAATTTGGCGCTCAATTATTTGCGCGACCGAAAGAACCGCGGCCGTTTGTTGGATCAGAAAGTCGCTCCCGCGCAGGAGCTCGGAGGCAAAACCGCGGGTCAACGGGCCGATGAAATTGCGGTGCGCAAGGTGATTGCAGAAAGCGACGAAGAGGGCGCGCGCATTGCGCTGCTCTACTATGTCGATGGCATGAATCAAGACGAGATCGCGGAGCATTTGGGCATGCAGCGACGGACCGTAGGCCGCCGCCTAGAGCGCTTTGTGGCTGATGCTCGGAGCGCCATGGGGGGATGAACGTGCGTCGCGAAATCGGCGAAGACCCAGGCGACGAGGAAGTCTCCGAATGGATGCTTTGGCGCTACCTGACCGATGACCTCGCGCCGGGTGAGCGAGAGCAAGTCGACGCACAGCTTTCGGCATCTCCGAGCAGTCGGGCGCGTCTCGCGGAAATGAAGCAAGCGCAGTCCGAAGCGGAGAACGAGCCGCTTCCGGCTGCGCTTCGCGAGCGAGTCGCGCCACCCGCGGTGGTTCGCCGATTGCCCCGCGCGTGGGCGTGGGGTTCGGGTATCGCGATTGCGGCGGCGGCGATGCTGGTGGTGGTTTCCCAACGTACTGAGAACATCGGGGGCAATGCAGATGTCGGAGGCAATGCGGACGTCGGGGGCAATGCAGATATCGAGGGCAATGCGGATGTCGAATCGCACGCCGACCGCATCGTCGACACGACGCGCACGAAGGGGGATGGGCCGCGGCTCTTGGTCACCGTGCGGCGCGGTGACCAAGCAATCGCGGAAGACGAAAGCGTTCGAAGTCTTCCTGAGCTTCGCGATGGAGACCAACTCGAGCTGAGGGTTGGCTCGTTGGCTGCCGGATCGTGGCTCGACGTATGGGGCTGGGAGGCGCAAGGGTGGGCGCGTTATTTTTCAGACCGAGCAGGATCTGGCGATGTGCTTCCGTTTTCTGTGGAAGTGACCACCGAGGGAGAGACCCGTTTGCGCTGGCGCGTCTGCCCGTCTCCGCCTCGCGCAGATCAGGAAGCGGCTCAAAAACTGGCGCAGGATGAAGCGCCGGACCCTGCCGGCTGCGTTTCCGAGGAAGTCACGCTTCGCGTGCACGGCTCGTGAGGCAGCGTTGCAGCACGAGGACAACGTTGCAGCACGAGGATAACGATGCGGCGCGAGGATAGGGCGGTGTGCTCGGCGAACGCGCGAAGTGTTCCCAAGCTTGGTCGGGCGAGGCTTTTCTTTGCACTCCTCGCCGTGTGGGGTGGCGCGGTCGAGCTTGGGATGGCCACCCCTGCGTCGGCGGATGCCTGGTACGACGCCGGGGAGGTGCAGCGCTACGCCGTGATCATCGGAGCCAACCGAGGGCGACCGAGCGACACGCCGCTTCGCTATGCAGTACGCGATGCTCGCCGGATGGCTGCCGTGCTGAAGCGCTATGGCGACCTTCCAGAAGCCAACACTGTTCTGTTGGAAGAGCCGAACGCAAAACGCATTCACGATACGATTTTGCGGCAGCGCGCGCGCATCAAGCAGGAGACTCGGGGCCGGCGCAGTTTGCTCGTGGTCTACTATTCGGGGCACGGCGATTCCCGCGCGCTCTATTCGGGGGGCACTGAGCTTGCGTGGCGGGATCTTGAAGCGTGGGTTGGTGCGAGCTCGGCCGACCTACGGATTTTGGTGCTCGATGCGTGTCGATCGGGCGCGGTGACGCGCGTCAAAGGAACGCGGGCTCGTCCGTTGCGCATCCCGCATCAGGTGCGCGGGTTTCCGGAAGGCTTTGCCGTGCTCTCGTCGACTACGGCCGGCGAAGACGCGCAGGAGTCGGACGAACTCCGCGCTTCGTTTTTTACCCACCATTTCTTGTCGGCGCTGCGCGGCGTGGCCGACAACAATCGAGACGGCTTCGTCACCCTCGAAGAGGCCTATCGCTATACCGCGAATCGCACGGTATGGAGCAGCGCGGCCACGGTAAGCGGCATTCAACATCCGACCTACCGCTATCAGCTGCGTGGGCGTTCATCGGTTCGGCTCACCCGGGTTCGGCGGGCGCGCGGCAATGCGACGTTGGTTCTCGACCGACCGGGACAGTACGTGTTCTTTGAGGATGACCGGGACGGTCTGGTGGCGATTGAGGCGCAGATCGTGCGCGGACGCTCCCGCGAGCTTTGGCTTCCCGCTGGCAACTATTTCGTTCGAGTTCGCGACGCGAAGCGTCTCTACGAAGGCACGGTGCGGATTCGCGATGCCACCACGAACGAGTTCCGCTTCGACGACCTCGAGCGCGTCGAATACGCGCAGCTCGTACGCAAAGGCGATGGCACGCGCCGACAAAGTTTTGCCCTCAGCGTGTGGGGAGGCTACCTGCTGCCGATTTTTGGTTATCGAGGCTCGCCCCAAGGAGCATTCATGGGTTCGTGGGTTACGTCCGCAATCACCGTCGACGCGGAGTTTTCGTTTGCGTACGGGTGGCGGGATGAGACCGACACCGAGCTCGCGGGGCAGCTCTTCGAGCCGGCGCTGTCGGTGTGCGTACGCAAAGTATTCGACGTAGGCCAGTTTTCGCTTTCGTTCGGAGCTCGCGCTGGCGCGGCGTTCTTGATTCAACGGTTTGACGCCGCAGACCGTCTCGCGCCGACTCGTCGGGCGGTAGCCCCGTTTTTGGGGCTCTTGCTTCGCGCCGACGTGCGCTTGCCCCGCGGATGGTTTTTGGGTTGGGAGCCAGCCCTGACCGTCGCCACGATTCGGAGCACCGACGGCCTCGGCGATTCACAACGCGAAAATCCGCTCCGGTTCTCCGGTCGCATGGGCTTCGGAACGCACTGGTAGCGAAAGGAGTACTGATTGCGGAACCGTCGAGATTCGGATTCGATGTCTCGTTGCGCCTATGTGACTAGTCATTCATCTGCACCGGGTGCGGCGCCGGGTTCAGCGTCCCACGCGCTCCAGCTGGTCCCCCTGCACTCTCCAAATCCGTGTGGCGCGATTCGGGGTTCGGCGACTGGAAAATCCGAAGCTGGGGCCCGCGGTTGGCGTGCCTGCGGTTTTGGCGAGTTCTGCCGCGAGGGTGGGTCGGGTCACCGCGCCGCGGGCGACCGCGGTACGAAGGAGGCGGGCGGCGTCGAACGCGGAAGCGGCGTAAGAGTCTGGGGTCGTTCCGTACTTCGTTTCGAACCAGTCGGAGAACTCTTTGGCAGCCGCGCGGCTCGCGGAGGCGTGAAAGGGGCGTGAGACGAGGGCTCCCTGGACGTAGCGGCCCGATGTTTGGATGACATGGTCGTCCCACCCCGCGCTCGGCAACAGCAGCCGAATGCTGCGGCGGCGACCCCGAGTAGGAGTCTGCATGGTGGGGCCCTGCGCGGTGGGGCCCTGCGTGGTGGGAGATGTCGCGCCGGCGCTCCAAAGGCCGACCGCGGCGAGAGCCGGTGCGATGAGGGCCACGCGGCGGGCGGAATCGGGAATCAGCAAGGCGTCGAAGGTCTTGGTTTTCAGTTCCTCGAGTGGTTCGCGAAACGAAGTAGACTTTGCGTCATAGTCAACGCTACCCGACCAGATGCCTCCTTGCGTGGCGACTTCCTGTTCGAGCGCGGCGCGAAGGGCGCGCCCGTAGCCGTGGTTGGGCTGGAGGGCGGCGAATGATCGTGCTCCTTCTCGGCGGGCCTGAGCCACGAGGGTGCGCACTTCGGCCTGGGGCGTAGAGCTAAGCCGAAACACCATGCTCTTGCCCTCCGTGATGTCTGCCTGGGGGGCCAGCGTGATGAGCGGAATTCCGCGCTCCTCGGCAAGCCGCGCGGCGTCCGGCACGACCGCGGAGTCAAGCGGGCCCACGATTGCGATCACGCGATGTTCTTCAATAAGTTCTTGCATAACCGCCAAGGTGCGCGCGGGGTCGCCGGCGCCGTCACGGAAAATGAGCTCCGGCGGGCCTAGCGTCTGCTGGGGGAGTGGCGTTTGCTGGGGGGCTGGTGTTCGCGGGCCGGAGAACGGCTTCGGTTCAGGCAGCTCTACCGCAAGCTGCAAGCCGCGCAGGGCGAGCTGTCCGACTTCGCGGCCGCGGCCCGAGAGAGGCAGAATTGCTCCGATTTTTCGAGGATCGCCGTTCCCCTCGGTAACCGGTTCGACCATTGCGGCAAGCGCCGGGTCGATCGCGATTTGCTGTTTGCGCATCTCCTCCAGGATGTCGCGCGCTCGGTCGCGGTCGCCTTCGCGGGTCGCCTGGCGCGCGCTGCGCACGGCGACCTCCGGCCACGTGGAGCGCCCGCGGGGCAGCGATTCGTAGAGGGTGGCGAGGTCTTGGGGCGCCATCGCGTCGAGGTGTCGGCTGATTCGGCCGGAGATGCGTTCAAGCTCTTTTTGAGTTTCGTTGTCTGCTGTGGCGCCGGGTTCTATTGGAGCACTGGGTTCTGTGGGGGTACGGGGTCCTATTGGGGTACGGGGTTCTATTGAGGTACGGGGATTTTCCGAGGCGCTTCGGTCGATGTTCGCCGGGCTCGCAAGCATGTTCATGAGCTGGTCGAGCGCGCGGACGGCGATGACCGACTGGGCCACTTGTTCTGCGGAGCTGGCCAGGGCGCGAAGTAGCCACTCGGTTTCGTACGCTTCTTGAGTGCGCGAGAGAAACGCGCTCAGGACCTTTACAGCCGTTTGGTGATCTCGAGCTTCGTGCAATGCGATCCCGCGGTGGTAGCGAGCTCGCTCGGCGACCCCCGGGTCGGGATGGTCGGTCAGACGCTCGAAACGGGACAGCGCACTCTGAATTTGCCCTTCTTTGAGATCGATGCGTCCTAGTCCCAGTTCGGCGAGGGGAACCAGGGGGTCAGCGGGAAATCGCTGTTTGAATTGTTCGTAATGAGCGCGTGCTTCGGATCGCTGCCCGGCTTGCTCGAGTTGATAGGCCTCGGTGAGCGCGGCCTGTGCGTTTTGATTGTCTGAGATGACGGGCGGAAGCGTTCCTCGCCCGCTTCGGGGGCAACCTCCGCCGGCTGTCATGGCAAAGATTCCCGCGATTCCCACCAGCCACCATTGCGAAAGCCGACCCTGCGACG
Organism: Myxococcota bacterium; assembly: GCA_028284955.1. Taxonomy (GTDB): domain Bacteria; phylum Myxococcota_A; class Polyangia; order Polyangiales; family Houyiibacteriaceae; genus JANQQS01. The sequence goes on along the minus strand of JANQQS010000060.1, from coordinate 41,834 downwards.
GCGGGCACCGCGTAGGTGCGGGCGCGTGCTTCGGAGCGCCTGACACAACTGCGATCACGCCCGCGGTGTGCCATGTTCCCGAGGATTGTTCAACTTTCCGGTGCGCAGGTGCCCAGCCCGGAAAGCGGGTTTCTGATTTGGCTGCTGGCGTTTTACTGGAAACCGATCTAAGTGCCTGGCCGTGGCCCATCTAGAGTTCGAAAAGCGCTTGGTCGAGCTGGAGCAAGAGATTCAAGGACTCAAGCAGACTTCGGGAGCTAGCCCGACCAATGGCCGCCTCCGTGAGCTCGAGTCGCGCGCCGACGTTCTGAGGCAGGAGACCTACCAGGATTTGGATGTTTGGCAGAAGGTGCAGCTCAGCCGTCATCCAGACCGTCCGTATATGCTCGACTATTTGGAGGCCATATTCGACGACTTCATGGAGCTGCACGGCGACCGTGTGTTTTCGGATGATCCCGCCATCGTGAGCGGCTTCGCGCGTTTTGAGGGGCGATCCGTTGCGGTGATCGGCCACCAAAAGGGCAGAACGACCAAGCTCAAAGTGGAACGCAACTTTGGCATGGCGCAGCCCGAGGGCTATCGGAAAGCGTGTCGCATCATGGATTTGGCGAACCGATTTGGCCGACCGGTTCTCACCTTCATCGACACGCCGGGAGCCTACCCCGGGCTCGGCGCCGAGGAGCGGGGCCAAAGCGAGGCGATTGGGCATGCGCTGATGGTGATGGCTGAACTGCGCGTGCCCGTGATCGCCACGGTGATCGGCGAAGGAGGATCAGGCGGAGCGCTCGCGCTGGGTGTCGCGAACCGGGTGCTGATGATGCAATACGCGACCTACAGCGTAATCACCCCGGAGGGGTGTGCGTCGATTCTCTGGCGCGACGGCGCACGCGCTCCGGATGCCGCCCAACAGCTTCGGTTGCTCGCCGAGGATGCAATCGAGCTCGGAATCGTTGACGAAATTGTGAGCGAACCGGTGGGTGGCGCGCACCGGCATCCGCGTGCGGCCTCGGGCCAGCTGGCCGCCGCGCTAGAAAAGAATCTCAGTGCGCTCGAGCAGAAGTCTGCCGATGAGCTCGTCCGAGACCGCTACGACAAGTTTCGCGCGATGGGCCGCTTTCTCGAGTAACCTCCTCGTCGCGGGTGGCTTGCAGGAACGTCGGTATGATTTTGCGGGATCGCGCATCCCGAGAGCCCGAACGCGTAGCGCTTCTTTTCGAACAACAAACCTTAACTTACGGCACGCTCGATCGGCGTGCGCGCGCGCTGGCGAAGCAGCTTTGGCGGGCAGGGTTTACTGCGGACCAGCGGGTCGCCATATTTGTCGACGATGGTGTGCAGTTCGCCGCGGCGTGGTTCGGGATTCTCTACGCGGGCGGCGTTGCTCTTCCCGTGCCGCTCTATGCAACGGCGCACGAACTCGCGTTTCGGCTTCGGCACACAGATTGCGCCGCGGTAGTCACGACCGGTGCGCGGTGTGGTGTGGTTCATGAAGCGAAAATGTTGGCCGGCAGCTGCGCACTGCTGATCGATGTCGACGAGCTGATCAATGTGGATGAGCCGATCAATGTGGATGAGCCGAGCCACGCAGATGAGGAACTGGATCGCGAGCTATGTGCGCCCCCCGCCTCCCCGCACACTATCGCGATGATTCTCTATACTTCTGGCACCACGGGGCACGCAAAAGGGGTCTGCATTTCTCATGAGTCGCTTCTGGCGCACACCGAGGCGCTGGCGAGGCACGCGTTGCGCTTTACCGATCGTGACTGCGTGCTTGCGACGATACCCCTGAGTCACTCCTACGGCCTTCGTACGGCGCTGCTTGCGCCTCTTTTCGCGGGGGCTCGAGTAGTGTTGACGCGTCGCTTCGATGCGCAGGAGACTCTGCGACAATGCGTCCAGCATGAAGTCACGTGGCTTCCCGCGGTGCCCACGATGCTCGCCGCGTGGGCGCAAGACTCCTCGGGATGGCAACCCTCCACGATTCGTTGGTGTCTGAGCGCGGGCGCGCCGCTGCGAGATGCCGAGCGCCGCGCTGCCGAACTCCGCTTGCGTACTTCTGTGCGGGAAGGCTACGGACTCACCGAGGCCACGTTTGCCGCGATCAATGCGCCTCCGGATCGCGCGGTGGTCGGCTCGGTGGGCCGCGCCGTGCCAGGTGTGGATATTCGCGTGGATTCGGCAGGCGAGGTTTGGGTTCGGGGGCCCAATGTGATGGTCGGGTATTGGAACGACCTCGAGGCAACCAAAGCAATGATCAAAGATGGTTGGGTTCGGACCGGCGACCTAGGTTCGCTTGACGAAGAAGGCCGCCTCTCCATCGTCGGCCGCCGCAAAGACATCATCTTGCGCGGCGGGCACACCGTGCATCCGTCGGAGGTTGAAGCGGTGCTCACCGAGCACGAGGGAATCGTCGCCGCGGCTGTGGTCGGGAGACCGGATTCTTACTACGGAGAGGAAATCGTGGCGTACGTAGTTCTGCGCGGTCCGATTTCTCTGTCGGATATCGATCGCTGGGCACGCACCCGCCTTTCGCCCACCAAGGTGCCGCGGGAAATCGCGGTGGTGTCCTCGTTGCCCACCACCGCATCGGGAAAAGTCCTCAAGCGTCAACTTCGCGAGGCGCTGGCGCGGGGGGAGGTTCGTCCCGTGCGTGTCGGCTCAATCTAGTTGCGTCGCGAACGTTGGCGCGCCCGTTTCTTGACGGGTTCCGGCGCGGATTTTTACGATCTTGGGGCCGAATCATGAGACTCACGCAAGGAATCGTCTACGCGGGCATGGTCCTGGCGCTAGGGTGCAGCACGCGGGCGAAACCGACGAAGAGTCCGCTCGACGTCGCCCGGGCCCAGCGCGCCGCAAAAGTGCGCCGCCTTGAGCGGAGCAATCGTCGTCAGGCGAAGGAGCTGAGGGAACTCCGGGGGCTTCTGGCGCTTGCGCGCGCGGAGTCGGCAGACTTGCGACGCAGCAAAGCGACTCCGCCGAGAACGACGGTGCGCATTTCTCACCGCGCATCGGAACACCACGGTTCGTCGCACGATGGGTCGAAGCATGCGGACCCCGACTATGACGAGTCGTCCGAGTGGTCCAGTGATGAACACGACGAACAACCCGGACAGTCCTCCGGGCCAAGACCCGTCTTGCGGCTCTACGGGAGCTCCGCGGACCGGATTCTGACCGCACCTTCACCGTCTGTCCCCGCTGGGCTACCGCCGAGTTCGGTGCCTCCGCTGGTTTTGCCGAGTCGCCCTTCTTCTGTGCCGGACACGCTACCCACCGCCGGTGGGCCTATGCCGAACGCAGGAGTGCCGACAGCAGTTCGTTCGATGACTCCGACGTCGGCCTTTGCACGGGGGTCGACGGCAGTCGTGGCCGAATACCGCCGCGCGCTTTCGTTCGTTCGGGCACGCGAGTTTCGCCGCGCCCTTCCTGCGATGAGGCAGTTCGCTCAAGCGCACCCGACGCATGCATACGCGGACAACGCCCTCTATTGGCAGGGGGAGCTGCTCTATCTGGGTCGACGCTACGCCAAGTCGATCGAAGCGTTGTCGCAGATCGTTGAGCGCTACCCGCGCGGCAACAAAGTCGCGGCTGCGTTGCTGAAAATGGGGATGTGTCATCTGCGCTTGGGCGATCGAGCAAGTGCGGCAAAGTATTTTCATCGGGTTCGCGCTCAGTTCCCGACGAGTCCGGAAGCACGACTGGCCCCACGGGAGGATGCATGAGAGTTCGAAGACGACCGAGGCGCGCGATGCACGTGGCGACTCTAATGCGATTCTTTGTATTGGGATGCATCGTCGCGGGATGGGTCACCATCCGGGAATCTGGTGTCCGAGCGCAGAGCGTAGACGCCTCGGAGGCAGCCGATTCGGTCCGCGGAGGAGTCCGTTGGGCCGGACCGCCTCGCTCGAATCGTGCCGTTCCAAGTACACACACTGTCCGGCAGGGCGATACGCTCTGGGATATCACCGCCCACTACTTCGGCGACCCGTATCAATGGCCGCGCGTGTGGTCGTACAATCCTGAGATTACCAATCCCCATTGGATCTACCCTCAGAACATTGTGCGGCTCGGCGATGGACAAGGCGGAGGCCCTGCGCTGAACAAGGCTGCAGCCGCAACGTCGACTTCCGCGCCTCGCTCGGTTGTACTTCGCGATCGCGCGTATCTCGATCGAGAGGCCTTGGAATCGGCCGCGAAGATCGTTGGCGCACCGGAAGAGCAAATGATGCTGGGGACGTTCGATGACGTCTACATTCGCTTCGAGGGCGAAGCACAGCCTCACGAAGGGAAGCGCTACGCCGTGTTCCGTGAGATCGATGATGAGGACGAGGCTCCGGAAACGGAGGACGGCGTGATCGTGCGAGTATTCGGCACGGTGAAACTTCGAAATTACGATCGGAAGAAACGGGCGGGCCGAGCGACCATCGTGGAGGCTCTCGATCCCATCGAGCGAGGTTACCGGGTGGCTGAGATTCCGCGGCGGTTCGAAGTGGTGCCGCCGGTGCCCAATCGAGTAAATCGGGAAGGCAAGATTGTCGCGACGCTTCGTCCGCGAGACATGATCGGTAGCGAACAGCTTGTGTTCATCGACAAGGGTTCCGAGGAAGGCATTGCGCTCGGCAATACGCTGAGGGTGATTCGGCAGGGTGACGACTGGCGTGCTTCGCTTCCGGTTCGCCCGAAGAATATGGGCGCGCGTGAACCGAACGCGGAAGAACTCGAGGACGAGGAGTTTCCGGTAGAGACCGTGGCGCTGGGACGAGTCGTCCACACGCGCCCGCACACTGCCGCGGTGTTTGTGACGTCAGCGGAGCGCGACGTGGTGGTGGGCGACCGGGTGCTGTTCAAGGCGGACGTTCCCTGACAGAAAAAAGCATTCTTGGTGTAAGTTGTGGGTCGGCCTACCAACTCTCTAGGAAGATGATTTTGTTGACTATTTGTGCGTAGGAATCCGCTGCGATCACTTCTTTCGATGTCGAACGCACACCACCATTGAACCCGACGTCCTCTTCGGAGGACAATCGAGCCTAGATGTCGGACTCAGACGCCCCCACGCTTTCTGAATCGAACAGATTGCGTCAAGAACTGCAGCGGGAGCAGCGCAAGGTGCGTGCGCTTCAGGAAATCGGGGTAGCCCTGGGGTCGACGCTCGATTTGAACGAGTTGCTCGATATGGTGCTCGGCCGGATTTCCGAAGTCATGGATGCCGACCGCGCGACGCTTTACCTGCTTGACGAGAACACGGGCGAGCTGTGGTCGAAGGTGGCGCAGGGAGACCAGGTGCACGAGATTCGTCTCCGAGTCGGAGATGGACTCGCCGGCACCGTCGCGAAGACAGGTCGCAGTTTGAACATCAAGGATGCGTACCAAGATGTCCGGTTTCAGGGCGAGTGGGATCGACGCATCGGATACCGCACGCGCTCGACCCTATGCGTGCCCATGAAGAACCACCACGGACGCACCATTGGCGTGCTTCAAGCGCTCAACAAGCATACGGGCTATTTCACCACCGACGACGAGGCGCTGCTCGTGGCGTTGGCTTCGCAAGCTGCGGTGTCGATCGAAAACTCGAAGCTCTTCCTTTCGGTTGTCGGCAAAAATATCGAGTTGCTCGAGACTAAGGAACAGCTCGAAGACAAGATTCGCGAACTCGATGTTCTGTTTGAGATTGCTCAGGTGTCGGCGAGCGCGATGGCGCTTGATGATATGTTGAAGGGCATGCTCGCGCGAACGATGCGCGCGGTCGACGCAGAAGCGGCGTCGATTCTTCTGGCCGACGAGTTCACCGGAGATCTCCGTTTTCGCGCCGCGGTGGGCGGAGAGCCGGAGGCAGTGAAGGGGTTGAAGATCAAAGCCGGGCAAGGCATTTGCGGTTGGGTGGCCCAACATGGTCGTCCGCAAGTCGTAAACGAAGTTGATCAGGACGAGCGCCACTGGCGACAAATCTCTGACCTCGTGGGCTACCATCCCCGCTCGGTGCTCTGCGTGCCGCTCAACTGGGACGATGGGGTGGGCGCGGTGGAGCTGCTCAACAAATCTCAGGGGCGGGCCGAGTTTACTCAAGATGATTTGAAGCTCGCGACGGTGATTGCAGGGCATGTCTCCACCGCGATCGCGCAGGCGCGGAGTCGCGAACGGCAAGAACGCCAGGAGCGACTATCGACGATTGGGCAGTTCCTTTCCGGCGTGCTGCATGACCTGCGTACGCCCATGACGGTGGTCTCCGGCTACGTGAAGCTCATGGCAAAAGAGAACGAGCTCGAACAAAGGGCGGAGTATGCGAGCATCGTCCAACGTCAAATCAAGATGCTGAACGCGATGACGACGGAAACGCTTGCGTTCGCGCGGGGCGATCGAAAGCTTTGGATGCGCAAGGTCTACGTCTACAAATTCTTCGAAGACGTTGCTGAGCAACTGCGTCGTGAAATGTCCGACGCGGGCATGACCATCAATCTAGAGTTGCGGGACCGAGGAACCGCTCATTTCGACGAGCAGAAAATCGAACGGGCGATCCACAACTTGGCGCGGAACGCCATGGAGGCGATGACCCACCGAGGTCAGGGCACGTTTACCATCGGCGTGGATCGCTCCGACGACGACACACTCGTACTCACCTTTGCCGACGATGGGCCGGGCATATCGGCCGAAATCCGGGAACACCTATTCGAATCATTCACCACCCACGGTAAGCAACAGGGCACCGGTCTCGGGCTTGCGATCGTGCGGAAGATAGTGGAAGACCACGGGGGCCAGATCAGTGTGCAAAGCCGACCAGGCCGGACCGCGTTTACGGTGCTGCTTCCGCAGCCCGAGAAAGACGCATCAGTAGTCGACGATAGTACTGCGCGCGATGCCGCATCGGTTGACGATGGAGCGGCTGGCGATGTCGCAGGCGACGATACGAAAGACGACAAATCCGAAGTTCGAGCGGAACACTAGCCAACCGGATTTCGAATACTCCTTAGCGGAGCTATTGCTGTGCGCCTGGCGGTTCTACGGTAGGCTCGGGGCCTTCGTTTTCGGGTGTCACAGGCTCGATCAGTTTGCCGTTGCGGTATTCCATAGGGGCCACTCGGTCGCCGCCAAATAGCGAATCGGGGTCGCTGAGCACTAGGGCCTCGCGTAGTGCTTCGTCCATGTGTTCGAGCAGAACGACGCGCATCGCGTTGAGCACTCGCTTCGGGATTTCTCGCAAGTCTTTGCGATTCTCTCGAGGGATCAATACCGTGTCGATGCCGGCACGATGCGCCGCGAGCATCTTTTCTTTGAGACCGCCAATCGGCAACACCCGGCCGCGAAGGGTGATTTCGCCGGTCATCGCGACGTTGCGCCGCACGGGAATCCGGAGCAGCGCGCTTGCGATGCTGGTGGCCATGGTGATGCCTGCGCTTGGGCCGTCTTTGGGCACAAACTCGGGAAAGTGCACATGAAAGTCGTTTTTGGAATAGAAATCATCCTCGAGCGCAAGCATGCGCTGGCGCGAGCGAATATAGCTCATGGCCGCCTGGGCTGATTCCTGCATTCCTTTTTCGAGCAACCCGGTGATTGCCAACTTGCCCTTTCCGGGCACCACTGCGACTTCGCATTCCAGAATGGTCCCCCCAAAAGCAGTGTACGCGAGGCCATTGGTCAAACCGATGTAGTCTTTTTCGCCAGCCTTGTTGGGGCGGAACTTCGGCACCCCTAAAAACTTAGGAATCGATTTCGCGGCGATGCGGTAGTCGTCTTTCGCTCCTTCTTGGAGAACTTGGCGAGCGATCTTGCGGCACACGCTGCCGATTTCCCGCTCGAGATTTCGAACGCCGCTTTCTTTGGTGTAGTGGTGGATGATCGCGCGGATGGCGTTTTCTGTAATGTCCACCGAGATACCGTTCAGACCTGCCGCGTCGAGCTGGCGAGGTACGAGGTACTTGGTCGCAATATTCAGCTTCTCGAACTCCGTGTATCCGCTGAGTTCGAGAATCTCCATGCGGTCGCGGAGCGGAAGGGGGATTCCGTTCAGCGTGTTCGCCGTCGTCACGAACATGACGTCGGAGAGGTCGTAGTCGAGGTCGAGGTAGTGATCGTTGAAGTTGTGGTTTTGCTCAGGGTCGAGCACCTCGAGCAGCGCCGATGCTGGATCCCCGCGAAAGTCGCTCGACATCTTGTCGATCTCGTCGAGCAAGAATACCGGATTGTTGGTCCCGCATTTGCGCAGCGACTGGATGAGCCGCCCCGGAAGCGCGCCGATGTAGGTTCGACGGTGACCGCGAATCTCCGCCTCGTCCCGCACGCCACCGAGCGACAATCGGACGAATTCCCGGCCTGTGGCGCGCGCGATGCTCTTCGCGAGGGAGGTCTTTCCTACGCCCGGGGGGCCCACGAGACAGAGCACCGGGCCCTTGAGCTTCTTCACCAAAGCTTGCACCGCGAGATACTCGAGAATCCGTTCTTTGGGTTTCTTCAGGCCGTAGTGATCTTCGTCGAGGATTTTCTCGGCGTGGTCGATGTCGTGGTTGTCTTCGCTTTTTTCGTCCCACGGCAGCGCGAGCACCCAGTCGATGTAGTTCCGCACCACGGTGGCTTCCGCGCTCATGGGCTGCATCATGCGGAGCTTTTTGAGTTCTTTTTGCAGTTTGGAAAGCGCTTCTTTGGAAACCCGTTTCGACTTCAGGCGCTCTTCGATTTCTTGAATTTCGCTCTTGAACTCATCGCGTTCGCCGAGCTCCTTCTGAATCGCCTGCATCTGCTCGTTCAGGTAGTATTCCTTCTGCGTCTTCTCCATTTGCTTCTTGACGCGAGAGCGAATCTTTTTCTCTACCTGAAGAATCTCGATTTCCGAGTTCATCAGCTCGAACAAACGTTCCAGCCGCTTCTTCGGATCGATGGTCTCGAGCACCTCCTGCCGGTCGTTAAGCTTGATGCTGGTGAGATGGACCACGATCGTGTCGGCGAGCCGAGATGGGTCTTCGATAGTCTGTACGGTCATCAACATCTCGGGCGGAATCCGCTTGTTGAGCTTCACGTACATTTCAAACGTCGACTGGACGGAACGCATCAGCGCCTCGACCTCAACCGAGTCGATTGGTGTCTCATCGACCAGCGATACGTCGCAGAGGAAGTAATTCTCGTGAGGAACGAACCGATCGATTCGCGCGCGGCGCTTGCCCTCCACGAGAACCTTGACCGTTCCATCGGGAAGCCGAAGCAGCTGAATGATCGTGCCCACCGTGCCCATGTCGAAGATATCGTCGGGTGTGGGGTCGTTTGTTTTGGCCTTTTTTTGCGCCGCGAGAAGGATTTCTTTCTCGTGGCTCATGGCCTCTTCGAGCGCGTTGATCGATTTTTCGCGACCAACGAATAGCGGGACCACCATGTGAGGAAACACGATGATGTCTCGGAGCGGCAACAGGGGAACGAGCTTCGCGGAACGGCCGTGGCCTCCGTTGGGGTCGTCTCTGTCGTTGTCGTTACGGTGAAAAAACATCCCGAATCAGCTGGCGAACCTTTTAAGCAAACGAGTTCTAGGCGAGCTCTGCCTTCTCTTCCTTTTCATATACGATCATTGGCTTCTCACCTTTAACGATCACGTCCTCATTTACGATAACTTCTTGAATTCCGGTCTGTGAGGGCACGTCGTACATGATGTCCAGCATCGCGTGTTCCATGATGGCGCGGAGCCCTCGGGCGCCCGCATTTCGCTTGAGCGCTTCACGAGCCACCGCCTGCAGAGCGCCTTTGCGGAACTTGATTTTCACGCCGTCCATTTCAAAAAGCTTTTGATATTGTTTGACAAGCGCATTCTTCGGCGTGGTCAGAATATCGACCAGCGCGTCGTCATTCAGCTCGTGCAGCGTCGCGATGACCGGGAGCCGCCCAATGAACTCGGGGATAAGCCCTGCGCGAAGAAGGTCTTCCGGCTGAACCTGCTCGAGGAGCTCGCCAACTTTCTTTTCTTTCTTCGAGGGAATATCCGCTCCGAAGCCAAGCGTTTTCTCTCCGATACGGCGCTCAATGACTTGCTCGAGCCCTACAAATGCGCCTCCGCAGATGAACAAGATGTTCCCCGTATCAATTTGGAGAAAGTCTTGTTGGGGATGTTTTCTTCCGCCTTTGGGAGGAACGTTGGCGATGGTTCCCTCGATGATTTTGAGCAGCGCTTGCTGGACGCCTTCGCCGCTCACATCACGAGTAATCGACGGGTTATCACCCTTGCGGGCAACTTTGTCGATTTCATCGATATACACGATTCCCCGCTGCGCCCGCTCGACATCGTGATCGGCGTTTTGTAGCAGCTGCACGATGATGTTCTCGACGTCTTCGCCGACGTATCCTGCCTCGGTCAGTGTGGTCGCGTCTGCAATCGCGAACGGAACGTTGAGGATGCGCGCGAGCGTTTGCGCGAGCAGAGTTTTTCCTGATCCGGTCGGGCCCAGCAGCAGAATGTTCGATTTTTGAAGCTCGACATCGTCGGACGCCACCTTCGAATCGATTCTCTTGTAGTGGTTGTGCACCGCGACGGAGAGAATCTTCTTCGCGCGCTCCTGCCCGATGACGTATTCGTCGAGGATCGTTTTGATCTCTGAGGGCTTGGGGAGCGGAGTGCGTGTGGCAAGAGAGTCTTCGCGGTCGACCTCCTCCGCGATGATGTCGTTGCACAGTCCAATGCATTCATCACAGATATAAACGGTAGGACCGGCGATCAGCTTCTTGACCTCTTTCTGGGATTTTCCACAGAAAGAACATTGAAGGTTTCCGTGCCCGTCGTCTCGCCTGCGATCCACGTTGTCTACCCTCGCGCATCGAGTCTAGCGCCAACGCTGCCCCTCGGCAAGCGCCCTGCGCGTAGGTTCACTCGAATAAAATTCATAAAAAACAAGTGGTTAGGTGCTGCTCTGAACGACTCGGGGCAGCTTCCGTGCACTGATGACATCATCGATAATTCCGTACTCTTTGGCCTCGCTTGCAGAAAGATATCTGTCTCGTTCTGTATCTTCTTTTATGAGATCTTGGTCTTTTCCGGTGTGTTTCGCCAGAATCGCGTTCATTCGGGTCCGAATTTGGATGATTTCCCGGGCGTGAATCTCGATATCGGAGGCTTGGCCCCGAATCCCGCCGAGCGGTTGATGAATCATAACCCGGCTATTGGGAAGAGCGCGGCGTAGCCCCTTGCTTCCGGAGGCCAGAATCCAAGCCGCCATCGACGCAGCTTGCCCCAGACACACGGTGGATACGGGACAGCGCACGTACTGCATGGTGTCGTAGATGGCGAGCCCTGCGGTGATCACCCCACCAGGACTATTGATGTAGAGGGTGATTTCTTTGTCTGGGTCGTCGCTTTCCAGAAAAAGCATCTGAGCGATGATCGCGTTGGCCACAGGGTCGTTCACTTCGGTGCCTAGAAAGATGATACGGTCCTTGAGCAGCCGACTGTAGATGTCGAGACTCCGCTCGCCGCGGTGCGTGCTCTCGAATACCCAGGGAATGTAGGCTTTCGGGGGGAGGCCGGACGGTCTGGAGGTCGGTGGTTCGGAGCGGCTCATGGGGTGCTTTCTGGCGCTGTTTCGCCCGCTTCGGGTTCTGCTGTCGTTTCCTCAGGGGGAGCCCCATCCCGAATTGTCGCTCGAGAAAGCAGCAAGGTCACCAATTTTTCCTCGAGCATTTGCGATTCCAGTGCGTCCCGCGCCTTTCCAACGTATTCCGCACGGAGCCGAGCTGCGTTTTTACCGGTCTTTTCTTCGATTTCCTTGAACTTTCGCTCAATGTCGGTCTCATCGACAGAGACGTTCTCTTGCTTGGCAAGCGCGCCGAGCAGGATGGCCGCGCGAACGTTGCGCGTCGCTCGTTTCTCCATCCCTTGCAAAAGATCGTCGTTGACTTGCATGCCGCCGCCGTACGCGCCGAGGAGCGATTGAAATTCCATCGCCATCTGTGCTTGCTGTCGGCGCACCATCGACGGCGGAATCGGGATGTCATTGCGCGTTACCAGCGCATCCACGACTTGGTCTTTTTGCGAAGCTTCAGACTGTTCGGTGGCTTCTTGCTCCAGCCGCTTTCGTATGTCGAGACGCAACTCGAGCAGCGTGGCGTAGTCTCCGCAGTCTTTCGCAAACTCATCGTCGAGCTCGGGGAGCAGCCGCTCGCGAAGCTCTAGGATTTCTCCTTGGAGCTGAACCTTCTTACCGGCGAGCTCGTCGTTTGGGTGGTCGTCGCCCATCGTGAGTTCCACTGACAGCGCTTCTCCAGGCTGAGCGCCCACGAGCGCCGCTTCAAATTCGTCAAGGAGGCTGTCCGAACCAAGTTCGATAGGGCGACGTTCGGCGGCTAGTTCGGGCTTCGGTTCTCCGTCCACGACAACATCATACGACACGACCAACAGGTCGCCGTTCTTCGCCCCGCGCACGGGCTCAGGAACCTGCACTGCGGCGTTTTGCTTTCGCAGGTTTTCAACCTCGGCATCGATTCGCTCGTCGGGCACCTCGTGGTCCCCTCGGTAGACAACGAGTTCCGATGTATCCACGTGTTCAATCGTGGGCTGCACTTCAACACGCGCCGTGAACCGCAGGGGCTCGCCGTCATGGATCTTGGGCAGCTCCGTAATGTCTGGTTGCTCGACGATCTGGAGCTTGTGCTTTGTGAGCGCTGCGACGAGGCCTTGCTCCACCATCGTCGCTGTGACCTCGCCTCGAACGCGCTTCCCAAATACCTGGCGAACCACCTTGGCCGGCACCTTGCCTGGCCGAAATCCGCGAACTTTGGCGCTTCGAGCTACCGCCTTGAAGTTCTGCTCGAGTTCGGCGTGCACCGTCCCCCACGGCACGGCGACTTTGAGTTCAACCAGCACGGGGCTGATCTCGCTGACCTGCGATTCCAATGCGTCCTCTGAACGGGTTCCGTCCGTCGAATCCGAACCGCCTGGTGGGCCTGGCTCCCGGTGGTTCCTGGTCGCGGACATCGTGAATCCGCGGTCTAGCCTTGTCCCAGGAGGCCGTCAAGCAATCGTGTGGGCTCGAAAAGACACCGCGGCTTGTGCGCCCGGAAGCGACCAGGCGAGGCTAGAGAGATCGGGCAAAGGCTTCGAATCCTTTGTCGATATGAGGGGTCGGCGGGGTCAAGCCCCGTGTAATGAGCAGCGCTCGACCTACGCGGCGTACCCGTTTGTTCGCTCCGGGAGCAGGGTCGGCGCGAAGCGCGGCGGCGTACGCTTCCTCTGCGTCGGAGACCGAGTCCCACGCGGAAAACCATATCACCGCCCCTTGGTCTCGGCCGTCTCGATACAGTCTCACTCGATCCCCGTTCCATCCCGTGGCCGATTTTCGGTCGATACGCGTATTCGTGGCCCGTCCGAAATAGACGCTCATTTCTAGCTCCCCGAGTGTATCGTCGTCGACGTGGGTCATATTCGGTGGTCGCCATGAGAGCCATCGGTTCAAATCGATCTCCAGAGGACGTTCGTTTCGCCGGTATTTCTCAGCATGCAAGACTTGTTCGGTCGACCTCGGAAGGCGCGCTTCGTGGGCTGCGTCAATGGCTGCCCATCCGCCGCTTCGGTAGAGCGTTGCACACATTTTTGCCCCGTTGAGATAGGGTGCGACCAACGCGACCTGGAGGATCTTGGGCGCTCGCGCCAGCGCGCCGTTGCTTCCGGCCAGCCCGCCGCCGAGGTCGCTCCCTCGTTCAAGAAGCCCGTGGAGTGCCGCATCGAGCTGGGTCATCGCGCCGAGCGATCCGCCCACGCGGTCGACCAGGAACGCGATCATCGCGAGCGTGGCATCGCCCTCGACAACGGAACGAAACGCGTGCTCCGCGTCGGTGTCGCGCGTCGCTTCGTACGCGTCGCCCAAACCAAGTTGTTGATCTTGTAGCGCGTGCACGAGCTCGTGCACCAAGACCACGGCCGCTTCTTGGGAAAACTGAGTTTGCGTTGTCCCGACGGGGAGCATGACGTCGTCTCGCACCACGAGCTTCTTCGTTTTCGGATCGTAGTACCCAACGACTTCTTCCCGCAGCACCGATTGGACCAGCGCCTGCAGGTCGAGATCCGCGTCGATGAGACCGAGCGCAGAGTAGAGCAGCTGCGCTTCCTGTAATTCGTCTGGTTCGATTTGGCTTGCAAGGTGTTTCGAGATCTGGGTTCCGCTGTGGACTTCGACCGCCACAGGATGACGAAATTTCAGCTGGCGTACCCGTTCGGTGGCGCGTACGAGCTTTGCGATCGCCGCTTGTTGCTGCTGATTTAGGGGAGGGCGGTTCGGGGACGGGTCGACCGTTGAGACAGCGTGAGACGCTCTCGCGATTTCGCCCGTCGTGCTTCGATCCGACCCGCCTTTGGGCGGGGTTCCCCCGCACGCGGTCATGATACAGACGTACGCCCACCAGATGACCATCGCGCGATCGGCCTGCATCACTCGTCCCCGATGACAATGGCGGTGACCAGAGGTTTTCGACCAAACCTCGTGCCCAAAAACTGGCGAAGCGATTTGTGCGCGACGGTCTGGACGCGCTCTGCTTCGCGTTCACCCGGGGCGAGTCGCGCTAGCTTGCGTGACACGAAGTCCTCCGCTTCGCGATGCACGTCGTCTTGATTTTCTCCTTGAGACAAAAAACCCCGCGAAGATACGCGCACCCCGCGCACCGTTTGCGAATCTGTGCCGTATGCGATGGCAACGGTGGCAGCCCCTAGCCGTCCAAGGAGTTCCCGCTCGCGAACTATGTTTTCGTCGAGGGCCTGCTGGTGATCGATGTGCACTCGCCCCGTGCGTGTGCGTCCGCAGATCGAAAGCCCTGCTTGGTCTACTGCCACGATGTCTCCGTTTTGTGCGACAAGCGTGCTGGCAATGCCCCGCTCTTCGGCAAGCTCGGCGTGGCGTCGAAGATGATGGAACGTTCCATGGATAGGCAAAAAGTGCATCGGTCGAACGAGGTCGAGCAGAGCGCCCTGTTCATCTCGGCATGCGTGACCACTTACGTGGACGCCGGGATGGCTGCGACGGTGAATCACGCGGATGCCTCGTTGTTCGAAGGCGTTCTGCACTTCAAAGATCGCGAGTTCGTTTCCCGGGATTTCGCGCGACGATAGAATCACCGTGTCTCCGGCTTCGAGCGACAGCTCTGGCATGTCGTCCCGTGCGAGCCGGCTTAGTGCGGCCATAGGCTCTCCCTGAGTTCCCGACGCGACAGCCAACAGCGACGCGGGATCCATTTCGCGTCCGCGGTCGCCTGAAATCACGTTCAGAGGGGTGTCCAGAAATAGACCGAGCTCTCGTGCGATACGTACGTGTTTTCGAATCGATCGGCCGAGCAAGCATAGATGCCTTTTTGTTCTCGTCGCAGCCTGCGTGATCGATCGGATTCGTTCGATATTGGAGCCGAACACCGCGACCACAACCCGTCCTGGAGCTTCTTGAATCAAACGATCCAGCTCGTCGCGAACCGAACGCTCATTTCCAGCCACGCTGGCTACATCAGAGTTCGTGGAATCGCTCATCAGCAGCAGAACACCTTCATCCCCCAGTTCGCGCAGGCGTTCCTCGGGGAAAGCAACACTGCCGATCGGGTCGTGTTCGATTTTGAAATCACCAGTGTGCACCAACGTGCCGCCCGGAGTGCCAATGACCAGCGCGGTTGCGTCCGGAACGGAGTGATGAACGGGGAGGGTCTCGATACGAAAACAACCAATCTCAAACGGCGTTTCGGTTTGGGTTGCTACGAGTCGCAATGGGTGGAACGGCTCGTGCTGTTCAAAGCGCTCTTCGATGAGCGCTTTGGCGTAAGGCGGAGCAAAGATGGGCACATCGAACTTGCGCAAAAGGTAAGGAATGGCGCCGATATGATCTTCGTGGCCATGGGTGATGACGAGACCCCGAATCGTACTGGATATCGCTTCGAGATAATCAAAGCGAGGGTGAATCACGTCAATTCCCAGGTCCCGATGGGAAAACGTTACCCCACAGTCGACAATCAAAGTGTCAGACCCGTATGATACGGCGAAACAGTTCATGCCGATCTCGTTCATGCCTCCGAGGCCCACCACGCGAATGCGCCTGTCGTCGGAGCCATCTACGACGTTCGAAACTGGTTCGTCTGAGGCCCGGATCATGGCTGGTTGTAGCGATTGTTGACGTTGCCCTCAATAGTCAGCACCCGTCACGAGCAAATTGCCTCGCGTTGACCGAGTTCTGAGCCGCGTGCTACTGAGCCGACCTCTGCGTCCTGAAGGAACTGACATGCGTTTTGGCTCCAATCTTGTTCGCCATACCTTTCTTTCGTTCGGCCTTTCATTGGGGGCCCTCTTGCTCGGCTTAGTTTTGCCGAGCCTCTCGCAGGCTCAGCGGGGGGAATCCGCCGATGCTGGTGAGACGGAACCCGCATCCGACGACGACTCAGACCAAGGAGACGCAGAGGAGACTACGCCGGGTGAGGGGGCCGAGAGCGCCGCGTCGGACGATGAAGACGAAAGAAGCGCCGCCGAGGAAGAAGACGACGAAGATGAAGACTACGAACCGCAACTGCGGGCTCCCGCGTTTGATCCAGTAGAGCTCGGGGAAGAGGCGGAAGCCGAGGAAGGTGAGGAAGACGAAGGAGAAGATGGCCCGTCCCCCGAGGACGACGGTGCGTTGCTTGAGCAAGCAGCCCCGCCGTCCAGCGACCCGACCCAGCTTACATGGACTTCCCCCGAGCGAGTGTTGACGCTGAACGGATACTTTCGGGTTCGCGGCGAGCTCCAAGATTCGTTTTTTCTCGGACGAGGCACGGAACCGCAGTCGGGCCAACCAGAGCCGCCATTCAGCGCCTTTCGTCCGCTCGACCGAGATTCCTTCCCCGCCGGAGGGTGTCGCTCTGCCGTAATTGTCGACGACAACTCGGTGGAGACCCAAACCGCCAACAACTGCGGCGGGAGCGACCGCCTCCGTTACGCCAACATGCGTCTTCGTTTGAGGCCGACGTTGTCGCTTAGTGACGACGTCCGGGTTCATATGATGGTCGACGTATTCGACAACCTGGTGCTCGGTTCTACTCCCGATAACCAAGCCTTCGTTCCCAGCGGCTCGGGCTTCAGTCGTCAGCTGCCGGACGGCGAAGAAGCGGTGCTCCGAGTTCCCAACGACACCCTGACGACCACCCAGAATCCGCCGGAGTCGTTTCGAAACAGCTCCGACGACAGCGTGCTGGTGCGTCGCGCGTGGGGCGAGGTCACCAACCGCGGCCTCGGTCAGCTTCGGTTTGGACGCATGGGTTCGCACTGGGGTCTCGGCATGTTGTGGAACGAAGGAGCCGGCATTGACGGCGACTTCTCCACCGAAGTCGACCGCATCATGGGAATTACCAAAATCAAAGGCGTATACTTCATCGCGAGCTGGGATTTCGTAGGCCAAGGCGTGTTGCGAGATCCGGCGTTCGACCTGCGCAGCCCCGCGCTCGACGCCACTGCCGCCGACGACATCCGACAAAACGTATTTGCGGTGGCCTATCGACTTGAGGCCGACGAGCAAGCGCGGAGGCTTCGGCGAGGCGATTTCGTTCTCAATGGCGGGCTGTATTTTCAATGGCGTCGTCAAAAACTTTCTTCGGCAGGATTCGGAAATGCATTTCCGGATGACGACGAGTTTGTCGCTCGGTCGGGCTCGCTCGTGCGTCGAGGCGCCAAAGTCTTCACTCCGGACCTCTGGGGACAGTTTTTGTGGAAAGGGTTGCGGATCGAAGCTGAGGCGGCGTTTGTGGCGGGTCGAATTCAAAACCTATTGGACAACGATTTTCAGGACCAAGGCTTCAAGCTGCGCCAGTTCGGCCTCGCGTTCGAGAGCGAATATCGACTTCTGCAGGAGAAACTGGGCATCACGCTGTACGCCGGGTACGCGAGCGGAGACCGGGATGTGGACGGTCTTTCGGATCAAGAAGATACCGTGGCGCAGCGAACGACTGACCGAACCATTAGCAACTTCGAGTTTCATCCGAACTACCGAGTGGACTTGATCCTGTGGCGAAACATCATGGGACGCGTGGGTGGCGCGTGGTACCTGAAGCCCGGTATCGGATACGAACTTATCCGCACACCCTTTGGCCAGCGCTTGGGCGCGAAGTTTGACGTGATCTACAGCCAGGCGTCGCAGCCGGTCCAAGCCTACGGAGGCGATGCTCCGCTCGGCGTGGAGCTAGATTTTTCGCTCTACTACCGGAGCGAAGACGGCCCCGGGCTCGTCGACGGCTTTTTTGCCCAAGGCCAATATGCGCTGCTGATTCCGCTTCGCGGGTTGGGTTACCGGACGTTCAACGGAATGCCGGAGGTAACCGGAGGTAATCCCGGGCTCAAGAACGCCCAGGCCCTACGATTGATTCTCGGTGTGCAGTTCTAGTGTTCGCCGAGTTTCTAAAGCGGGTGACGAGAGAGCAACGCCGGCACAGATTGGACACCGCTCTGATCTCGGACGCGGAAGCACTCTTCCTGGGTTAGCCGTTTTGGCCCCGTAACCACCGCGCGACTGGTGTCGCTGTCCATCAGCAGCCAGGGACGATCGGGACCCACGTGATCGGGGTGGAGGGGGTGATTGAGCAGCACGTGGCCGATCTCGTGCGCCTGTGTCCACGCGGCATGCTGTTGAAGAATACCGTTGCGGTCAAGGATCACCATATTGACCAGCGCCCCGCCATCTCCTTCGATATAGGCTTCGCCCTGCCGGGTGCCCGAGGTAAATCGGTTCACCACGAATACGTCGATGGTTGCCGGATCATCATCGGCAAGGGATTTCAGCAGCGTTCGCTCCTCCAGCGTTCCCGTGGCAGCGTTCATGTTGTTGAAGTCCTGAAGTCCATCACTCAAATCTACCTGCCCAATAGACACTTTCTGACGCGAGTCTGAGCTAATTTCTCCATCGCCGGAACGATCTGGAGTAAGGGTTGCCAATGCGCCGTGGCGGGCGCGGACCAACACGTCGGCGCTGCGGCCGGCTCCGAACTCTGTGCGCGCGTTTTCGGTCACGCGCGCGCTGAACCCGAGGGATGACAGAGCTCGCGCAACGTCTGCGGCGGTTTCGACGGGGTGCGCACCGGCGCGCGTAGGGATTTTTTTCAGTGGCTTGCCGTTGACACGAAACGCGATCTCCCCGTCTCCTGCTGCGGGGAGTCCATCGTCGTTCGCAATCGAAAGCAAGGCTGGTGGCGGCGGCGAAACTACCGCGATGTCCGCTTCGGTCGGTGCGCCAAAATCGATCGCGCACTGAAGCCAGATTTCGTTTGCGATTCGCACTTGCTCTCGAGCGAGCTCAAGCGCCCGCCGTTCGTTGCCACCGATGGTGGGCGTTCCCCCGCGGGTCATTCGCAGCACGCGCAACCGGAGTGTTGCGCGGCGTGCTGCCAAGGCGCTTTCCTCATGGGTCGGGCGTCCGACGCGAATGCTCTGGCGAAGCACCCCGCGTTTCGAAACATAACGCGCTTCGACGTGGTCTCGAAGCGCCACGCGCAAAACCTGATTGCGTACTCCGGGAGCGGTTTCGTCCATTCGGTCTCCCACCAGACGAATCCACTTGGTCCGTGCGATGACGAGAGGGGTTGCATGCGATTGCACCGGTTTCGAGGACGCCGATTGGTTCCGTTGAAGGGCCAAATCTGGCAGCGCAGAGCGCTTTTTCCGCAGCGCAGCGTCTGCGCTCAACAAGCGCATTCGCCCTGAACTCCCGCCGGGGAGTCCGCGTATTTCGACTCGAATATTCGCTGGATCGTCGCTGACGCTGTCGAACGAGAGTCCGCGAGGAATGGTTGCATCGTTGGTGACTCTGCGAGAAACCCGCACCGCGTCGGTATGTGGTCGTAGCGATCGGTTCCGTCCGCGCAGGAAGCTCAGTTGAACGACATGAATAGGTATTTGCTGTGCGCCGGCGGAGCTCGTGATGCGCAGGGCAGCGGTGCCGATTCGTGTTCCTTGTATCGCGAAATCCTTTCCTCGGTCTCGAGGCCGAACGCGGTACGGAACCGAAAGGGGACGGCCGTCGAGAAGTAACCGGATCGGTCCGCTCACCGAGAGAGTCAGCGAGCGTGTTCCTCGAACTCGGAAGCGGTGCGCGTCGGACAGGGGAACTTCTGCAGGTTGCTCCGCATCTGCGACGCCGTTTTCGTCGTCGTCATCGGCATCCACCACCACCAAAACACCGCCGGACCAATCTTCTACATCTAGGAATTCGATTCGTGGGGTCGCAGGGGTCGAGCCGAGGGTGCCGAGCGCGGCAACGACGGCCCATCGCTCCACTCGACTCGTTTGATCTTTTTCGATACCCACGCGACCTGACTCGAAATGCTTAGGTTCTCAGCAGCGCCTCAGCGCGCGATGCCATTCTCGATCGCCGGCGGCGTTCGGCGTGGATAATGCCTTTGATTTCGGAAAGGGCCTGTTCGAGTTCATCGTTAACGATCAGGTAATCAAAAAAAGGATAGTGCTCGATCTCTTCTCGAGCCTTGTCGAACCTTCGCGAAATCGTTCCTGCATCGTCCGAACCTCGCCGAGTTAGGCGTTGCTTGAGCTCGTCGAGCGACGGCGGCAGTATAAAAATGCCGACTGCCTCCGGATAAGTCGCGCGGATTTGCCTGGCGCCTTGGTAGTCTACGTCAAAGAGGATTCCGCTTTTTCCTTCTGCTTTCGCGCGATCGAGCTCCGAAACGCTCGTGCCGTACACGTTTCCGTGGACATGTGCCCATTCCGCGAAGCTATGTTGTTCGATGAGTGTTTGAAAAGCATCCGGGCTGACGAAGTGGTAGTCCTTGCCATCGACTTCGCCGTTGCGGGGCGCCCGTGTGGTGTGAGAAACCGAGAACGTGAAGTCGTCAAAGTCCTCCAGCAACCGTCGGCTTAACGTGGTCTTCCCAGCGCCCGAAGGCGAGCTCAGAATCAACAATAGGAGGTCGTTCATAGCTGCTGTGGGTGGTGTACCTTATGGGCCCGTGGGGCTTCAATGGAGAACGCGTTTGACAGCGTCCAGTCGGCTGAAGCGTTTCGTTTTCTTGTGCGAGAACACTATACGACGTTTTGGACTTGCTCGCGCATGCGCTCAATGCTCGCCTTTTGTTCCACTGCCAGGCGCGTAAGTGTCAGATCGTCGCTCTTGGCACCCAACGTATTCGTTTCGCGGGACATCTCTTGAAGCAGAAAATCCAGGCGGCGACCTACGGGCTCTGCCAAGTCCAGTAGCTCCGTAAACTGCTCGCAATGGCTGCCGAGGCGTGCGAGCTCTTCTGAAACGTCGCCGCGTTCGGCAATCAAAGCGACTTCCTGTTCCAGCCGGCCCATGTCGAGCAGGGCTCGATCGTCAAGCACGGAGTTCAGACGCTCCTCCAGTCGGTTTCGTCGTTCCCGAACCGTCGGCCGCGATTCGCGCGCGCGTGCGACGAGTTCACGCAGTTGGTCAAGCTCGGCCAACAAAGACGCCCGCAGCGCGTCGCCTTCCGATTTGCGCATCGTGAAAAGCGCCTGACACGCGTCCTCCGCGGCGCTTCGGACTGCGTCGTGGATAGCTTCTCCATCCAACACGGGCGCCCGATGAAAGAGATCCGGAAATGCGCCGAGCAGTTCGAGTGGGACCCGCTCGTCCGGACACACGCGATCTCGCAACTGCTTGAGCTGCTCAAACGCGGCGGCGGATCGTTCGAGATCCAGTTGTAGCGCGGTATCGGTTCCGCCTTCTAGGCGGACAACGGCCTCGATACGGCCGCGTAAGAGCCGTTTTCGGGCGACTTGCTCTACGGTCGCAGCGAGCCCGGCGATTTCTCGCGGGGAGCGAACCCGTACGTCAATGAATCGATGGTTCAGCGCGCGGAGGTCGACCTCAACCCGTCCTTGGCCGAGCGAAGCCGACCCCGCTCCGAATCCGGTCATGCTCAACACGAGTTCATGCTGGGCTGGCCGTCATGCGAGACCTTTCTTGCGTTTCATTTGCTCCATGACACGCGCGTACTCGACCTCGAAGTTGGCTGTGCCTTCCTCCAAGTTCTTGATCTTGGAACGGACTTCTTCATCCAGTCGGTCTTCGACTTCCATGTGCCGGCGGAGGATCGGCGTAATCTTTTTTCGCAGGACATGATCTTCCGCGAACACTTCCTCCACGTTCTGACTGTGAAACAGCATCTGAAGAATTTGTTCCAGAATGTAGGGCAGGATTTCATCCGGGGGCGGAAACCCCTGCTCTTTGCGCACCTGTGACTTGATGCGGCCCAGCATGGAGTAGCTGAGGCCCTCGCGCTCCATGCGAGACTTCGCTTCGTCCAGGATTCCCCGGTCCCGACGAAGGAATTCCTTCAACACGGCTTCGAAGTCGAGCCGGACCTCCTCCTCGTTCTCGAACTCGATGTCTCCGTCTCCGGATAGCGAGCGAACGATTTCGGACGCAATTGTGGATATTTTTCCGCTGTAGAGTCTCATGTTTCTCGCGATCTGCGGCACGCGGAAGCTAGTCGAGCTGCCTCCAGCGGTCAACACGGACCGTCGATCATAGGCTCCTCGCAGCCGGGAAAAGTTACATTAATACGAGTTGACGGTAATATGTTAATCATGCAATATGTTGTCATGGTTGAAGTTTGGACGGAGAGGTTGAATGACCGCACCGGTTGCTGAGAGTACCGTGTTGCCATTCGTAGGGGGTGACCTCGACATAAAGCGGCGAATCTTGGGCCGTTCCGAGGTGTTTACCGCGCTCGATGATGGATTGTTCGCCGAAACAGTGCGCCGAAGCACGTTGGTTCGCGCGCAACGACGTCGTCCGATTGCTCCCAAGACAGACCAAGCGCTGTTCGTTGTCGGGAGCGGTCGTGTCCGCCTGTTGCGTCGCAGCGATGACCGAGAGCTCACGTTGGACTACGTGGGGCCCGGCGGACTGATTGGCGAACTACGGCTGGTCGACGAGGAGCGTTTGGTCGAAACAACCGCATGTGAGCGCGTGGAAGCGATTCGGCTGCCCGTTCCCTTCGTGCTGCAGCTCATCGCGGAGAGTTCGAAGTTTGGGCTCGAAATGGTTCGGCTGATCGGTCGCCGCCGGCTGGTCGCGGAGGAGCGCATACACGGTTTTCTGACTCGCAGCGTAGAGTCAAGAGTGGCGGAGTTTCTGCTTTGGGTGGCCGGTCGTCACGGAGTTCCAGATTCGCGCGGGACGCTCATCGGAGTGAAGTTCACCCATCAAGAGATTGCTAGCTATGTCGGATCCACGCGAGAAACAGTGACGCTGATCCTCGGTGATTTTCGACGGAGGGGCCTGATTCTGGTCGACCATCGACGTCTGGTATTGATCGATCGACCGGGGCTCGAGCGACACGCTTCAGGCTCGCGTCCGTAGCCGCCGAAAAGTCTGTAGCGAGAACGTTTCTGTTGTTCTCGACCGCCCGCGCGGTCGAGTTCGCTAGACGCTTGGAGCGCTGTTCAGACGCTCTTGCATGCGCTGCAGCAGTCCTTGCCAACCGTCTTTGCTGATGATCCGATTGAACTGACGGCGGTAGTTGCGCACCAGGCTTACTCCATCAGTCGCGATATCGAAGACGCGCCACGCACCGTTGACCTGATGCATGCGATAGTCGATGGATACCGGTGGCGCGCGTCGGTTGGTTTTCGAGCGCGCGACAGTGCGGACGAGCACGTTGCTTGCCTGCGGTTCGGCCCCCTCGTAGCGCACGGAGAACTTGAGCGTTCTTTGCAGGTTCCGCTGGTAGCTTCGCTCGACGAGTTTCCTGAGCAGGCCGACGAACTCTTCGCGTTCGCTGGCGCTTCGACCGGACCAGTGCTTTGAGAGCGCTCGGCGCGATAGTTCGTCGTAATCAAGAAGTTCGCCGAGGAGTTGAGTGAGCCGGGCGTCGCGCGCGTTGCCCGATGGTTTCCGCATCAACGCGTGGGCGGCTTGATGCTTCGTTTTCAAATAGTGTTGCGCGGCTTCGGGCTGGGCATGCACTGACCAAGACCACGCTGAGGTGCTCAGCGCGGCAAAAAAAACCACATAAGAAAACCATCGAGAAGGTAGTGTCATTGGATTCCTGGAGTTGGAGAGGCCGGGTGAGTCAACGTTGCGCCTTCTGCGCTCCTTTGTCTAAGACGACCTGCATATCTATTTATTCCGCTGTGCCTTTTCGTCGTCTTTCCGGTTTGTCTATTCGTATATGGCCATTGGGGACAGGGGATCAATCGTTGCAGCTTGATTCCCAGTGCTCGGCGGTTACGAGTCTTTGTGCGGATGCTCGTTCGAGACCGGCGACGGCGGTGTTGTATGATCGGATTGCGTCGATGCGATTGTAGCGGGCGGTAAAGTACGCTTTGAGCGCATCGATGAGCTCCCGAGCTTCCGCCGCGCCCACTTCGTAGCCTTGGTACGTCGACACGAACCACGATCGGGTGTCGCGTTCGCCTTTGCGCCAGGCGCGTTCGCGGCGGTCGGCATCCTTCAGTCCCTCGTAGCCCACGCGAACCTCGAGCTCGATGCCTTGCTTGGCTTCTTTTTTCTGTGCACGGAGCTGTTTGAGTTGCGCGCGGGTTCTTCTCGTTCGGTACACGTTTCCCCAAAAGTCGAGCGGCCAACGGGCCACCAGTCCAGCCGCGAGCGTCGGACGGTTGGCGGGGTCATTGACGAAAGGGTTTTCCTGGTCGGTGATGCCTGGTGCGCGACTGTACTGAGCGCGGAACGCGAGTCCCAGATCGGGCAGATAGTGGGCTCGACCAACGTCGAGTTCGGCTTCCCGGGCAGATTCTGCGGCATCCAAGGATCCGATTTCCGGGCGATGCCTCGACGCATGCGTGAGGTAGTGTCGCAGAGGTTCGAGCGTAGGTTCGACTCGATTTATGGGACATTCGGGAATTCGGATCGACGGCATTCCGCTCAGTAGCGCCAGTGCGGCGCGAGATGATTCCTCTAGGTTCTGCGCTTCGGAATCGCGCGCCTGTAGCTCGGCCAGCGCGGCACTGAGTCGATATTGGTCCGATGGGTTGACGCTGTCGTCCTCGTCTTCGATGAGCTGCGCGAGTCGTTGCGAAGCTTTCTCGAGCTGGCCGAGCCCCTCGGAGAGCATCTGTCTTGCGTCGAGCGCAAGTTGAAGTGCGAAATACGCGCGGCGAACGTCGAACCGGAGCTGCGCCCGCGCTCGCTTTTCTTCCCCCCGAGCCGCACGAACGCCCGACCGCGCGGCTCTTCGAGCGCCGCTAAGTTTGCCAAACGTGTAGAGCGGAATCGCGCCCTCGACCCCCAGCTGATACGAAGGGCGCCAGCGATTTCCCAGCGGAAGTTGGTCGTCTGGGCTGAGTACAGGAGTGCCTCGAGCCTCAGGCGCCACGGTCAATCCAGCCGTCGCTTGGAACTGGAAAAATGGAGAAACCTTGGCTTCTGCGAGGCGAGCCTGCGCCGCCGAGATGGCGTGTCGTGACGCATGGAGGCGTGGATAGTTGCGCTCGGCCGCGCGGAGGAGTCCCGCGAGGTCGGTTTCGTGTGTGCGTGGGACGGGGCGATGTTGATTCGGCGGCGTGTCCGCGATGGCGTGGGGCACGACGAAAGTCGGCACGGCCAGCCACGCCCCCAGGACAGGCGCACCCCATCGTCTTATCCGAGGAAGACTCAGCATGTCCGTGTAGGCGCGTTCTTAGCTTGAAAACGGGGTGCTCGCTACGCCGCCTATACCCGTCTGCTGGTTCGTGTCGCAGGCGCCACGCTCCCGCCATGTGAGACGGACCGCTACTTTTTCTTCTTTTTGCGTTTGGCCTTGCTGTTTCCGCCAGAGCGCGCGCGACCTTCGCCGGAGTTGTATTTCTGAATCACGAGATCGGTGAGGTCTAGGTTGCGCGGAACCCACACGACGCCGCCCTCGTTGGCTTCCACGATTAGGGTGTAGCCCTGAGCTTGGCCGACCCGCCGGAGAATGTCCTGCATGCGCTCAAGGATGCGTTTTGTGAGCTGCGATTCTTTTTGCGCAAGCTCTCTTTGGTACTCCACATAGACCGTCTGGAGCTCCACAAACTCCTTCTGGTAGGCGGCAAGTTTTTTCTCGAGCGCGTTGCGACTGAGCACGCTCTTTTGGCGCTCAATGTCTTCTTTCTTCTTCTTGAGTCTCTCTTGCGCCTTGTTGAGCTCGTCTTGCCTGCGCTTGAACAGCGTCTTGAGGCGTCGTTTGGCTTTGCGGCCATCCTCCGTTTCGTTCAGCGCGCGCTGCAAATCGACGACGGCGATCTTTGTCTGCGCATAGATCTCCGGGGTGATCGCAGAAACCGCGAGCGCGGCGGTAAGAGTAATAGCGTGGCGCTTGAGGCTCATTCTCAGTCCTTTCAGGGCCCGGGCTCCGTAGCTGGAACCCTATCGTCGGTCAAGCCCCACGGCTCTTTGTCGAGCCCTGGCGTGGAGTTCGGCCGACCCGGGCTCGGACGGGAAGCAATCTTCGATATTCACGCCGCGCGTGTGTCAGAAGCTGTTGCCAATGTTGAATTCGAAGCGGATTTTGTTTTCAAAGCTACGGCGGCGAATGGGAATTCCGAATTCGAACCGAAGGGGCCCAAGCGGCGAGAACCAACGAAATCCAAATCCCCAAGACTGCCGAATACGAAGCGGATTTACGGAGCAGGGATCTGCCGCGGCGTCGCGGTCGGAGGCTCCGGGCGCGTTGCATAGAGCGTCTTCCAGATTCCACACATTGCCGCCGTCGGTGAAGAGAACGCCCTTGATGCCCACTTCTTCCACCAATGGGAACTCGAGCTCAACTTGATAAAAAGCCTGGAGGTTCCCGCCGATGGTGAACCCCGGTCCTCGGCTGCTGCGCGAGCCCGGAGGCGTTCCATTCGGATTGATGGTCGACGGGAGACCAAGGCGCGGGCCCAGGCTGTCGAGCGGGTAGCCACGGATGTCGAAGATGCCCCCCAGTCGGAACCGCTCGAAGTTGGGTACGCCTTCATCCAATCGCGACGTGATGAGGCCGATTTCCGTATTCACCTTGAACACGACCGGACCGAAGATGTTTTTGTAGAAACGAGCGAAGCCGCGGTGGCGTACGAATACATTGTCCGAACCGAGTGCGCGTTCCGCGATCTCCGCCGAGTAAGAAGCGTAGTATCCGTTGGATGGGAACAGACGGTTGTCTCGGGAGTCCCATGTCAGTCCGAGCCGCACTGAGCTCGTGATGCCGTCTCGGAAGAGGTTCGCGAGAGGTCGTCGCTGAAAAATACTGAAGCCTTGTCCTCGGCCGCTACCTCCAAAAAGGCCCCCGGTTCGTGCGCGAATGCGGACTCGTTCGATCCGGTATTGGGTCGAGAAGCGCAATCGAGGGTCGACGATGGGATGGCCGAAGGTGAGCGCGCCTCCGATCGAGCTCTGCGTGAAATCCTGAAACTGCCGCAGCGTATTAAACGCGTCGACGCCCAGACTCCATTGCGTGCCCAGAAACCAGGGCTCGACAAAACGAACTTGAACGAGCTGTCGAATGCCGGAGAGCTGAAGCTGCAAAGAAAGAGATTGGCCTCGACCGAATAGATTTTGCTGTTGGATCTGACCGGTGAGCACGAACTGCTCGATCGAGGAGAATCCGGCGCCTACTTGAAACGTACCGGTGGGACGTTCCACAACTTCGAAGTTGAGCACCATCTTGCTTTCGTCGGTCCCATCTTCCTCTGAGACGTCGACTCGCTCGAAGTAGCCGAGCGCGGTGACCAATCGTTTCGATTCTTCGATCTTTGACTGGTTGTAGACCTCGCCTTCATTGATTCGAACTTCGCGGCGAATGACTTGGTCGCGCGTTTTGGTGTTGCCTCGAACGTTGATTCGTTCGATGTGAACGAGGGGGCCACGTCGGATGTTGACCGAGACGTCCACCACCCGTCGTCGTTCATCCAGACGAGTTTCGGGGAGCACTTGAGCACGCGCGAAGCCAGCATCTCGATAGACGCGGGTGATTTCTTGTAGACCGACTGCGATTTCGCTGCGGCTGAACCAGTCGCCGGGCTCAGCATCGATCATCTCTCTCAGCTTTTCTTTCTTCTCCAGCGTCTCCGTCGGCTCTCCGGTAGGAGAAAGTTCTTCTACCCCGAGCTTGCGAATGCGAAAACGCGGGCCTTCTCGCAGTGGAACGGTGATGTCGATATGGTTTCGGTCGGCGGTCAACTCGATGCGAGGAGCATTCACCTGCATCGATAGGTAGCCTTTGTCGTAGTAGTACGCTTGGAGGCGCGTCACGTCTTCGTTGAACGCGTCGCGGTTGAATGTGTCGTCTGACGACAAAAACGAAAAGAGCCCGGTCGAGCTCGTCTGCATCACCTTGGTAAGCTCATCGTCAGGGATATTTCGGTTGCCGAGAAAGCGAATACTCCGAACGGTGACCTCTTCTCCTTCGTCGATGCGAAAAAGAACCTCGACTTCGTTGTTGTCGTTTTCGATTCGTTTGATGTCGTAGTCGACCCTAGCGAGGAAGTAGCCTTCCTCGGCGTATAGGTCGCGAATACGCGTGACCTGGCGGCGCACCTTGGGCACCGATAGGATCGCCCCTTCTTGCAGAGTGACCTTTTCGTCGATGTCTTCGTCATCGACTTCGTCGTTTCCTTCGAAAACGATTCGCCCGATCGCTGGCCGCTCCGCGACTTCCACGACGAGGTCGATTCGATCGCGACTCGGCTCCGCTTCGATGACCAGATCGTCGAAGAAACCAAGATTCCAGAGAGCGCGCGCGTCCCGCGCAACTTCCTCGTCGGTACAGGGGACCCCCCGATGAAGCTTCATCGTCGCGATCACATCATCGGGATCGACCCGACGGGCTCCGCGCACCACGATGCGGCGAATCGTTTTTCCGTCGCAGGCGGTTTTGGGAACCGAGGGGGCGCTTCGTGGTTGATACGGTTCGGTAGCCGGAGGTTCGGCGTTGTTCGGCGTGGATTCCTCGGTAGCGGGCGCGTCGGGATCGGGTTCGGCGGGTTCAGAGTCGGCAGAAGCTGTGTCTGGACTTTGCTCGTCAGAACCGGGCTCGTCAGAACCGGGCTCGTCAGAACCGGGCTCGTCAGAACCGGGCTCGTCAGAACCGGGCTCGTCAGAACCGGGCTCGGCGGGATCAGCCTCGGCCTCGTTGGCGGATGGCTCGCTGGGGGCGGGAGGAGCGCCGGCGTCGGCTGGTTCGGCGACTGCCGGTGGCTCACCGGGCTGCGCGAGGACGTGATCGTGTACCCAATGCGACGCACAGATCGCAGCGGCAGTCAGCGCTGCGTAAAGGCGTACGGCCCTAAGCCCGCCGCGGAACCCAAGGATATTGCGTAGCGAGTGCACAAGGAGATGAAGCGAGCGGAGATCAAGCGAGCGGAGATCACGCGAGCGCGCACCAAAGAAACGCCCCTATAGCGGCGAAATCTAAGCAGTGTCAAGCTGACGCGGGTCGTCCGGGGCGGCGCTCGCGGGCTCGGGCGCGGCGCTTTGAGCATCGGTCGGTTGAGTTTGTCGACGCTCGTCTTTTTCGATGAGGCCATCCTTCATTGAAACCACCCGAGGCATGCGTCCGGCGAGGTCGCGGCTGTGGGTAACGATGAGGAAAGTGGTTCCTCGACTTCGATTGAGCTCGAAAAATAGTTCGTGGACGGCATCGCTGGTCGCGCTGTCGAGGTTTCCGGTGGGTTCGTCGGCGAGCACGAGCTGCGGTTTTCGGATAAGTGCCCGGGCGAGCGCCACGCGCTGCTGTTCTCCTCCCGAAAGTTCACCCGGACGATGGTTGAGCCGGTTGCTTAGGCCCACTTCTCCGAGGAGCTCCTTGGCTGCTTTATTCATCTCGGCGCGCGGGCGGCCTTGAATCAGGCCAGGCATCATGACGTTTTCGACGGCGGTGAATTCTGGCAGCAAGTGATGAAACTGAAATACGAAACCGATGCTCTTGTTCCGAAACTCTGCGAGTTTGGGACCGGGGAGGGAGGTCACATCTTGGCCGCCGTAGAGAATCCGGCCGCTCGATGGTAGATCGAGCGTACCCATCAAATGGAGTAGCGTACTCTTGCCCGCGCCGGATGCGCCCACCACGCAGACCATCTCCCGGGGCCGAACAACCAGGTCGATGCCCTTCAGCACGCCCAGGACTTTCCCTTCGTGGTCGAATTCCTTGGTGACTTGTTCCACTCGGACCAGCTCGTCTGCTGGCTCTGCGGAGGCATGTTCAGGAGTGGGGGTACGGGAGGGCATGGGTTTCGAGTCAGCGTCACTCATAACGCAAAGCGTCCACGGGGCGTAGCTGGCTGGCTAGCGTTGCGGGCACAATCGTAGCGAGCAAGCACACCGCAATGGCGGCGACGCCGACCCACGAAAACTCCAAAGCGTCCATATGCACAGGGAGTTTGTCAATGTAGTAGACCTCTGGGTTCATGCGGATTCCGAAGTGCTGCGCGGAAAACGCCACCAGAAAGCCAAGGCCCAATCCGATCGCGGCGCCGAAGAACCCGATCAACAACCCTTCCAGCATGAAGACCTGAACGATGCTTTTGCGTCGCGCCCCCAGGGCCTTGAGAATTCCGACTTCTCGCGCTTTTTCTTGGACCATGAGGGTGAGGGTGCCGAATACACAGAAACCCGCAATGAGGATTGCGATGCCCAGCGTGACGAACATGGCGAGTTTCTCGAGGGCTAGGGCTCCAAAAAGGTTTCGGTTGAGCTCCTGCCAATCCTGAACGCGGAGCTCGGGGCGTTCGATATTGGCTTGCATCGCACGCGCGACGTCTGGGGCTCGTTCGAGATCGC
Source organism: Myxococcota bacterium (assembly GCA_028284955.1). Taxonomy (GTDB): domain Bacteria; phylum Myxococcota_A; class Polyangia; order Polyangiales; family Houyiibacteriaceae; genus JANQQS01. The sequence continues at coordinate 11,172 of JANQQS010000060.1, read as the reverse complement.
GCACTTTGGCTTCGATTCCGTGGATCGCGTCGCCGATGCCGAGAAACGTTTGCGCGGTTTCCAGCTTCACGTACACAAACTTCATGTCGTACTCGTACATCCCGCTGTAGAAGATGCCGGCGACTCGGAACGAACGTGATTTTGGCACCGGCCCCGCTGGCCCGAGCCGTCCAAAGGGCGATACCACGTCGATTTCGTCGCCGAGATAGAGACGCAGCGTACGTGCAAGTTCCTGTCCCACGATGATTCCTGGAAGCACGTCTTCGGCTGCGCTCGGCTCCATCAAGAACTCATCGAGATCGTCGTCGATTTTTGGGTCTGTAGCCTGGGTGTCGAGGTCGAGTGGTTTCTTGGAGCTCTTTTTTCGCCGGGGCAGGATCGACCGACGGTCATTCGCGGGCAGCTTGAGCAACAGTTCGGGGCGATCGAGGTACTCGAGTCGACCGCGGGTGAGGTTGGCCTGTAGATCCGTCACCGATCCGATGGTTTGGGTGTCGATGCCTCGAAGCACCGCGCCCGCCAAGTTGGAAGCGCTCGTTGCCATGACTTCGCCATGCGCGTATGGGGTCGCGGCGCGTACACCGGGGGTACGTCGCGCGGCTTCAAGGGTGCGCGACCACCCCTCGAAAGAACCGTGTTCGCGATCGACCACGACGTGAGCATGATTGCCGAGAATCTTTTTCTTGAGATCGTCTCGGAACCCGCCCATCACGCTGAGCACAGTGGTAAGCATGCACGACGACAGAGCCACCGCGAGAATGGAGAGCGTGCTGATCGCGGCGAGGAAGTTCGTTTTTCGTGCGCGAAGGTGGCGCGCCGCAACGAGCGTGTGAAACGCGGCTCGCTCCACAAGATTGAGGAACGGGCCGATGAGTCGCGCGAGAAGGCGTGGCGCAGCGAGCAATCCCGTCACGCCAATGCGGATCAGAGGCCCTGTGAGATCGGGATGAGATTCGGTGGGTTGGGCGGGGTAGGAAAGCGTGACGTAGATCGTGGCCGCCGCGATGAGGGTGTCGGTGACAATCCAGAACGCTCGCCGGAAGCGACGCGAGAGGAGCTGCCATCCAGCGATGAGTAGCCCCAAGAGCACGACTCCCGTGGCGATCGAAGCGCCGATGGACAGGATGCACAGCGTCTGTTGCCAAGGTTCGAGCGAAAGCCAAAGCTCTTTCGTGTCGAACGCGATTGCGAGACCTGCACTGGCCGCTTGAGAGGCCCCGAGCACCCCGAGTGATCCGGCAATAGAAGAGAACGCGACGTGGGCTGCACCGAGCCAGCCCAAGGTCGCGAGACGCCCGCGGCCTCGCGCGCCTCGGGTGCGTCGGCCGACGAGAATCGCGGTTCGGATCGAAATCACGAATGCCAAGAGCTCGAACGCGCCGATGCCGCCGAGGGCAGGAAACGCCTGGGATGGGCGCTCGACCAAGAATCGGAACCACCATGGAATACTCAGCGCTCCAGTGGTGAGTACGGCGAGATGAATAAGGAGCAGCAGAGCGCTGAAGAGGGCGAGTCTGTTCCCCTGCAATCGCCTTCGTTCTGGCCTATGGGTCGCGATCATGATTCGTGCGGTTCGCTTGGGCGCTCGGGCCGGAGTAGAGGGAATAAGAGCACGTCGCGGATCGACGGTTGACCACAGAGCGCCATGACCAACCGATCGACCCCGAGGCCGAGCCCTCCAGCGGGGGGCATGCCGTGGGAGAGGGCGCGGATGTAGTCGGCGTCGAAATCCATCGCTTCTTCATCGCCCTGTTCACGCCGACCAAGCTGGCGTTCGAACCGTTCGGCTTGGTCAAGGGGATCGTTGAGTTCGCTGAAGGCGTTGACCAGCTCGCGCCCTTCCACGAACAACTCGAAGCGGTCGACAATCTCGGGATCCGCATCGTTCTTGCGAGAAAGAGGAGAGACTTCGAAGGGATAATCGGTGATGAACACGGGCACGGAATGCGACCCGTTGGCGGTGCGATAGAGTCGCGGCAAATCCGGTTCGACGAGCAGCTCGTAGAGCAGAAAAATACGCTCGCCGTGGCTGTCGCAGGCGCGCAGTGTCTCGGCGACGGTCTCGTCAGCTTCGGCTCGCGAGCGGAACGATTGCTCTAGGTCGTGGGTGCGTTCCAGCGTTTCTGCGGTGATCAGTTTATCCCAGGGCGTCGCACCAAGCTGGTCGCTCGCGGCCAGTCGATCGAGGATCGATTGCTTCATCGTTACCCGCGCCCACTCGGCCGAGAGGTCGAAGGGTCGGTCGGCGGTCAAGCTTGGAAACTCCGTTCGCACGGCTTCGTCGACGCGTCGCAGCATGGCGGTGATCAGGTCAAGCATGTCGTCGTAGGTCGCGTAGGCCTGGTACAGCTCCAGCATCGTGAACTCGGGATTGTGTTGTGTGCTCAATCCTTCGTTGCGAAACATGCGGCCCATTTCGTACACGCGGTCGAACCCTCCGACGACCAGACGTTTCAGATAAAGCTCGGGCGCGATGCGCAGGTAGAGGTCGAGGTCGAGGGCGTTGTGATGAGTCAGAAAAGGCTTCGCCGCAGCACCGCCCCGCAGGGAGTGGAGCAATGGTGTTTCCACTTCCAGGAACTCTCGTTCGTCGAGAAACCGACGGATTTCACGGATGATGCGCGAGCGTGCGCGAAACACGAGCGCGACGTCCGGGTTGGCGAAGAGATCCACGTAGCGCTCGCGATAGCGCTTCTCGACGTCTTTGAGGCCGTGCCATTTGGCAGGTGGTGGGAGGATCGCTTTGGTGACGTGGCGGTAAGACCGCGCGCTTACCGCGAGGGCGCCAGTTTTTGTTCGAATGAGCGGCCCTTCGATCCAGACGTGGTCCGCCAAGTCGAGAGTCTGGAGTTGTGCGGCGTCGTCGGCCGGCAACACATCTTTGCGCACGAGCGCTTGCGCGTCGCCGTAGGGGGTCCGGATAACGACGAAAGGGCCTCGCTTGGCGACCACTCGTCCGTATATCGGAAACCGTTCAGCGTCCGAGGCAAGCTCGTCTTCTTGGGGCAGATGTTCACAATCCGCCGGCGTCCCTGCAAGGCGCACGACGTGTTTTCTTTTTTCTTCGATCGCGTGTGTCGCGCGGAAGCCATTCGGATAGGGCTGGGTGTATTCGCTGAGCCGCTTGGCCTTCTCGAGGCGCGCGGCTTTGAGTTCTTCCTCGGTGGCCACGGTTAGAGCTCCTCGTCTTCGTCAGAAGACTTCTCGTTACGTCGATCCGCGTTTTGCAGCAGATAGGTTTCGATGAACGTATCCAAGTCGCCGTCGAGCACGGCCTGCGCCGAGCCCGTTTTGTGGTCGGTGCGTTCGTCCTTCACCATGGTGTAGGGGTGCAGGGTGTATGTTCGAGCTTGGGAGCCAAACGCGATTTCTGATTGATCGCCGACAAAGGCTTCTTCGAAGGCTTGCTCTTGTTCCCGTCGTGCTTTCTCGTACAGAAAGCCGCGGAGCATCTTCATTGCTGTATCTCGATTTTGATGTTGAGAGCGTTCCGCGTCACACCGTACGACATAGCCTGTGGGCAGGTGTCGTATACGCACTGCCGACTCTGTCCGGTTGACGTGCTGACCCCCCGCTCCGCCCGACCGCATGGTGGTCACTTCAATATCCTCGTCGCGGATCTTGATGTCGTCTGCAGCAATGTCGTCGTCGAGGTTGGGCACCACGCTGACCGCGGCAAACGCAGTGTGCCGACGCTTGTTGGCATCGAAGGGGCTGATGCGAATCAGGCGGTGCACGCCGTTTTCTGCGCGAAGGTACCCGTAGGCGTAGGGCCCTTTGACCAAGAGCGATGCATGGCTAATGCCGGCTTCGTCGCCCGCTTGACGGCTGAGCATCTCCGTTTGGTAACCCTTCGCTTGGCACCACCTTGAGTACATGCGCAAAAGCATGTCGGCCCAGTCGTGTGCGTCGACACCGCCGGCGCCCGGTTTGACACTGAGGATCGCGTCGGTGTCGTCTTTGTCGCTGAGCATGCGTTTGAGTTCGAGCTCGCGAATCCCTTCTTCCAACTCGGGAAACTGCGCTGCGACGTCCGCCACCATGGATTCGTCGTCGTCCTCCGCGGCGAGTTCGAGGAGTTCCCCGAGCGCCTCGATGTCGCCCTTGATTTTCTCGAACACCCGAACCTTGGCTTCGGCGTTGGCCCGTTCGCGCATCAGTTTTTGCGCGGCCTGCTGATCGTCCCAAAACCCAGGCTCGGAGCTCAGATTTGTGAGCCGGTCTACTTCGTGTCGGAGATCGTCGAGGTCAAAGATACCTCCCCAGCGCATTCAGGCGCTGCGCCAAGGCGGCGAGTGTTTCGCGGCTCTCGTCGATCAATAAGGACACAAGTTCATTCCGGGTGTTGTGCGGAGCGGAGCAGTTTCTCGAGCGGTTCCCGAACTACATCGGGTCCGAAGAGGTGTCAATCCGCTGTCTTGCGAATGAGCTTTTCGTGAATGACCGGACCCAAGCTATCGATCATCAGATTTTCCACTGCGGTCTTAATGCGCGCGCGCTGGGCCTCTGAGCTGTAGATGAAACCGATGCCCATGCCCGGTTCAGCATCTTCGTTCGCGTCTTCTGGTTTGACGATCCACTGCACCTTTCCCCGTAGCGAAAGGGGTTCATCGAGCATCGGCACGTGAAGTTGAAACATGAATTCCGTGCCGATCGGCAAGGGTTTTTCCGTGCGAATGAAGGTGCCGCCGTGACTGATGTTGCGTGTGTAGTCTGCGAAGAACGAGTTGAGCCGTTTGTACTCCACCTTGAGTTCGATCGGAGTGCGGGGGTCTTCGCGTCGATCTTCGTGCATGCGTACGTTCTATAAAGGGTATCACGGAGCGATGGCGGAGGACCGATGAATCATCTTCCAGATGAATCACTTCCTGATTTGGTGGAACGTTCTGGATGTACCGAGATAGGCACCTATGTCGGACAATAACCATGTCGAACGACGGAGCGACCCGCTCGATCGCCTCCGCCTTGACGACGGTTGGACGACCCCCTAGGCTCCCGCCTCCCGGTTGGATATCCTTTCGGGAGCGTAAAGGTTGACGTTCCGGCGTCGTTTGTACGAGTCGTTGGCAGTGTCTGTTCGCGGAACAATCGAGATGGCACCGGTTCGACGATAGGTCCGCGAGGGAATAGCGATGATGGCGACGGAAAGCGATTCTCTGGACGGAGCTCCGAGCCAGACCGACGCTCAGTCGGAAGAATCAACCTCCTCAGGGAGCGACGACAACGCGGGGCCTGAAGCCTCCTCGCGAGGCGCGGTTGGCACACCGGCCGAACCCGAATCGTCAGACACTCCAAATTCAGAGACTGCGGGGAATACGGAGACGCTCAGCGCAGAGGTGACTTCCAGCGCAGAGGTGACTTCCAGCGCAGAGGCGACTTCCAACGCAGGAGAGGCGAGCGCGGACGCATCGACCGGCGGAACGCAAGAGGAGCTAAAGGCCGTCGATCCGAAAGACGCTGACGCTGCGAGCGGTGCGGCTGCGCCGAAGAAGAAGAAACGGAAGCGGAAGAAAAAGGCCGCTGCAGAGAAAGCAAACCCCTCCGGCCCTTTTGGTCATCTCTTTGAGGGACATACCCGCCGCCATGCATTTTCGGTCGGGGAGGTGGTGGCCGGGCGAGTGAAGACGGTCGACCACGAAGCCATTGAAATCGACTTGTTTGGTAAGGCCATTGCTATCGCCGACATACGGGAGCCTCGAGAGGTGCCCGTGATTCCTGAGCCCGAAGCAGCGGCCGACGGAAAGGAAACAGCAGCTTCTGGGGACGACGCAACCACAGCCCAGGAAGCCGGCACAGAAGGAACGGCTTCGGCGTCTGGCGATGCCCCAGCGCCCCATGATGCCGACGAGCCCGCTTCGGAAACGCAACCGACCCACGAACCCTTGGAAGAAGCGAGCGGCGAGCCTTCGGAAGCCAGCGCGCCTGCGGTCCATGAAGCCGACGTAGGCGGCGAAGCTGGTGAAACGGGTGCGGCGGTTGAGCTTCCTGCTGCCGAGGAGTCCGCGGCGGCGGGACTCGCGGCCGGGGTCGGCGATTCACCATCCACTTCTTCAGACGCCACGGAAGAACGCCGAGTCGAAGAGGAGGAGCGTTCCGAGGAGCGCGCAGGAGAGCCATCGGAAGAACCGCTAGAGGAAACAGCGGCAGCTACGGAGGAAGAGCCTACGCCGGACCCTCCGGCGATCGGTGCGATTTTCCGAGGGCGAGTGGGTGCGCTTTCGGAGAGCGGACATATCGCCATCGTGAATCGAATCATCGACCGTCCCGCGGCAAAGCAGGCCATCGTGGCGGCTCGCGAAGCCAAGACCCGAGTCAAGGGCACCGTGTTCGGGTTCAACCGGGGTGGCTTCGACGTACTGGTGCATGGGATTCGGGTGTTTTGCCCGGCCAGCGGGATGGCGCTTGGCGCTATCGAAACACCTGCCGACTTTTTGGGGAGGACGGTGGAGTTCACGGTTCCGCCTGCGAAGACCGGCGAGCGCAGCATCGTGGTGAGTCGCCGGGGCATTCTGGAGCGGGAACAGCGCAAGAAGGCCAAAGAACGCCTCAAGTCGCTTGAAGTCGGTCAAAAGATCACCGGGCGAGTCGTCGACGTGCGGGAGTACGGGCTGCTCGTCGACCTTGGGGATGGGCTCGACGGGCTGGTCCATCAGAGCGAGGTGTCGTGGCTGCGCGGGGTTCGGCCGGCGGACGTGGCCACGCCGGGGGATGAAATCGAAGTCCAGGTGCTGAAGGTGCAGCCCGGTACGAGGCGTGACCGCCAGTCTCGAGTGTCGCTGTCGGCTCGGCTCTGTCAGCCGGACCCGTGGGACGAACACGCCGACGTCCTCAGGATTGGCTCCACGCACGAAGGGACAGTCGTTCGGACCACCGAGTTTGGTGCGTTCTTGCGCCTTGCGCCAGGGGTGGAAGGGCTGCTCCACATCTCGGAGCTGGGAGGCCGAGATCTCAAACACGCCAAGCACGTCCTGCAAGACGGCGAAACTCTTGCCGTCATTGTGGAGCGGGTGGACAAGAAGCAGCGTCGTATCTCTCTATCGAAACTCTCGGCGAGCGACGCAGCCGCGATCGCATCGGGGGCCGTTGATCCGACCACCGCTCCACAAAGCCTCAAGCAAGGTTCGCACGTTACAGTGGTTGTCGAACGGGTCGAGCATCACGGAATCATGGTGCAGGTCCAAGGGGTGCTCGGTCGACGAGGGCGCGGTTATATTAGCAATCGGGATCTCGGGGACGTGCGGGGAGATCGGAAAAAAACGTTCGCTGCCGGCAGCCAACTGAACGTGAAAATCGTGGGCACGGAACGAGATGGCCAGCTTCGATGCTCCATTCGCGGCCGCGAAGTAGACGAAGAACGCCAGGCCGTCCGCGAGTACCGCAAAGAAGCTTCCCGACAGGGGTTTGGAACGTTCGGAGATTTGCTTCGCGCCAAGCTTGCAGGCTCCTCTGAGAAACAAGACGCTAAGTGAGACCCGTCGCTGCAAAGTGCAGGAATGGATCACGAGTTGCAGAGCACAGGGCCGGCTGCTACGACCCTCGACCGGTGGCGATTTAGCCGGCACGCAGGGCGATTAACTCAGGGGTAGAGTGCCTTCTTCACACGGAGGAAGTCGCTGGTTCAAATCCAGCATCGCCCACTGTTGATTCGAACCGAGGAGGCTGCAACGCATGGGTCTGCACGCATCAGAACGGAACATTTATATCGTGTCCGGCGTCCGCACTCCGATAGGAGCGTTTTGCGGTGCGCTGGGTTCGGTCGCGGCGACCACGCTCGGCGCCGCGGCTGCGCGGAGCGCGCTCGAGCAGGGCGGGTGCGATGCGTCCGTGGTCGACGAGGTTTACTTCGGGAATGTACTCAGCGCAGGGCTAGGGCAAGCTCCTGCGCGACAGGCCGCGAAGGCCGCCGGAATTCCGGATCGCGCACCCGCCACAACGGTGGGCAAAGTGTGCGGCTCGGGGCTCATGTCGGTGATTCTCGGCGCCAAGAGCATTCTCCTCGGAGACGCAGACGTCGTCGTGGCGGGTGGGATGGAATCGATGAGCTTGTCTCCCTACCTGCTGCCGAAAGCTCGAGCCGGATACCGAATGGGACACAACAAGGTTGTCGATTCGGTGATCCACGATGGATTGTGGGACCCCTATCACGATTACCACATGGGCGAAGCAGGCGAGCTCTGCGCGCGCGAGTACAGCTTCTCTCGAGAGCAGCAAGATGAGTTCGCGATCGAGTCGTATCGCCGAGCGATCGGCGCACAGGAAGACGGCGCATTCAAATCGGAAATCGCTCCGATAACGATTCCCGGGCGGCGTGGCGACACCGTCGTCGAAGAGGATGAGGAACCAAAGCGCGCTCGCTTTGACAAGATGCCTTCGCTGAGACCTGCGTTTCAGAAAGACGGCACGATCACTGCGGCGAACGCCTCAAAGCTCAATGATGGCGCCGCGGCGTTGATTCTCGCGAGCGAAGAGGCTGTCACTCGTCACGGGCTCAAGCCTCTCGCGCGTATCGTCGAATACGGTGGACACGCCCAGGCGCCGGAGTGGTTCACCACCGCTCCAATTGGCGCAGTCGAGAAAGTCTTGGCGCGCGCGAAGAGGCAGATTGCGGATATTGATCTGTGGGAAATCAACGAAGCGTTTTCCGCAGTGGCGATGGCTTGCATGGCGAAGCTAGCGATCCCGCATGAAAAGCTCAACGTGAACGGTGGTGCGGTCGCGCTGGGCCATCCCATCGGAGCGTCTGGCGCCCGTATTTTGGTTACCTTGCTGCATGCGATGGTCGCTCGGGAGGCTCGTACCGGGCTCGCGTCGTTGTGCATTGGGGGGGGTGAAGCGGTGTCCGTCGTTGTGGAGCGGGTCTGACGACGATTCCCTCTCAAGTCGATGTAGGCGAGCGCGATAAGAGATTCGCGCCGGGTATTGTGCCTCTGAAACAGCTGCGCCGCGACGGGTTGCGAACGCTCGGGTCTCGCGAGCTGGAGCTGGTCCAGTTGTTGGACGAACGGGTCTCCGTAGCGGATGGGCTCATCGTGTCCATGTCTACGGCGCGCCCTGCCGAGCGACTGGAGACGGCGATTCGCACGGCGCTCGACGAGTCTCCCCTTGTTACGGTGCGGGCGCTTTTGCCGGAGGGCATTGCCGCAGAGCAATTTGAGCGCCGCGCAGCCCACGCGGTTGATTTCGAAGACCAGGACGCCGACCTTTCAGCGAAGGTTGTTCGACTTGTGAAGGAACTGGAGGCGCCGGAGCTCGCGTTTGCGTTGGGCAGCAGTGGCGCGGCGGTGCGCATGGTGGTGGCTCCGCGGGACAAAGGATCGTTTGGGTGGGCGGCGAGCGTTGAGCCGCTTCGCTCAAATCCTGACGAGGTAAGCGTTTGGGGTGTCGCGTCGCCGGCCGCTCCATGGCTGGTCGAGCGCCGGAGTGGCCGGATTGTCACGCATGGTGAGGGACTCCAGCCACGACTGGTGGAGCAAGCCGCCGACCTGGCCGATCGCGCTCAGCTCGCATTGGGTCGTCCAGTGAAAATTGAGTGGATCGTGAGTGGCGGAAAGGTTTCGGTGCTGTCGGTGCGTAGTGTTCGCCTGGCCCCCACCTTCATGTCCAGCGTGTTGAGACGTGTAGATTTGATGGGCTGCGATGAGGGCACGATGGCTCCGCTCACTCTTGACACCATGGAGCGAGCATTCCGAGCGCCGGAGAGTCGCACGCGTGGGACGCCGTTTCGGACCATCTATGGACGGCCCTACCGCTCAATTCCGAGAAACCAGCGTGTGGGCCGCAGGCGTCGCTGGCGATCCGGAGTGCGCGAAGGAGTGGCTTTTTCGCGACTCGCGACTCGCGCGTCGACCCTCCGGCAACAAGCGAAAGCATACGGGAAACAGAGCCAGCAACGGCTTCAAGCGCTGCACGCATCGTATCTCGCAAGCGCGCGTCGCGAGGAAACTGCGCTCGCGTTGCTTAGCGATATTCAGGGCGTTGTGGCTGACGGGTTTTTCCTTTTGTTTGGGTTTGGCGATTTGAGCGTCGCGGCTGTTTCGATGCTGGAGCGTGCTGGAATTACCATCAGTGCGCCGGAAGCCGAAGTGTTGGTGTCGCCTCGCGCGGTTCGGTCTCGGCGCCAGCTACACGCGCGTATGGTCCACTGCACGCGCGAGTGGGCCCTCGCGGGTTCGAACGCTGAGCTTCGCGAGTGGCCACTCGCGGATCCGCAGCAATGGCGCGAAATCCGTCAATCACTTCGAAACGCACGTCCTTTGGGAGTCGACGTGCGGGTTCCGGCCTTTGGGGATAGCGATGAGTCGCTCATCGAAGCGTTTGGTTTGCTTTCTTCCTGGGATCCATCCACCCGCGAACGAACGCGTCGAGACACGATTGCACGACTACGCGTCAGCCACCGCGCGAGATTGGGGTCTCCGATGAGGCAGGTTCGCGTGGGTATGTTGCTTGCCATCTTGAAGGAAATTGGGCTTGCGCGGGGGGTGGTTGGTGAGGCGCTATCTCGAGCATTGCTTGCCTTTCGACAACAAGCGCTCGATGTGGGGGCACGGCTGGTGAACCGGGTGGAACTAGATCAACCGTCTGATGTTTTCTATCTACGCGTATCCGAGCTGCGTGACCTGGCGGCGGGGACTCCGGGCACCTATGCATCACGAATCCGATCACGGCGTGAAGACGACCGTCGGTGGCGGAACTACCGTGCCCCGCGCCGCCTCGGGCGATAGAGAGCACTGATCTTTTGGCCTGATTGCGGCTGGACTAGGGTCCTTCGGACCCGTACTGCGTCTAGACCAGTGCAGCTTCACGGACTTCGTCCGCTCCGCCATGCACAGCTCCAGTCGCAACAACCTCCTCGCTCTCTCCTTGCGAAAGGCTCGGAGCCTTCCTCAGTCGTTCGCTGTCCAGTAAGGGGTGGGGCCCCATCGGATGTATTCGATGGGGCGGGGGCGACATCGCCCCCGGGAAAAGCAGCCGCTCGCAATCAGACCAAAATCCCAGCACTCTATGGTACGCGACTCGAGTTTACGATCAACGCAAGCAGGCTTTGCTCTAGAGCAGTGGTCAGATGGGTTGATGGCAACGCAAGTCGCATCCCATAGAGCAGTGAAATTTTGGTCTGAGCGCGAGCGCCCCGGCAGCGCAGGCCAGCCGACGTACGTCGGGTACTTCGGCTGG
>JANQQS010000221.1 GCA_028284955.1 Myxococcota bacterium | reverse complement strand
GTAAGAACCAAAGTGAACCAAAGTGTTACCCATGTCCCCGGTCTAAAGTGTTACCCATGTCCCGGTTTGACAGCGGAATCGTATTCCGTGGGGGGAGGGTCTGCGGGGTCAGACCCTCCTTTAGCACTAGAATACGGTTGATTCCTGGACGATGGTGTAGAAATCTGTGCGGGTGAAGGCGTGAAGTGATGAAGCCCTCGTACGACAATCGCCATCGTGTGAAAGCCCGAGACGGGTGGCCGCTCACCATCTATGAATACCAGCCGCGCGGTGGGGCGAGGTCGACCACTCCGGTGTTGCTTTGCCACGGGACAAACTGCCGGTACCGCATCTTCGATGTGGGCGACGGATGGGGGCTTGCGCCGTATTTGGCGCGCCGCGGAATTCACGTATTTGCCATCGATCTTCGAGGTCGTGGACGGTCGCTACCCGACGGAATGGCGCGACGGATCCACGCACTGATGCGTCGCGGGTGGTCCGTGCACGATTTCATAGACAGCGATCTGCCGCGCGCATTTGAGTTTGTGCTGCGTCACGCGGACGTGGCTGCTCTTGACTACATCGGCCACAGCATGGGCGCATTGATCGCATTCGAGTTGCTCTCGTCGAACCGAGACGCGCGCGTGCGGCGCGTGGTCAGCGTGGCCGGTGGTGATGCGCTGGCGCTTCTTTCTCCCCCTGACCGTGCAGCACAGCCCGATGGCGAACCGCCTCATCTGGATATCGGGCGATTGCTCGCTCCCCTTGCGCGGTCTGCGCCGTACGTGCCGCTCGAATGGGGGACCCGGCTCGCCGCGCTCAGCCCGCAAGGGCTATCTCCCGAGTGGTACGCCACGATGCTCAATCCAGAAAACGTAGACCGGAATGCGTTGGTCCATTTCATGGCTCGTTCGGTAGTCGGTGTTTCCTCCAAAAAATGGCGATCGCTCGGCGCGCTTCGCAAACGCGCTCAAGAGTCTTCGACGCCGCCCCGAGACTATCATCATCGCACGTTATTTTTGTCTGGAGGAGGCGATCGGGTGGTTCCACCTCATCGAGTTCAGCAAACCGCGGACCGAGCGCGACATCCGGACAACAAAGTCGTCGAGTTTTCACGCGCGCAGGGCTACTCCGCCGATTTTGGTCATCTCGATCTCCTCATCGGCAAACACGCTCCTGCCGAAGTATTCCCTGAAATCGAACGGTGGCTCGTGCGCTAGTGCTCAGCCTCAAAGCAGTTGGGACTGAGCACTAAGCGCGCCGTCCGCCTTCTACCGCGATGGCGACAAGCAGCATTCCGATGGCATGGGGCACGCCGAATGGCTCGTTGAACACGAGGTGGGCCCAGAGGCTCGCGAACAGCGGCACGGTGGTCAACGTGAGCGAAGCCAGTGTCGCGCTTACTCGGCTATGGGCCCAATTGACCAGCAGGTGGCCGTTGCCCGATCCCAGAGACACAAACGCGATCAAACCCCACTGCGTCCCGCTGAAAGGAACAAGCGGCACACTTGGGTTGCGAGCCGCTGCGAGCGCAAGAGCCGGGGCTGTCACGGTCAACGCGACGCACAAAACGGTGGCGGTAAGCACTACGGTATGTGTGCCTTCCTGTCGTGCGCGCTTGCTGAAGAGGAAATACCCGGTGAACGCAAAAAGATTGAGCAGCGAAAGAATGTCGCCATAGAGCGAACGACTTTCCGCGTCGACGTTTGCCCACACCACGAGCCCGACGCCGACTGCAGCCAGCGCGGCGAACCCGCGTAGCGCGGTCGATGAATGCTCGCCGATCAATCGATGACTGACGACGGCGACCAGCAGTGGCTGCATTGCGGCCACGAGGGTAACGATCGCTACGCTGGTGGCTTGCGTTGCAGCGATGAACAGGCACTGATGAACGCCGAAGCATAAGCCCGCCCATACGAGCGAGCCCCAAGAAGCAGGTCGAGGCAGCCGAAATATCGCCCACAGCGCGGCCAAGAACACGGCCCCCACGAGAACTCGATAGAAGGCCACCGTCGGCGGGGGAAGTCCTACCGCCTTCACGGCGATGAAGCCGAACGAAAAGCCCAAGGAGGCGAGTCCAACGGCGCCGAGCCCGCGGGCGCTTTCGCGTGGTTCCGTCGCTGGGAGTCCTGTCACCGAAGATTCCCTGCCCAGCCGCGACAGAGCAAGAGGCTTGCCCGAAGGGTGTGCAGGTATCCATCATAAACACATGAGCTTGGCACGCACCACTCCTTGGCTGCTTTCGCTCGGCGTGATTGTCGTGGTGGTCGGAGGCGCGCTCGCGTTGGTGTTTGCGGCGGAACGTTCGCCTGTGCCGCCCTTGCCCACGAAGTCATCCACGCGAGTTCAACGCCGCTCGACGACCGATCGTTCCGCCGTACAGACGGTGCATGTCGCGGGTTCGGGCAGCAACGTGCCGTTGATGCGCGTTCTGGCCAAGAGATTTGAGCAAGGCGTGTCAGCCGTGGACGTACGGGTGCACGAAAGTATAGGAAGCACTGGCGGCGTTCAGGCGACACGGGATGGCGCAGTGGATATCGGCCTTGTATCGCGACCGCTTCGCCCTGATGAAGCGAGAAATATTGTTGTCCACCCCTATGCACGTGCCCCCATCGCGATCGCCACCCATGTCTCGGTGCCCGACTCCAACATGCGTGCCTCGCATCTGCTCAATATTTTCTCCGGGCGGAAGCGAACCTGGTCCGATGGACAGCGGATTGTCCCCCTTTACCGCGAACGAGGCGATTCGGGGTACCGCGCGGTGGATCGACGTTTGCCGAAGTTTCGCGCGGCGCGCGGCAAGGCGAAAAGAACAGGTCGTGTGCCCGTTCTCTACACCGACCAGGCGGTCGAGCAAGCGCTGATGACGATTCGCGGTTCGGTGGGATTGATGGATTGGGGCACCATTCGGCTACGACAGCTTCCCATTCGGGTGATGAGCATTGGCGGGGTCGGGCCTTCGGCCGATTCGGTGCGCTCTGGCGTCTATCCGTTTGCACGTGAGTTTGCTATGGTGACCCCACACGAGTCCTCCGAGCACGCGAAGAAGTTCATCGAATTCGTGTTGAGCGACCATGGTGCCCAACTCATTCGTGACGGCGGGTATGTACGTCTTCATCGACCACGGCGGCCAGGAACGTGAGCGTGCGACTCGCTCTCGCCGACGAGCTCCTGCGGAAGACCTTGCCGCTTCTTGCTGCGCTGCTCGTTCTGGTCACGGTGAGCGCACCAGCCGCACACTACGTTGTGCGCATCGGGGAGCTCGAGAGCCAAGGCGCGTACATTGCGGAGCAGGTGGCTCAGAAGCTGGGTGAAGAAGCGGTGCGTCGTCCACGGCTCTGGCACTACGATTCGGCCAAGCTCATCGAGCATATGGGAGCGTTTGGTCGGGAGCGGGACCTGCATGAGATTCGGGTGCTGGACCAAGCGAAACGTGCGATTGCATCGAAGCGAGCTCCTGGGCTTTCTCGTACTACGCCGCGGATATGGAGCCGCGCCCTGGTGCGAACGCCGCATGGGAACGTAGGGGCGGTTTGGGTGTCGATGTCGATCGAGCATGCCCGCCGCACGTCGATGATATTGCTTCTCCCGTTTTTTGTTCTGGGAGCCGCGCTTGCGATGCTGTTGCTCTGGTTTCCTCAACAGGCGCTGCGTGGCGCCGAGCGGCGCATTGCGGCTCTGATTGATGATTTAGAAAAATCTCAGGACGCGCTGTCTACCCTGAACGAAGATCTTGAGCGACAAGTCTCCGAGCGGCTCCTAGAACTGCGCGTGGCAAACGACGGCTTACGAGAGCGCGACCGTCGTTTGCAGGCGGTGACGAGTCGCGCGGTAGCGTCCCAAGAGGCGGAGCGACGGGCCATCGGGCGCGAGCTACATGATGCCGCCGGTCAGGTGCTTACCGCGATTCGCATCAACCTCCAATTGCTGCAGCGCGCCACCCGAGTCGACAATCCTCAACTGGAAGAGCTCGAACGGCTTTCTGCGGCGTCGCTTCAGCTTACCGACAAAGTGATGGAGGAGGTACGCGGTGCGGTGGCCGCGCTCGGACCTACCGTCGTCGATGAGGTCGGGTTCGCGCAAGCGCTGAGACGCCATTGCATTGATGTTGCCGATCGGTCCGGCATCGAAATCGCGTGCCATATCAACAGTGAGGTGGACGCGCTCGCCGCATCAGTGGAAACTGCTTGTTATCGCATCGTGCAAGAAGCGCTGAACAACGTGGTACGACACAGCCAGGCCTCCCGCGCCAACGTCTCCGTTCATTGCGATCCATCCATCCTAGAGCTCACGATCATCGACGATGGGGTCGGGTTTCAACAAACGTCGGGCACCTCGGAACGCCACGGTCTGCGATCGATGAGAGAGCGAGCAGAGCTGCTCGGAGGCCGTTTTTCAATCGAAGCGTCGGACGGAGGAGGAACGCGCCTCGGCGTCTCCATTCCTCTCGCGACCCCCGAGGCCTCCGATCGTGAAGGACTTGCGCAGCATGGCTGATGGTTCGACCGATATTCGAGTCGTGCTCGTCGACGATCACACCATCGTACGCCAGGGCCTCGTCGCACTGCTGGCCGGATGCAGCGACATTCGAATCGTTGGCGAAGCCAGCGACGGAACCGAAGCGCTCGAACAAATCGCCCAGACGAACCCCCACGTGGTGGTGATGGACATCTCGTTGCCCCGCCTCAACGGCATCGACGTGACCCAACAAGTGACGCAGCGATACCCGGGGGTGCGCGTGGTGATGCTTTCGATGCATTCCGGAGAAGAGTACGTTCGCCCCGCGGTGCGGGCGGGAGCCCGCGGATATCTTGTCAAAGGTTCCGGGCTGTCCGATTTGACCACCGCGATTCGCGCGGTGGCGGTCGGGGACGCGTTTTTTAGCCCCACTGTGGCGGGTGTGCTGCTCGGCACAAACGGCGCAAAAAAAGCACAGGAGGCGCTTTCAGGGCGTGAACGGGAGATTTTGCGTTTGGTGGCCGAAGGCAACTCGAGCCCGGAGATTTCATCGGCGCTCGGCATCAGCGTGAAAACCGTAGAAGGACATCGTCACCGCATCATGAGCAAGCTCGGCGCCGCGAACGTGGTGGGTCTGGTGCATCATGCGATCCGACTGGGCTTGATCAACGTAGAATAGGCTCGATCTCAAGGAGGCAGGCGTAGGTGGATCCACTCGGAGTGAAGGTAAATCCATCGATTGCGTAAAGTTCGACGATCCGCTTTGATCCAAGCCGGCGCGTTGATCATCCGAACCAGCGTCTACACCCTATCCGTCTTGCTCGCTCTGCCGTTCGGTCTGGTTCGTGCGCAGGCAACCCAGCAGCCGAACTCGTCGACGCTCGCCGAGATCGAGGCGGAAGCCCTTTCCCAGCTTGATGGCGAAGCCTCGTTCGGTGCCACGGCCAATGTGCGAACCGCTTCTCATGGAGAACCGAAATCGAGCTTGAGTCGGTCGGTCGTGTCGCGCCGGCAGCTCGACGAGCGTTTGCCTCGGTCGGCCCCGGACGCGCTGCGGTTCGAGCCCGGAGTATCCATTCAGCAGACGGCGCACGGCCAAGCGAGCCCTTACGTGCGGGGGCTAACGGGGCAGCAGGTGGTGCACCTTTTCGACGGCGTACGTCTAAACAACGGCATTTTTCGCCAGGGCCCCAATCAATACTTTTTCACCATCGACTCTCGAACGCTTGACCGACTCGAAGTGATTCGAGGCAGCGCGTCGACGCGTTACGGTTCCGATGCGCTTGGGGGCGCGATTTTGGCGCGCCCCGTCGAGCCTTGGGTCGAAACCGAGCGCGGCGAGTTCCGTCTGCATCCCCGCGTTATTGGCCGTTTCGCATCGGCGGATCTCGAATATGGAGGGCGCGGCGAGGTCGGAGCCAGCGTCGGGTTGCGCACAGCCGCGATCGTCGGCGGTGGATACCGTCGAGCAGGGCTTTTGCGGTCAGGGGGCGTGGTTCGCGGCTCAGACGGCAATCCTGCGCTGGTACCGAGGTTTGAAGACGATGGCCGAACTCAACTAGGTACCGGATTTCGCGAAGCCACCTTCGACCTCCGCGTGCGTCATGAGCTCGACGACGATTTGCACCTGGTGGCTGCGGCCTACGGGTTTCGTCAGTTTGATGCGCCGCGCACTGATCAGTGCCCCCCGCCCGAGGCGCCGGTCAGCGAATGTCTCAATATCGACCAACAGTTTCGCACGCTCACGTATGTCGGCTTGCGGGGCGATGCAGGCCCAGCGATGCGCGATATCGAGCTGATCGCTTCGTGGCAGCGACACAACGAGCAACGCACCCGTCAGCGGCCGCGTTCCTTTGTCGAGCTCGGATTCGATAACCATATCGATACCCTGGGGCTTTCGTTTCGAGCCGCGACGCGCGCGTTTGATTTTCCCCGCTCGGGCCACGTAACGCTGCGTTATGGCGCGCAGGCGTATCGAGATGGGGTCGAATCTTCCGCCTCGCAGCGATTCACCGATATTGATCGAACCTTTGCGGAAAGCCGCGGTCAATACATCGATGATTCGAGCTATGTATCTCTGGGCGGGTTTTCGGAGGCTGAGTTTGTGCTCCCGTATCTCACCATTCGTGGTGGCGGTCGCGTGTCAGCGGTTGGCGCACGTGCCGCCCCAGACCCGGAATCGAGTTCCACTTCGGTGCAGCAAGAATGGTTCGCTGCCGTGGGACGGATAGGGTTGGAAAGCCAAATCGCAGAGCCGTTGACGCTCTATGCAAACGTCGACCAAGGATTTCGCGCGCCCAACCTCGATGATTTGACGTCCCGTCAGCAAGTCGGGCCGGGTTTTCAGTTTGAGAATGCCAACCTCAAACCCGAGCGAACGACAACCTACGAGCTCGGCGGCCGGCTCGAGTACGAATGGTTGAAGATCGAAGGGTGGGCTTTTGCCACGCTGCTGCGGGATGGCATTCAGCGCGCCGTGCGGACCTCGGATGATTGTCCCCCCGAAACCCCTTCGTGTGGCGCGTCGCGAACTCAGTTTCAGCTCATCAATGTGGACGGGCGTTCCATCATCTTGGGCACCGATGGAGGCGCGACCGCGTATCTTCCGCTTGGTTTTTCGTTGCGCGCGACCTATTCGTACGCCTGGGGTGAAGGGCCCGACACGACATCGCCTGCGGCGCTCGGCACTTCGGAGCGAGGCCGGGTACCGCTGTCGAGAGTTCCGCCGCTTAGTGGAACCGTGGAGTTGCTCTATCGCCATCTTGCTACTGGCGTGTATGCCGCCGGGGCGGTGCGTTTGGCGCGGGCTCAACGGAGGCTTGCTCCGAGTGACTTGGCCGATGCACGCATTCCCATCGGGGGAACGCCGGGATACGCAACGCTGGATCTCCGCGCCGGGTGGCGTTACGAGGATTGGCTGCGACTAAGTTTGGTGTTCGAAAACGTATTCGACGCGGCCTACCGCGTACACGGTTCGTCGATCAACGGACCTGGGCGCGGATTGATTGCCGAGGCCGAATTTCGAATGTAGCGAGCTCGAGTAGCCCTAACGGACCATCGAAACGGTCAACCCCGCTGCGCCCCGGCCGGCCCATGGCAGCCACGCGACCGATCTGACTTCGCGAGCGCTGGCGACGTGTCGATTTCGGCGATTGCGCGTATAAAGCAGGTACTTTCGAGGGACGAGCCCGGCGACAAACATTGTCAACCCGGCAACCTGCAAGAGCCCATCGAGCGCGAGGAGCGAGCGTCCGCTCGACGTTTCAGCGTCTTTGATGGTGATAAACGGGCCGATGCCGGGGATCAGCAGCGACGCCGAAATATCACCGCCGAGGTCTTCGACGAGTGAATACGTGAACACGCCGATGAAGTAGGGAACCGCGAACATGACCGCGCCGGGAATCAACAGCCCTAGACGTCGCTTCTTTTGCACGATCGCGCCTGGTGGAATGGGGCCACCGTCGTACGGAACTCGACGAGGCCGTCGTTGCACAGGAGGGTTGGCGGGGTAAGGAGAGCGTCCGGGGTACGGGGTCGTTGGCTGCGTCACGTGCACGTGGACTTGGGTCGGCTGCGTCGTTGGCTGCTGGGTTACCGGTACGCCGTTCGACGGAGACTCGATGAATACTTTTTTTTGTTCTGTAGTCCCCGGCTGCGTACTTGGATCATCCGGTTGCTCGCTGGGCGTATCTTGTGCGTGCAGGTGCGATGGCGTCGCTGCCAGCGCGACGACGATCGAGCTTGCGAGGCCAAGGCGAGCTGGCGTTAGGACCATGATCATGCGTAAATCCCCCCGAGCATCATTGCTCAGACGAAATCTTCCCATCTTTCGGCCCTCCAACGCAAAACCGAATTCACGGCAAGCACTCAAACGAAAGCAACTACTCGAGGAGCGTTATGATCGTTGTGACCAACCGGATTCCCGTGGCGGAAGGCTACGAGATTGACTTCGAAGACCGATTTCGCAATCGAGTCCACTTGGTGGATCAATCTCCCGGGTTCATCCGCAACGAAGTCCATCGGCCCAAATCCGTGAAATTCGATCACGAGACCGGGGGCTGGATCGAAGACCCAGACGCTCAAGGCTACTACGAAGTCAAAACGTGGTGGCGATCGATGGAGGATTTTGTGGCGTGGACGCAAAGTGAATCGTTTGCCAAAGCGCACAGCAATCGCCCGCCGAAGGAAATGTTTGCAGGGCCGAGTAAGCTCCTCGTGCACGAGGTCTTTCTCAGTACCGATGCGGATACGTGAGCTTCCTTACAGCGTGGCTCTGTCACCCAGTCCGGTCATTCAGCCTGCGCTGAGCAGCGCTAGGCAATAATCATCCGTCCACAAAAAAAATCCGGTCACGAAAGCGCGCGTCGCGGACACTCCTTTTCGAACCGTAGGAGAAGGAGACCCCTCAGATGTTTTCGCATTATTTGATTCGCGCGATTCCCGTAAGCTTGCTTGCCGTTTTGATTCAGTCGTCAAGCGCCCCCGCCCCCGCGCAGGCACACGCGCGGAGCGACGCGTCGCCCTATCGCATCTGGCTTGAAGATGCGAGCGGCAACCAGCTGCCCAGCTACCACAAGAACGGTCAGCTGTTCGTACTTGGCCACTTCGGAAACCGCTACCAGATCCGGGTATCCAACCCGACCTCGCGTCGCGTGGAAGCGGTGGTCAGCGTCGACGGTCGCGACGTGCTGAGCGGCGATGTGGCCGACTATCGACGACACCGCGGCTACATCGTCCCCGCGTATGGTTCGGTGGCGATCGATGGATTTCGTCGCAGCCTCAGCCACGTGGCTACGTTTCGGTTTACCGATCCCGGCGATAGCTACTCCTCGCGCCGCGGGACGCCTCAGCATGTCGGCGTGATCGGCGTGGCCATCTTTCCCGAACGACGACGCCCGGCGCGTCCGCGTCCGATGATTCCAAGACATTACCCGCGCTACGACGACGAATATCGCCGAGGAGAAAGCAGCGCAGATTCAGGCCGTCGACATGCTCGTTCGCGACGAGGTCGCCCCAGCCGTTCGCAAGCCCCCGCAGCAGAGGCTGCGCCAGCGCCCAAAGGCGCACCGAGCTCGCGAAGCCTCGGAAGCACGGGTCGAGGCGCCGGTGGAGCGCTGGCTGAATCTGAATCTGGCGCCCCGATGGATGACATGGACATGCGGGCACCGCGCAAGAATCGTCTCGGCACGCGGTATGGCGAGGATCGCTACAGCGCGGTTCGCGAGACCTCGTTTCGGCGCGCGCACCGCTCTCGACCCGCTCGCCTAGTCGAACTCCGCTACGACGATGCGGATGGGCTGCGAGCTCGCGGCATCTGGGTGCATCCGCACCGCTACGGCCATTGGGATAACCCCCGTCCGTTTCCCGCGACCAATCGTTTTGCGCCTCCTCCAGAAGGGCGCTGGTAAGTCGTTCGACTGCCCGAGCCGGTGTGTACGCCGGTTCGTTTTCCCCGCGACGGATAGGGGAGGGTAGTTGAGCGGGGGTCTCCTCCTCGTGACGGGCGCATCGCCGGGTTGGCGGTGCGCCCGTTTTTTTTTTTGAGAGGGGGCCAGTTTTTTTTGATCCGAATCGCGGACTGCCGCGTACGCAAAAACAAGTGTTGATTCATCAATGGAACCAGCGTTAGGGTGCGCGCGGAGGGAACGCCGGGGCAGCCGTCTGCAGGCTCGAGCCTGTTGCGCGTCGGCGTATGTTCCAGTCAGCTGGTGCGCGCTCATCTTGAGCGCCGTACGTGGTTGGCCCGTACGTCGTTGGATTGTGCGGCGCGTTTGAAGCGCTGCGGTGACTTGAAGGAGGTGACTTGTGAGTAGGAGTGTATCGATGGGTGTGCGAGCGGGCATAGTGCTCGCGTCGCTTACCCTCATGTGGCAATGGGAGGCAGCTTCGGTAGATGCGGCCGACCATACCGATCCGCCGGATCTATCGTCGGATACCGCGGCCGACATCGGCGACTACTACGCCTGGCATGACGGCGATAATCTCATCGTAGTCCTCACCGTAGCGGGCAACGCCGATCCTGTGGCTGGTCAGCAGCCGGATTTCGATCGCGATGTCCTGTACGGGATTCACTTCAGCGAAGGCGCGGACGCGTCTCCGTCGTTCAGCGCAACCGCCGACATATGGGTGCGGTTTGGCGAAGACAGCGACGGCAATGTTGGGATGCAAATCACGAATTTTCCGGGTGCCGATGCCGCCGTGGAAGGTGCAGTGGGGTCTACCATCAATGTTTCGAGCGGTGGTCAAGCCTGGGCGGGCCTTGCGGACGATCCGTTCTTTTTCGACCTTGAGGGCTTCAACAACTTGGTGAGCACGGGCGCCGCGACGTCGTTTGCGAGTTTGGACACAGGGACCCCGCGAGACACGTTGATGGGCCAAAACGCCTCCGTCATCGTGCTCGAATTCCCGGCTGATGAAGTCGCGAATTCGGACGGCGTCATCCACACCTGGGCCACCACCAGCCGCATCGCGAGCGGGAGCTGACCATGAAGAAACTTAGTCTATTGTGCGTGCTCTCACTCGTCGCGTTCGGATGCGGTGACGACGACAGCTCCACCACCACGCGAGACGGCGGGAGCACCACCGACTCGGGCACGACAACCGACGGCGGAAGCGAAGGGTTCAACTTCCGAACCGACGCGCCTTCGGCCTATACTCAGGTTGACCGCAGCGGCATGCCCGCGGTGTCGACGGCGCTCGTGTCTGCCCCCATGAAAAACGCCTACAACGCCGGCTCGCCGGCCAACGACGTGATGGGCACCGATTGCGCGAACGATGTCACGACGTGCACTTGGGCAGGCGAGTTTGTCAACAGCCTCACCGGGATTCATCAGCTCACTCCAAACGGTGGAGTTCCGCTCGACGATCAGCTTGAATCGCTTGGTCTTACCGCGTGTGGCAACTCGAACGAAGATGGTGGCAGCGCGCTTGCGTGCGTGGCTCAGGAAGTGGCCACGGACCTCATGGTGGCGCGATTGGTGGTTCCTGACGTCATCACCATCGACACGGGTGCCGACGCAGGGTTTCCCAACGGTCGACGGTTGAGCGACCCCGTTATGGACATTACGCTCGCTATTTTGCTGCTGGATTTGTCGGTGGATAACCAAGGCGCGGGTACGTTCCTTGACCTCGATCCGGACATGGACGGCGATCAGCCGCTCAACCCTGATGCCAACGACATTCCATTCAAGACGGCGTTTCCTTACGTCGCCGATCCCCACGCCCCAGGCGGGAGCTGACTCTCTCGAGGGTTGAGACCGCAAGCCCCAGCTGCGCGCGCAGCTGGGGCACTGTTTTCTATGCTTGCTTGCCGCGCAGGAGAAAGGGTTCTGATGTTCGGAGTTTGTAAGTCTCGGGTGGCCTCGAACTCCATGGCCGCGTTGATGACCGCAGTAGGGCTTGTGAGTGCAGGAGGGCTTTCAGGTTGCGATGGGCCTCAGTCGGCGCGTGTCGATTCGACAGCCCAGCCTCGCGAACCTGAGGTGTCATCGGCAAACACCGGGACCGGTGTAGGCGAAACCACCTCGGCGGTTTCGGACTATGAGAACGCACTGCGGACGCTATCTGCGCAGATCGATGCCGCGCGCGCACGTGCAGAATCGATGACGTCGCAGACGACTCCGCTCGATCGTCTGACCCAGCTCTACCTCGCGCGCGCTCGTCTGTCCGGCAGCTTGGATGACTATATCGCGGCAGAAGAAACCCTGGACCGCGCACTGTCCGACGCGACAAATCCGGACGCTGCGAACGTGGGTTCAACCATTCAGCTAACCCGAGCGCGAGTTCTGGTGACGCTTCATCGAGTGTTCGAAGCCGAACGGGTACTCGGAGCGCTACCTAGACAACCCGTGGACCTCAACTTTCGCGAACCTACTGCAGACTCCATTCGAGGTGACGTGTTTCTTCAGACCGGGCGCTACGAAGAGGCAGTGACTGCGTACGAAGCTTCGTTTGCGGTATTGCCGAGCGCGACGGTCGCGTTTCAGTTGGCGCAGGCGCATGCCGCGACTGGCGACTGGGCGACGGCAGAGCAATGGATGGACGATGGTGAGCAAAGGATCGTCGGCGAGAACAAGCAGAACCGAGCGTTCTTCGCGCTGCACCGCGGCCTTTTCGATTTGGCGCGGGGGCGCTACGCCAGCGCACGCCGTCACTATCAACGCGCCGATGCCGCGTTTTCGGGGTGGTGGTTGATCGAGGAGCACATCGCGGAAATCGACGCGATCGAAGGGAATCTAGAGAACGCGATACGCACCTATCGACGCCTCGTCCGCGACACTGAAGACCCAGAGTTTATGGATGCACTCGCCGACGCGCTTCGCACGCAAGCAGATGAAGCCAGCCGCAACGAAGCGGACACATGGACCACTCGCGCACGCGAAGAGTACGAGCGGCGGCTCGCGAAGCTGCCGGAAGCGACCTATGGCCACGCCTTGGACCATTTTCTGTCCCACGGTCCGCCGTCTCGCGCGGCCGAACTCGCACGGCGAAACGCCGCACTCCGGCCCAGCGGGGAGGCGCTCGTCCAGCTTGCAACAGCGGAAGCGGATGTGGGCGAGCTACTCCGGGCGACCGAGGTCATCGAACAGGTTCTCAGCTCTGGCTATCGATCGGCAGAGCTCCACGCCACTGCGGCGCGCATTTACTCCCTCGCTGGCGACCAGTCGCAAGCCGATCACCAGCGCGCCCTCGCAATCGCGATTCGGCCCGATATTTTTGACTTGTAGGCGCAGCTCTAAAACGTGCAGTTTCCGCGGCCTGGAGGCGCATCTGTTTCGTAGGCGTTGGCGGCTGTTCCATCGGTGGACGGCGTTCGCTGAATGGCGCCCGTGGTCACTTCCGCGGCGCAAGGGCCGGACCACTTGTTCCCCGTTTCGGCTTGGGTTTTCCGGCTGCTGCGTCGGCCGGACCCCCAGCACACAAAGTCGATGATTTTGTCTGGGTTCTCAAAATCGTTGTCGGCAAACAAGATGACTTCGTCGCCCGATGGGTCGTCTCCGACCGATTCGTCGTATGGCCATTCGATCACGGCAGAGCCGCCGGCGGGAACCATGGTGGTGGAGTTGGTCGTGGCGAGCGAAATGTATAGAAACGGCACGCAGAGCCGATATTCCTTGTTGCCCAAATCGATCGCGGTATCGGTCGGATTGAACAATTCGATATAGTTTCCGAGCGAGATTTCGCGAATCTGCAAGTCGTCGGCATTGCGCGGTTCCAGGTCCGGCAGAGTGGAGGGCTGTGTGGAGCACGGAGCGCCGCTCGAACCGTCGCGCATCGCTCCGTCGTTGGCCATCGTAGCGTCTGATGCCGCGTCGAGCGCCACGGACCCGTCGCGAGGAGGTTCCTCGGAGCCTCCGCATCCGAGGAAAAAGAGCCCAAGAGCGATGTATTTCTTCATTCGCGTGAACCTATCGAAAGATGCTGATTCAGGATAGTTTGTTTTGATACTGGATTATTTGGTATATGTTGTAATCGTGCCCGCATTGTGGAGTGTTTCGTTAGTTTCGTCGTTGATGATTCTCGGAGGATGTCGGTCGGGTTTTCAGACCATCGTGGCGCCGGGAAGCGACGGTGGCTCCGCCGACGCTGGCGACGCCGCTGGATGCACGCCGGGCTGCGTCGACGATGTCTGGTGTGTGGACGGTGCGGAACAACGGACCTGCGCCCTTGGCTGTGATCCGTCGGGTCGCTGCCACCAAGTGATCCCATCGAACCTACCTCAGCCTCTCGCAATTCCCGCGGGTACGGCCAACGTTGTGGTTCCTGACGGAGAAACCTGGGTGCTCGATAGCGTCGAAGGCCGGATTGATGCGTGGCGAGGGTCGCCTGAAGGAGATCCTGAACGACTTGTACGCGGCGTGCTCGCCGACGGAGACACCACCGGAATCGTGTTCGACGAGCTAATGGTGGCCGACGGGTTGCGTGACATGGGGGTGGTTCGGGTGGCATCGCTCACCATTGAAGAAGGCGCGACGCTTCAGGCTAAGGGCGACAACGTGCTCATCATCGTTTCAGAGGGCGACATTGTAGTTCGCGGTAGGTTGAGCGTTGCTGCATTTCGGTTGCCGGCTCCGGGTGGCCCCGGTGCGGGAGGTTTTCAAGGTTCGCGACGCAACGATGGACGAGGTCCCGGGGGAGGTTTGGAGGGCCAGACTGGCCAACCGTTTACATTTGGTGGCGGCGGCGGCGGCAGCTACGGCAGCGCTGGCGCGCCAGGAGGTACCGGTAACTTCGATGGCACGGGGCTACCTGGCGAAGGTGGGGCGACCTATGGTGAACCGACGCTGATTCCGCTGATTGGGGGCTCCGCGGGAGGCGCGGGCGCTTCGTTCACGTCGGAGGGGAGCATTGGCGGAAACGGTGGCGGTGCGCTGCAGCTTGTTTCGCAAACCCGCATTCTTCTCGGCAGTCAGGGGCGAGTGGATGCGTCCGGTGGCGGAGGTTTGAGGGGACGCGGCGGCGGTAGCGGCGGCGGCAGCGGCGGCGCGATTTTGCTCGAAGCGCCGACCGTCGATGTGGAGGTTGGCGCGCTTCTCGGCGTAAGCGGCGGCGCAGGAGCTCGCGGCATTACTCCGGACGACTGCGGGGTTTCTCAAGAAGAAAGCGAAGATGGCGCCGACGGCCGCGCCGAACGCACGCCTGCGCCGGGCACGAGTACGATGGTGTGCAGCGGCGGCGGCGGCGCGGGGAGCGATTCGGAAGGCGAACCTCGAGCTGGAAAAGATGCACGTGATGCTGGCGGCGGCGGGGGAGGAGCAGGTCGCATTCGGATCAACACCGGCGACCCCGATCCGTCGCGTTTCGAGTTGCACGTGGTGCCTGCGCTGACCACCGACATGGTCTCGCTCGGGGTTCCCCAAACCACCGCCGATCAGCTCTAGTAGAGGGGGGTACCACCCCGCCGATTCACCCAAGCTCCCCCGCCAGGCTGTGTTTTCTGAGGGTCTGGCACCCAGACCCTCTCGTCGGGGTACGACCCCGCCGATTCACCCAAGCTCCCCCGCCAGGAACCACGTGACCTGGTTGCGTAAGGGGTTTACTGCGTCCGGATAGAGAACGAAGCTACTCTTCCAGAAGACGTAGTTGGAACAGCTCACAACACAGAAGCTCACGGCGCACACCGCACGAACGAACGCAGTTCACCGCGAACACCGCACGAAGAAAGCAAGGGGGCGTAGGGGCCCCCGCGCAGCGCGAAGCGGCGTTGGGAGGGGGCCCCGTGCGGGTCGTACCCGCACGGGGGAGGGGCTGCGGCCAGCCCCTCCGAAGAAACAGCGGGGCCCCGCTCGGGTCGTACCCGCACGGGGGAGGGTCAGCGGGGTCAGACCCTCCCAGAAACAAGGTCGCCTGGCGTGTTGACTTGGCGAGCTTTGAGCCAGTCATTGGGCAATGGAAGTGCTACTGAGATCGCTTCATCGAGGAGCGTTTGCATCGCGCGCCGGCCCGCGGTGAGTGAATGCTGTACTTGGGGCAAGATGTTGGTGTGGTACAGCGCAAAGAGCGGTTCCCAATGGTTGCCGCGAAACGCGACCGCATCGTGATCGGGTTTTCTGGCGCGCCATAGCGTATCCAGCCAGCTCGCGCGCAAACCCACCCAGTCGCACGCGACCAGCAAAACCCAACTCGGCTCTTCGCGATCGAGCAGCGCTCGTTCAAGCCCTGCGAGCGGGCCTTGGTCCGGTCGTCGATCTGCGATCGTGCGAAGCCGCAAGTCGCCGTAGGCGCCATTCATGGTGCTGATGACGGTCACGTCTTGCACGATGGGTTCGAGGGCTTGCGCGACGTGGAGGATGAGCGGCGTGCCGTCGAGCAGCGCACGCGCCTTGTTGGAACCAAAGCGTCTGCTTCGGCCTCCGGCGAGAATATAGGCTGAGGGCGCGTCACGCATCGGAAGAGTCGATCCACTCGAACGATATTTCCTCTTCTAACCCAAGTGTTGCGCCTGGGTCCACGCGAATATACGCGTTGGCAGAGGCGGCGCCGAAAATGTCTGCCGAACCGCGACTCGGAAGCATCGTGATCGAACGCCTTCCGCTGGCGAGAATCTTTGCTCGGGCGAGTAGAAAGCGTGTGCGTCCTCCTGTAGCAGGGATGGGCGCGGTGAGATGGCCGCGGTCGATGGAGGCCTGCGCCTGGCGGCCGGTCATCACCCGTAGCGCCGGGGAAATATATCGATGAACCCCAAGGTGCGCCGACAGCGGGTTTCCCGGGAGGGCAAAAACCAAACGACGTCCGAATGTCGCGAACAAGAATGGCTTTCCCGGCTTTTGCTTTACCTTGTGCAATACGATGGTCGCGCCCCACTGTTCGAGCGCGTTGGGAACCAGGTCGTAGGTTCCCACAGAGACCCCGCCGGTAAGCACGACAATATCGCCGCGAGCGCGCTCCGCTTCTTGCAGTGCGCGGACGATGTCTTGGAGTTGATCGGGGGCTCGGGTCGTCGACACGACGTCGGCGCCTGCTTGCGACAAAAAACCACCCAGCATTGTTCCGTTCGAATCGCGTATTTGTCCCCCTTGCGGGACTTCTTCGGGAGCGATGGTTTCGTTTCCGGTGATGATGACGGAAGCTCTTGCTCGCGGCACGACGAGCACGTCTGTTCGGCCGAACGATGCCATGACCGAAGCTACGATCGGTGTGACCGACGTTCCAGGGGGTACGACGGTGGAGTGTTGCGCGCACTCAGAACCTTGCGCGGCGACATGCCGGCCCGCCTTCAGATGGGATGGCAGGTGCACGCAGGGGCCGTTGGCCTCTGTATCCTCGATTCGCGCGTCCTCGATCGGTACGACGGTTTCGGTGCCATCAGGGCACGGAGCTCCCGTGAGCACCGCGATCGCGTGACCTGTCTGGACTGCCTGGCGAGGCACTCCGCCGGCTGCAACCTCATCGACGACCTTGACCTTTTTGCCCGCGTCTTCGGTGCGTACCGCGAACCCATCCATCATGGCTCGATCAAATGGCGGTTGATCGCGATCGGCGAGGATGGGTTCGGCGAGGATTCGCTGAGCGGCGCTGGAAATCGACACGCGTGCGGGATCCAGCGGTCGGGCGTGCTCTAGAACCAACTCAAGCGCCCGATCGGGGTCAATCATGCTATCTCCGAATGGGTACCGGACGAATCCGCTTACTTCGAAATCTACGAATCTCTTTGCCAGTCATGTAGCCCAGAGCACCCGGCGTAGTGGCTACCCGTTGCGCTAGGCTGCGCACAGACGACACGCGCGAGGGTGCCATTCCTTGTCCGGATAGCTGGCGGCTCGTCCAGCTCCGACGGTAGCGAGCATAGGTCATGCCCATGACCCGGTCCATAAACATTCGTGTTGCTGGGTCACGCACGGATCTCAAGAATGCACGTACGGGTCGGCCATCTTTCCAACGAAGTCGGCGTCCCAAATACATGCTTCGGATCAGCGGCTTGCTCATCGATCGAACGCGGGTGCGCGCGTTTACCACGACGTAGATTGTCGGCCGCGACTGAGATTCAGAGATTTCGAGCGGAAGGGCCAACGAGCCGCTCACGATTCCGATAAACACGAGCGCAATCAACCATCGAGGCATTGGCTAAAACTCCAGTTCCCAGAGATAGGAGAGGGAGACGCGAATTTCTGGGTAGAAATTCGTTTCGCCATTGAACTGCTGCAGGTGTCCGCTTCCATCGACCTTCAACGCAACCGATGGAATCGGTCGAAACACTACGCCCACCGTGCCTTTGTAGAACTCGCCGTCGTCGCTGAGGCCCGCTTCGTTGTCGCCGCCCACGTCCTTCGCGGCGACCGTTTCCGGGTTTCGATACCAGTCGAGCTGAACGTAGGGGGTGAGCGTCATGGTGTCGGTGAGACTGAACTCATACCCCGAACGGATGTAGAAGGTTTGCACGCGGTAGTCCGCGTTGCGAATCGCATTGGCCGCGGTCGGCGAGGTCGGGTCGGTAAAAAATCTCGCGAGCTGGCGAGGGTTGAGGTCAGATTGTGCGGCGACTTGAGCGATCGCGTCGGGATTGCGGCGCGCGTCGTGTTCTGCCTGCCAATAGGCCACCTGGGCGAGCAGACCTCGGATGGTGAGCTGGAGATATCCTCCGAATACCGTGTAGCGGTCGCGATCCATCCAGTTGATCACGCCCCCGGCTGGGGAGCCGTCTCCCACGGCCCTCGAAGGCGCCGCGTTGCCGCTGGTCGTATAGAACGACGTGCCGACGCGCAGCATCGTACTGATGTCGAAACGAAGGTCCAAACCGATGGGGATTTGGTCCGACGAACGTTCGTCGTTTCCCGTGCTCACCGCGTAGCTGAACGCGTTGTCGCCGAACGGGATCAACCCGTGCAGCATCAGATTCGTGGTACGGGTTACGATCAGATGGTCGGAGTCGAAGAGTTCTGGGGGTTCAATGCCGATAAAGGTCGGCACGGCATCGAGAATTTCGTTGTACAAACCGAAGCGCCGATAGGTTTTTCCGAACCGCACGTTGATGTAGTTTTCCCAGATGCGTGCTTCAACCCAGGCATTGCGGACTGCGACGGTCTGGTCGACGGTCGCGCTACCCGCGCTCGGCGCAGCAAGATTGAGAAAGTAGCGGAACCGGTCGGCGACCACCCCTTGCACCATGATGTTGAAGTTTAGAACGTCGAATTCGTGAGGGTTCGATTCGGTGAGCGTCTCGCCGTTCTCATCCACCCCTGCGGGTGTCGACCCGACCTTCTCCCAGAATGAATCGATGTACCCATAGAGCCGAGTTTGGAACAAGCGATCGCTGTCCTCGCCTTCAAACACTCCGAACGGTGTATCTTCGTCGACAAACTCTTCATCGACGAATTCTTCATCGAGTTCGTCTTGGTCGAGCTCTGTCTCATCCGGTGGTGCCGGTTCAATTTCTGAATCTCCTTCTGGGTTCGACCGATCGGGAAGTGGCTGAGCTGGTGTTTCTACGCTGTCCGGAGGTGTTGGTTGATCGACCTCGGAGTCGAATGCGTCGTTTGGTAGTTCGGCCGGAACTGCCGGGCCGGCGTCGGCCGGATCGTTTTGCGCGGCAATCTGGGTGGGACGCGCCAACCCAACGACGACAAGCAGCCCAAAAACAATCCAAGAGCGTTCGATCTGCTGACAGATTCTTCCCATACTCCCCTCATCTCGGACTGAAATAAGCGAGTGTTTGCGGTGAATAAACCGACGACTAGATGGAGCGTTGCGGTTCTAACGCCCCGGGCTTTGATACCGAACCACGACCGATGCGGTTGCCATACCGAGCGGCGCTGGTCGAACAACGATTCGATTGAATTTCTGCGCGACGCAGGCGTTGAGGCCTGGAAGCCGTGCGCCGCGGGTTCGCACTCGGCGAACCCCTCCCGTTTCGTCTACACGAAACGAAACTTGAACACTACCAAAACCATCCTTTCTTGATCGTTGCGCGGCGGTTCGATAACACGCCTCCAGTCGAGGGAGCGTTGAGGAAAGCGCTGCACGGAGCGCCGTCTTCGATGCAGTGCCTTGAACGCGAACCGAGCCTAGCGTCGCGCGTGCACGAAGAATCGGCGCGCGTGAAGGTGCTTTCGTCGAAGCGCGGGAGGTGGCTGGCCTCTTCGGTTTCGCGCTTGCTTTGGGCTTCTCGTTTGCCGTTGGTGTTGGCGCTGGCTCGGGGGTTGGTAGCGGTCGCGTCGACTCTGGGGAGGGAAGCATGGTGGTTGTCGAGGCGACGCGTTTGGGGTCCGAATTGGAGTGTTGATCGGTCGGGGAGCCGGAGAAGATCTCAGTTTCCTCGCGTGCGCGACTCCAACGGCGTTTTCGCGCTTTGCGGCTGGCTGTCCGCCGCGATCGGTCGCGGGTGGACGGTCTGGCAGCGCGCTCCTCTTCGTTGTCGACGTCAATAGGTAGAGTCTTGCTTGGATCTTTTCGATGCTGAGATTCCCGGCCAGGTAGAGTCTTGCTTGCGATCTGGTTCGTTCCCGAGCGGTTCGCGATGCCTTGAGCATTACCCAGATCGGTCGCGTCGATGGTGGTGGAAAGGGAAGCTGTTTCATCTGGCGTGCGAATCTGGCGATAGGCGAAAACCGCCAGGCTCAGCGCAATCGTCGCGAGG
The DNA here is from genome assembly GCA_028284955.1 of Myxococcota bacterium. Classification (GTDB taxonomy): domain Bacteria; phylum Myxococcota_A; class Polyangia; order Polyangiales; family Houyiibacteriaceae; genus JANQQS01. The sequence continues at coordinate 27,127 of JANQQS010000221.1, read as the reverse complement.
GCGAATGGCCAAATGAGAGCGCGGCGTTTCCGTTGCGGAGGCGCGGAAATGTTCCCTGCTATCCCGGCGTGCGTGCGACCCGGTGGAGCTGCTTCCAACTGCGTCTCGTCAAATTGGGCACCATCAAGTGGGGCCTCTTGAACGCTGCTGAATGGAGCGGGTTCAGGCGCATCAAGGTGAGTCTCCAAGCCGACAATAGGGACCGCAAGGCCCGAAGTGGCGTCCGGCGCGAGGGTCGAGCTCGCGGCGCGATCGACAATCGGTGGAGGCTTGGAACTTGGCGCAGTGGCGGCAGAGGAAGCGGCGGACGGCGATTGCGCGGACAGCCGCATGCCCGATTCCCTCGTGTCTGGTCGCTTGAGCTGTTGAATGGCGGGGCTGAGCGGCGGAGGAGCTGAAGAGCGCACGCCCATGAGAGGCATGCCGACCAGTCGCTCGAGAGCCTGCCGAAACTCAGCCGCGCTCGAGTATCGATCGTCGACCGACTTCGCCATGGCCTTGAGACAGATTGCATCAACTTCGTGGCTCAACGATGGCACGCGGCTCGAGGGAACGGTCGCTGCTTCGCTAACTTGCTTGAGCACAACGGCGACGAATGAATCGGCGCGAAACGGTGGCTCCCCGGTCAGCATGAAGTAAAAAAGACAACCGCATGAATAGATATCGGTGCGCGTGTCGATCGGTTTTGCTTGGCATTGCTCGGGCGACATAAACTCGGGCGTGCCCGAGACAAGATCCATGGTTTTGGCGCCCGCGTCGGACGCGGTGTGAAGTTTGGCTAGACCGAAGTCCAGGATCTTTGCCTTTTCGGCGATGGCCTTGTCCACGTTCCGGCGTACGACAACGACGTTGTGCGGTTTGAGGTCGCGATGAATGACGCCCACAGAATGCGCTGCGCCTACTCCATCGAGGATTTGTGACATCAGACGAACCGCACGCTCGAGTGGAATCCCGCCGGGTGGAACGAGTTGGTCGAGACCAACCCCTTCGACATATTCCATGATCATGTAGAGCTGGTCTTCGTCGGCGCCGCTGTCGAGCAACCCCACGATGTTGGGGTGGCGCACGCGGCGCATGGCCTGTGCTTCTCGAACGAATCGTTCTCGGTACCTCGCGTCCTGCTCGAGCGCTTCGTGCAATACCTTTACCGCGACCGTGCGTCCGTTCATGGTCGCGCGATAGACCGACCCTGTGTTCCCGATTCCGATTCGTTCGCCGAGTTTGTATGTTCTACCGGCGGAGTTCGGAGCTGGTTTTCGTGTCAGGTCGGCCGTTGACATCGCGCGAAGTACCTGGGCTAGCCCACCGATACAGATTCGTACGACTCAGTGAGATTCTCTCAACAACAACGCTGCGAGTCTCTCATTTTCGATGTCCACGCGCGAGCGTTTTATACGCGAACGCAATCGACGATTAGACGAGTCGAAAGGCCATAACCCATAAGGCTAAATCTTCGGGTTCCATCTCTCGACTGCACTCGCTCCACTTGCCGGAGCGATCCCCACCGACGAGCGCGTTCGTAGTCCAGCGGTCGCTCCACACCACGACGCTTCGCGAGGGGCCCAGCACCTCTTTCCATGCCGCAAGCTTCAAGCGTTTTGCAGCGCGGCTTGTCACATCAATGATCACGACCAAATCGTCGTCGACGTCGCGGATGAGGGCCGGCTGAATCGCCTCCATGCTGTCTGCGGTTTCTACCGGAATGGGACGAAAGGCATGGGTCAATCGTTCCGCAGCGAGTTCGTCCGACGAGACAAACAAAATACTGGTGAGGGGCGCTTTGGTGACCTTGCGGGTGTCTTCTTCGAAGACGCTGCGTTCAAACGGATTGAGGTCTTGCGTGCTTCCTGCTGCCGCACTTTTCGCGTCGCTGTCGCTGACGGTGGTATTGGTGGTTGCACCGCCCGTCGTGGGTCGAGGGTCCGAGAGGCGATCGCTTGCGTTCTTTGGCAGCTGGTCTGCCAAGGCCCGCACGATTTCTCGCAATGCAAGCCGAGTTGGCTTGGCCCCGAAACGCTCCGCCATCACGTCCTGAAACGCACCGAACAGAAAGTCACATAGCGCCTCGGGTTCGGTCGGCAGCTCGCTCATGGCGGTGCGATCGAGGGCGGCGCTTAGGGCTGGCTCGGCAATGGCGTCCGTGAGCACGCGCCCGAGACACTGACGCACGGGGTTCGACACGGCGCGGAGTCTAACCGCTCCCGTCGCGAACGGAAATCAGAGATTCCATCCCCACGAAACAAAAAATTAGATCGATTGATCGTTTGGAGGGTTGGCGTTCGTCATCAGATAGCGTGACGAATTTACGTCAGACCCTCGTGTGCGGAGGCATACAGTGTAGGATAGAACCCTACACGTGGGTTTTGCGAATCGCGGCGCTTAGCGTGGCCGTTGCGTTGAGCTCCTGCAGCGGTTTGATTCGGGGCCGCGATTCGGACGATGGCTCGGGGGAACCATCCGGGGGTCTAGTAAACGACCCTGCGGCGCGGCGGGTCAGCGTGGGCCCGGCAGTTGGGCGACGACTGACCCACGACGAATACTTCAACTCCCTCGAAGTTCTACTTGGCGTCGAGCTCGACCCCAGTGCATTTGAGCTGCAGCGCGAGACCAATAGTCGTGGCTTTTTTCGAAACGACGCCGAAAGCGTAGCGTTCCGATCGGACCAAGCCGAGGCCTACGAAGCGATTGCTCGCAGCGCAGCGGAGCAAGTGTCTATTGATTCGCTCGTCCGTACGCATGCCTCCTGCCAAGACCATCGCCCCGAATGTTATCGATCGTTCATCGATAGTCTTGGGCGGCTCATCATGCGTGCTCCGGTTGTGGACGCCGAACGCGGTTTGTTCGAACGGATTTTCGATGTAGTGAGAGGCGAAGGCGGCCCGTTCGAGACAGGAGCTCGATTGGTGCTTGAAGCCATGCTTCAATCGCCACGATTTATCTATCGGCTTGAGCTGCAACAAGGCTCCGCGAAAACTCGCGAAATCGACGACTATGAGCTCGCTACGCGTTTGGCGTTTTTGGTGTGGAACGCGGTGCCCGACGCCGAGCTCATTCAAGTAGCGACGCAGGGTGATCTGCGGTCCAAACTCGAAGACCAGTTCGAGCGATTGTGGTCCGACGGGCGGCGTTCTCGGCGGGCGCTGCGCCAATATATCGAGCAGTGGCTGCGTCTCGATGCCGGGGGAGCGGGCGCGCTCAACGACGATATGCGGGAAGAGACTTATCGACTTTTCGAGCGGTTGGAATGGGACCAAAACCAAGGGGTGCTCGAAGCGCTCACCGCGAAGCGCACGGAGCTCAGCGGACGGCTCGCCGAGTTCTACGGGATCGCTTCGCAAGGCGCTGAGTTCGACGTCTACGATCTCGCTGACCAGCCTGAACGCATAGGTTTTCTGACCCATGCCGCGGTGATCGCCGGCAACACAAACTTTGCTCCCACGTCGATTATCGATCGAGGGCTATTCGTATATTCGAGTCTCTTCTGTCGGTTCATTTCGATTCCCGAAGACGATGCCACGGTGGCGCTGATCGAAGAGCAAACCGTGCCTCCGGATTCGAGATTGAGCCAGCGCGAGCGCCTCGCTCGGCAACGAGAGAACGAGCTGTGCGCGTCGTGCCATGGTCAGTTTGACCCTCTAGGATTCGCTTTCGACCCTTACGATTCGGCCGGAGGGTATCGGACGGAAGATGAATTTGGGAACGCGCTGCGCAGTCAGGGAGAGGTCTCGTTCGGCGACGTTCAGTTTTCGTACGCGAACGTTGAAGAGTTCGCGCAGAATATCGCCGCGCGCCCCGAAGTGGCGGAGTGCATCGCCGAAAAAAGTCTGCAGCACGGGTTTGGTAGGCGATTGCTCGGACAGGATCGCGATTTGATTGCGGAGGTGTTCTCAGGCGCGAAGGGCGAACTTAATTGGAAGAACTTGCTCCGAACGATCGCGATGCATCCCGAGTTTGCGCTGGTCGAAGTCGCGGGCGATGTGAAGAGCGCCGAGGTAGCAAAGTGAGTCGATCAGCATATGGCCGAAGAAGGTTTCTCTATGGTTTGGGCGGCGTGACGATCGGGCTTCCGGTTGCGGCGTCGATTCCCAATCTCGTGCGTGCAGCCCCGGGGCAAGCCCCGCCGCGCTACGTATCGCTCTATTTTGGAAACGGGTTGCCTCGGCTCTTTGCAGACAACGGATACCGAGGGCCGCTGGGCCCGCTGAGCCCGTTCCAATCCAAGTTGGCGATGGTGACGGGGCTGAATATGAACGAAGCCAACAGCTCATCGATCCACTGGACCGGAACCTCTCGATTCGGCGTGGGGCACCGCATGGCGGGCCAAACCGTAGGAGCAGGAGGCGAATCGCTCGACAACGCGCTCCATCGGAAGTTTGCGCCGCCGGGGAGCATCTTGTTGCCGGTCAATCTTACCCGCGAGGCGGACAATCTCGGCGGTGACCCGCGCACGCGGCACTACCACAGCTGGAAGCGCGCCGGAACATGGAACCGGGAAGTTCAGAACCCGCGCGACGTCTGGAACGTGGTGTTTTCGGATTGCATGGGACAGAGCGGCGATCCGATGAATGGATCGGGCACCGCGCCAGACCCCGAAGCGGTTCGCCGTTCCCGCTACCGGCACAGCGTACTCGATGCGGTGAAAGGCCAATACGAAGAGATCGTCAGCTCTCGTTCTGGGTATAGCGCGGGCATTCGCGGCTTGGTCTCGGACCACCTTGAGCTCGTTCGTGAGCTCGAAAAGAAAGTCGCCGATATGACGGCCCGTCTGGAGAGCGGCGGCAGCGAAACTCCGATGGGAAGCGGAACCTGTGAAGGAGCGCCTTCGCCAGCTCTCAACATCGTCCCCGAGCAAGCGTGCACACCGTCGTTGTGCAGCACCGACCAGTCGCAATACATCCGCGCGAATACCGACGCGAACTGGAACGAAGTATGGCGATTGAACGCAGAGCTCTACGCTATGGCGCTGCGCATGGGGCGCGTTCACTACGGCACGCTCGGCTGCACAGGAGGCGGGGACCGCTACGCCATTCCAGAACTCGGTTCGCGCGGCGTGAACAAGAGCCCACATGAATACGCCCACGACTTTCGCGCGGATTGGAACAACGACAATGCACAGAAGTTCGCTCTTTGTGTTGAATGGATCATGGAGAAGATCGCCTATTTCTTGCAGCTGCTCGACGATTCAGCATGGCCCGACCCAAACGGCGGCACTGTCCTCGACAACACGTTGGTGATGATCGGTACCGAAATGGGCACGCCCGGCAACGGCCAGCACAACGGTGACTACATGACTTTTTTCCTCGCCGGCGGTGGCGGGCGTATTCAGTCTGGGGTGCATCGGTTCGCTGGAAACACCGATACCGAGTTCTACAATGCGGTTGCACGAGCGATGAACCTTGGCGAAACATTTGGCGATTCCCGCGAGTTCACAGATTCCGGCCGCCAGGGGGACGCGCTCTTCGGAATCGTGCGATAATCAACTGTGGTGCGGCCCATCGCAGACGGGAAAGAACGATCGACCGAAATCGGAACCGTCCCTCCGGGTCGTCATGAGGACCCGCTGCGCGAGACCGCCCGACGGGCGCGGCTCGGAGATCCCGTTGCGATCGGTCACCTCTTCGAATCTCTTGCGCCTTCGCTGACGCGGATTGCTCGGGGCGTCCTCGGCGCTCATCATCCTGACATTGATGACGTTGTGCAAGAATCCATGATTCGGTTGCACCATGCGCTAGGTGATTTTCGAGGAGAGGGACAGCTGCGCCACTTTGCTCATCGCATTGCCGTTCGCGTGGGTATCGACTTTGCGCGAAAACGAAATCGCGTCGCGCGACTTGAGGCGCGCGGTGAAGACTGGAGAAGAGACGAGTGGAGGGAGCTCGGCGCGGAACCAGATGATCGGCGCGACACCTGCAAGCGGCTGCAGATTCTGCTCGAGGAGCTCAGCGAGGTACAAGCCGAAACGCTTCTATTGCGCGCCGTCGAAGGCTACAGCATCGGGGAGATCGCAGAGTGTACAGGAACGCCGTTGAATACGGTGCGTAGCCGGTTGCGGCTCGCCAAAGAGGCCATCCAGCGAAGAATTCGGCGAGATCCGAACATGGCAGAGCTGCGGAGGACCGCGCGATGAGCGAAACCGCAGATTTTCATCTTGAAGCACTGGCCGAACGAGTTCGCCAAGGGATTGCCACAGCGGAGGAGCGCGCCCAGCTCGAATGGCACGTGGACCGTTGCTCGGCATGCTCGTTCGAACGCGAGCTCGCGCGCCAAGCGGAGCCGCAACCGGGGGACGAAGAACATCATGCGCGCCTCGCCCAAGCGACCGTTGCGCGGTTGCTCTCTCACGGTTCGGCGAGCGACCATGGTGAACGCGGGCTGCATCTCCACGGAACAGAACCGGAAGCACGCAAACGGCGACGCATTGGCGTTCTGGCGGCTGCGGCGGTGCTGGTGTTTGTATCGGGGATAGGTTCTGCATTCGCGTTTCCGTGGATGTTCGATGGTTTGGTGGGCACGCAATCGCGACGCACAGGCCCGCAGGGTGCGAAGTCGCAGCGCGCGAAATCGACCCCCGCGAAATCGACCCCCGTAACCCGCCGCGCGCCCGTGAGCTCTCGCCAAGAACATATCGCACCGCAAGAGCCTCCTGTACACCACGAGTCGCTCGAAGAACCCGTTGCGCCGTCGCATCAAGAGTCTCGCGTCCAGGGCCGCAGAGGCGGTCGACGCGACAAAATCCTGAACACCCCAGCTCGCCTTCTCGAGCGCGCGGCCCAAGCGCGGCGAAATGGCCGCATCCGCAGCGCTACGCGCCTCTATCGACAACTTCTTCGCCGATTTCCAAGTGCGCCTGAAGGCGCAGTCGCTCGCGTGAGCCTGGGTCGTCTCTTGCTGGATCAAAGTCATCAACCGCGGCAAGCGCTTCGAGCGTTCGACGGATATCTGTCGCGTCATCGCGGAGGCGCCCTAGAAAAAGAAGCGCTCATCGGGCGCGCGACGGCGCTCCGGCGGATTGGTCGCACGCAGGACGAGCTGCGCACGTGGTCGACGCTCGTCGCGCGGTATCCTTCGACCCTCTATGCGAAGCGCGCTCGATCCCGGATGGCCGAGATCCAGCAGGCCGCGCGCGAACCGGTGCATTGATTGTTCATGAGACGCGTTCCCGGGATGGGATGTTTGCTTTGCGGATGGGTTCTGGCATTGGCTCCAGAGGTGCAAGCACAGGTCAACGAGCGCCACATTGTGGTGTTCTTGGTGGGCGCTCCGGATCAGGTTGCGCCTGTCCAGCAAAGCGTGCGCGCGGTGCTCGGTGGGCAGGATGTCGCGCTGTCATTTTGGCGCCGACCGCGCGTAGAGCGTGAGCGGGTACTCCGGAGTTCGCTGGATGAACGCGACGCGCATGAGGTGCACGTATGGATTGATGTTCGCGAGGCTCAACAGCGGAAATGTGACTGCGTAGTGTTGTACTTATCGCATCGAGGGCGCGTGTTGGTGCGCCGCGCCTACGATGCGCGAGAGCATCAGGAAGCGGCACGCGAGCAGATTGTGCAAATCATTGGCGCATCGGTGGAGCTCTTGCGGCAAGGTACGGTCATCGGTGTGACCACAGAGCAAGCGCGAAAGGAACTCGGGTGGGAAAAGACTGCGGAAGGTACTGCTGGCAAAGAAGACGCGAGCAAGGGCGACACCAGCAAGAATGACACCAGTGAAAACGCGAGCGGCGAAGGTTCTAGCGAACAAGCACACGCACGCGATGAACCCAGCGCGCTCAACTGGAGCGCAAGCCTCGGATGGGCGCTTCAGTCGTACGGCCAGCCTGTATTTGGAGGAGGCGCTCCGCTTCGTCACGGGCCGTATGGGGCGGCGTCCGTCGCCTGGAGAATAGGCCGTCTCGAACTCGGGCCGGAAATTGGCTTGACGTACTACACGCCGCAAAGCGTGGATGACGGGCAAATCGGCGTGCACCTCCAGGCGGCTGTGGTCTCGCTCGCGTTTCGCGCTGGAGCGCGCTTTGGTTCGCGCTGGTGGGTGGGTGGCAAAGCAGGCGCGGCAGCGGAGCTCACCCGCGTACGCCCGCGGGCGCAGGGAGACGCCACGGGGCTTCGAACGTCTCGCGTGGAAGGGGCGGGAGCGATGATCTTCGCCGCCGAAGCGCGCGTTCGTATCGCGCGCTGGTTTACGCTCGTGTTCGGTCTTGGCGCACAGGCGAGCCGGGGGGTGCGGTATATTTGGCGGGACCAGGGTATCGACCAGTCAGTATTCGAACCCGCGCGATTTCGTCCGCGCGCGTATCTAGGGCTGGGCTTTCCATGATGTTTCACGACCCATTCGGCGCGACGCATCGAGCTGCGGTTCGCTCGGAGCGACCGGGGCATTCGAGAGGATCGGCGCATTCGAGAGGACCGGCGTGTTTGAGAGGATTGGCGCGCCTGAGAATGCTGGCGTGCGGGTTGATGCTACTTGGGTGTGGAGCGAAAGAATCGCTCCTCGCCGAACGCGGCGCCGATGCCTCGGGAGCAGGCGATGCGTCGGGCGTGACGGTGACCTGTCAGGTCGCGGAAACCAGCACGCTCGGCTCGGGAGATGCAGCGCGCGCCGACGCGATTGCGGTCGACAACGGAGAAATCCTCGCGCTGTGGGCTACGGAGGACCAGCGTGTGCTCACGCGTTTCGATTCCCTGGGGCAAGCGACCGACGCCGAGCCTCGGTTCAGCAGTGTGGATTCGATCCGAGCGCCCGTGCTCGCGACGTCTGACGGCGACCAGCTAGTGCTGTTTGAAAATTTCTCCTTCGAAGATGCGCCGCGTATTTTTTTCTTCGACGTCGATGTTCATGGCCGAGTGCGAACCTCGGCGGTGGATCGCATATCGAGCCCTGGTCGCGACGCACATTCGCCGCATCTGATTGCAGCAGGCGACGGGTACTTGGCGGCGTGGATCGAGGTGACCGAGCTGGTGGTGGCTCGAATCGACACCGAGGGAAACCTCGTACGCCGCGCCGCGTTGCCTACCTCGGATTCCGCGCCGGAGGCTCTTGGCGTCGTCCGGCTAGGATCGGGGATTGGCGTCTGGCTCGGTTTGAGCGATGGAACGGTTGCGCTCGAGCGGTTCAGCGAAGCGCTTGCGCATATCGGCCCGGGAGCCGAACTGCCGAGCGTTGGTTTGTTTGGGGGAGCTGGACCATCCGGAGGTTCGGGCATAGCCACCCATGGCGGATCGGTCGCGGCAACGGTGTGGATTCAAGACGATGAACTACGGCTCGCGACCGTCGACGAACAAGGAGAACTCCGAAGCGTAGCCGGCTGGGAAGCCGATCTCCTCGCCGACGCCGATGCCCGAACCCTCGCCGTGGCCCCCACGCCGATCGGCACGGGGGTAGCTTGGATCGACCCCGAGCGCGTCCTCCGCTTTGCGTTTATCGACGCGGCGGGCAACGTCTCTCAAATCGCCGTTTCGGAACCCGGATCGCAGGCCACCCATGTCCAACTCGAGCGGCTCGACGCTGGCTGGTTCGCAGTATGGAGCCAACGTACCCCAGTTTCGGAAGCAAAAGCTTCCTTGCTACGGTGTGACTAACCAGGTCAGTCGGAAGTTCCACCGCTGGCTAGCGTCGTCTCGTAGTGCTCCAAAACCAAGCGTGTTTTGTTTTTCTCGAAACCGAAGGGGTAAGGCACCCTGTCGATGAACTTCAGTTTGTGGGGTGACGTCCTCAAGTCGATGCACCATATGCCTGGCGCAATGAATGCGGCCCTGTTTTCATTTCCGGATCGCCGAATGACCACGGGATCGTTGGGATCGATCGGGAACGGAATCGCCAGCGACGTATCTTGGCCCGGATAGGCGAAGTCGAACTTGACCAGATCGCGATTTGCGATCCTGTCCTTGTTCGCCCGACGAGGAAAACGCGCGCCGCTCATGCACGTCTCTGACGATTGCTTTTTGCTGAACTCAGATTCAGCATCGTTTGTCTGAGCTGCGCATCCCGCCATCATCAACGCCAATACGCTGGCGAGCGCCAATACGCTGGCGAGCGGGAGAGGTTTGGTTTTGCAAACTTGGTACGTCTTGGCCATGGCGGCTTCAAAAGCAATATCCGATCCAACCTCAACCAAATCGCTCCGAAAAAAGTTCGTATGGCATAGCCCTTGCTTCGTTAGCGCATCGGAGCCGTTTTGATTTCGCGTTTTCAATCGCACAGCGCGGTCGGTGCCTGTTTGCTTTTCTTAGGCTGCGTTGCCACGGGAGACCTACCAACGACGCACGAAACGGAGAAATTCATTCGGCCGCCTGCCCAGCTTGTGCATATGCCGCTGGGTGGCAATAAGAACGCGAAATTTGAAATCGTCCAGAGCGCGCACGGGCCATTTTCGCACAAGGGTAAGGCGAAATACTCGGTAGACTTCAAAGCGCGGATTGGGACTCCGGTAGTCGCTGCGCGCGCGGGCATCGTGGTTGCGGCCCGCGGCGATTCCACTACAGGATGCGATTCAGAGGAGTGTGCCGTCCACGCGAACTATGTGTACGTCGACCATGGAGATGGCACCGTTGCGACTTATCTTCACCTGAAGGCTGGCTCGCTTAAGGTCAAGGTTGGCGACCAGGTTTGCCAAGGAGACCGGTTGGGGTCGAGCGGCAATACTGGATGGACGAAAGGGCCGCACCTGCATTTTGATATTTCCGACGTTTCCCAATCGACGTTGCCATTGAGATTCTATGAAATCGCGAAGGCTTCAAACCTGAACATTGACGACGTCGGCAGCGGAGTACCCATCGTGGGCATGAAGGTCTCGCCCGCCGTCACCAAAGAACACTGTTTGAAAAACGTGGCGTACTCGGCGTGCGGGCAGGCTTTCGATGAGTTTGGCGTCTTGATCACGAACAATATTTCTTGCACGACGGCAGAGCTTGGGCGGGACTACACGATAGTGGGTCGGGTCATCGATACCCGATTCGAAGCTGTGATGATTTCTCAGAAGATGCTTTCACGCGAGCGGATTCCGATTGCCGCGGGAGTAGACAAGACATGCGTTCGAACTGAGAAAGACGGCACCTTTAGAGCCACCATCCACTGGCCGTTTCTTCCCAAAGCACTCGGGGTTTCCGGTGGCATGTTCGTCACCACAGTGCTGTCCGCCGACCGTTGTGTCGCGAACGTAGACAAGCACGCGTGGTTGCATCTCCAGAAACCGGATCGCTAGACGAGATGGGTTGTTGTTCAGATAGCAGCTCGGTTGTGCAGCGTGATACTTGGTCCGGTGTAGTCGGAGTTAGCTCGGTGCTGTTTTGAATCGCCGTTTGGAATCGCGCAGCGTGGCGTGCGCGTGCTTGCTCGTAATCGGGTGCGTGGCGTCTAGCGAGGCGCCTGCGGTGCGCGAAACGGAGAAGTTTGCCGCGCCTCGTCGGAGATGGGTGCATTTGCCATTGCAGGGCGAGAACAAAAAAACGCGCGATTTAGTATCGTGCAAAGCGCTCACGGGCGCTTTTCACATACCGGGACACAGCAGTTCGCGGTGGATTTCGCGGCGGAGGTTGGGACGCCAGTGGTGGCGGCGCACAACGGCGTTGTCGTTCAAACGCGGAGCGATTCAAAAACGACCTGCGGGACCAGCGAATGCGCGCACGAGGCCAACCAGGTTCGAATAGACGACGGCAACGGGAACGTCTCGACCTATACTCATCTCGACACCGGTAGCGTCGTTGTCAAAGCCGGGCAGCAAGTGTGTCAGGGTGAGTTGCTCGGGAAAGCTGGAATGACTGGGTGGACCACGGGACCTCATCTTCATTTTCACGTTGCGGACGTTGGCGGGAGCACTGTGCCACTGCGTTTCTACGAGTTACCCGCGGCAGCCCACGCCAGCTCGCTCGAAGGCGGAATTCCCGTTCCCGGAATGGTCGTCGTATCGTCGGATACGAGATCGCCCTGCAGTCGCAACGTCTCGTACTCATCCTGCGGAAATGCGTTCAGAGACCTTGGTGTGGACATCACCAACAATTTTTCATGCACCGCTGCCCACGTGGACGAGACCTATGAGATCGAAGGGCGCATTCTCATTCCGGATTTTCACCACGTCTTGGTCAAGCAAGAAGTCGTGACTCGCGAACAAGAAGTTGTCGAAGGCAGTGAACTAGAGCGGTGCGTTAGAGTTGAACATGGAACCTTCCGCGTGACCGTTCAGTGGCTTTCGAAACATATGTCGGACGGTTCGGAGGGTCGCCTAATGATCGCCGCGGGGGCGCCGTATGCAGGTTCGTGCTTCGTCAACGCTGCGAAATTCGCGCGGTTGTATCTGCAAGGGGCGCGTCCGTAGACGCTCGGCGCGAGCGTCGGTGCTCGGAGAGCAACAGCCACGGCGCGACCAACGGCATAAAGATAGGCAAGCGGCTAAGGAGAACCCGTCTCGCGGCTGCGCCTTCTATGCGGCCACTGCGATCGTCGACCACCCATTCGATCTTTTTGCGCTTTTCGTTTGCTGATGCGGGGGCCTGTTGAGGGCGGATGTCGAAGCGCGCGAGCCAGTCGAGCGCCTGGATCACGCGCACCCAGCGACGGCCGCCTGGCGTATCGAGGCGCAGGTAGACGATCCGGTCGCGGGTTTGAGGGACCACCCAGATGAGGGTGGCGCAGATGCCGAGATAGCTGAACACGCTGACTCGTGACGTGATTTCGATGAGGACGTGGAATCCTAGCGCCATGTACATGGCGCCGACCCGGGTTCGCCCAAACCAATAACCGATGCCGATGAAGAGCTCGGTGAGCACGACAAACTTCCAGAAGACGGCGTGAAACTCCGGTACAGCGATGATGTCGATGAGCTCTGAAGGGACGCCTTTTTGCTCCGCGATGTGGCGAAATCGAAGCAAGCGGTCGTACATCACCACGCCGCCCCACCAGGCGGGGTCGATCAGCTTGCTGGCGCCGGAGGCGAGGTAGGGCGTGCAGGCGAGGCATCGAACAAGGTAGAGACGCCAGAGTGGCATGGCGTCGGCTAGGGGGCGTCCTCGTCGCGCGGCAAGCCACGCGTCGATGCTCAGGGTGGCGCCGCAGGGAATGAGCGCCAGCCCAAAGAGAATCGACATCAGGAACGCGCGATTGTGGTGAAAAAAGAGCTGGTTGCTCAATACGTTGAACGACACGAAGAAAAACGTGTAGGCGCACGCAAGCCGTGTCCCGAGACCTAGTGACATCGCCACCGAACTGGCGATCGCGAGCCAAATCAGCGCCCGATAGACACCTACGTTCAGCACGGGCCACCAGTCGAAGAAGGGCACGAAGAACGCGTCGGCAAAGTAGAGGCCGGACTGCGCCTGCTCTAGAAACGGCCAGAGGTGCACGATGACGATGGGGCCGACAAGAATGCGCAACACCGCGATGGCGCGGGTGCTTCCCGTGCGTTCGAACAGGTCGTTCCAGGCGCTCCACAGAGAGCAGGGCGCGGGCTGGGCACCAGAACTCACGGGGCCGCCGGTCGCTCCACGCTTCGCATCACCACGGTTTGAGGCGCGCCGCGATTCTTGATGTACCGAACATGGGCTTCGAAATAGCGCGTCTCTCTATCGCGGGGCGTATGGGTGGCCACCCAATTGAGCGCCTGCTGAAAAAAATCGAGCGTGGATTCGACGCCTGAAGGCGCGCTGCGGCGGACCCACGGCGCATCGAGCCCTCGTTCGCGCACCAGCTCAGACCATCGGTAGCCTTCCCAGCCGTCGCGAATATCGATTCTCTCTCCCGAATGCAGCACCCGGACGATAGAGCTTTCCCACGTGCTCGATTGGCTAAATGGCTGATAGCCAAAATGCTTGTGTGGGTTGTCGTAGGCTGCGACCACAAAATAGAACTGAGCACTCACAACGAACACGAAGAATACCTTCGCGGCGCCGCGTCGAAGCGCCGTGTCCGAGGCTCGTTGTTTCTCATTCCCCCGCACGCGTTGGGGAACTAGCCTATTCGTCCTCGGCGGACCACTAAGGGTCGCGTCCTCGGAGGGACGGGTCCCCCGAACTCGGGCTCAGGAAGCCACGGCCACGACTCATTCGAGTCGCGACCGTGGCCTATGGAGATACCCTCAGACACGGGACCCACCCATCCCTCCTGCGGGCGCGACCCTCAGTGGTCCGCCTTCTTGGATAAACAGATTGATCTTGGCACGCCACAACAGCTCAGGTGGCAAACAATCAACTGCTCAATGAGTTCTCTATGGAGGCGGACCGCCCGGTGTCTCGCCCACAGGAGGGATAGGGCGGCCCCGTGTCTGAGGGCATCTAGGCAAGGAAGGGTGACGACTCGAACGAGTCGTTGCCCTTCCTTCTCGCGCCCGAGTTCAGGGGGACCCGTCCCTCCGAGGACGAGACACCGGGCGGTCCGCCGAGGACATATGGGCTTAGCTTCTAGTTGCGGAGCTAGAAGAGCTAGGAGCCCATTTTGCCGCCGAACATCAGGTACATCCAATGCGTGGGATCCTCGTTGCCGAGGCGTTTCGATCCCTTGTTGGGAATGAAGAGGCCATAGCCACCGCTGAGGCCAACTCCGGGGAGGGGCTTCCAACTGAGCACGAAATCAATTTCCTGGCCGAGCTGATTGCTGCCCGACTCATCCGACTGGCCCAGCACCGCGCCGCCCGCGTTGGTCCAAGGCGCGTCGCCATCCTGCAGACCGAAGTTGAAGATGAAGAACGTGGCCGTGAAGGGAAGCGATTTTGGTTTTAGAGCAACCTTGATGTGCTCTTCGATGATATTGCGCCACCCAAACAAGTCGACGTAACCGTAGAACTTGTGGTTGGTGGGAAAAAAGTTTTCGAACTGGTCGGCATCTTCGCCAGCCGAGCTTCCGCCCGAGGCCAGCGCGACCCCGGCGCTGATCGCGGGCCGGGCTGGAGAGTCGATCTTGTAACCGACATCGCCGGCAAACCCGTACGCGAAATGGTTGTTGGTGCCCACCTTGCCGAACTGGAGCGTGCCGTCGAGGGTATAGAAAAAGCCCCCGATGCCGGGTGAGGTAATGCGCAAGCCGGGGGACGCGATATCTCGGTCCCGGGTAGGGTTGTCCGCGATGGGGCCGTCGTGTCGGTAAATGAGATAGGGCTGAATGGTGAGAAAATCGACGGGCCTCCACGAAAACTCCATGCCCGCGAGGTAGTCGCCGTTTGAATCACCCATGGAGGTCGTTTCTGTTCCGTCTGGCGCCATGGTGACGATTTCGAACCGTTGCTGGTCGCGCAAGATGGATCCGAACATGTCGAGTTCGGCGGGCGAATCGGCGTTTCCGAGATGAACCCGGAGCGCGTCAAAAGAGCGTGCTGGCTGCGTCCAATCAAGCGCGCCGATCAGTCGTTCATCGCCGTAGTTGATTTCTTGGCGACCGAGCCGAAGCCAGCCGCATTTGCAAGGGCTTCGGAGTTCCACGTATCCCTGGTGCATGCCGGTACTCGCGTTCGAATTGTCGGCGGGCGGCGCGGCGCCGAGATTGCGTGCGTCTTGCAGCTGGGTGAACAGCCGCACCGCGCTCCAGTTTACCTCCAGGCCCACCCGGGCACGCGAGGTTACAAAGTGCACTTCCGAGGAATCGTTCGGTCCGGGAGCGTAGTTGTTGATGCGAATCTCGAGTCGCTCACGAACCTGCGCATGCGGTTTCCACTCCGCTCCCAAGAACGTCCATGGGCCATCTTTGGTCGCGGGTTCTGCGTTTTTGCTGGAGTCCTTGCCGTCCTCCGAAGTTTGCTCTGTGGTGGCTTGAGGGCCCGCTGCATTCAAGTTGGTGGTGCTCAAGTTCCCAGTGCTTACATCGACACTGCTCTCCGCCGCGCTCGTGTCGGTGGTGGTGGTAGAATCGCCCGTCTGTGTGTCTGCAGCTTGGGAACCTCCCGTCTCAGAATCTGCACCATTCGATTCCACCGGAGCGCTCGCAGGATCGGTGGGCGGTTCCTCTGCCTGCGGCGTTGCACCTTCCGCTTCGTCGCTCGCGCGATCGGTTCCCGAGTCTGCCGGTTCGCTCTCCGGCTGAACGCGACTCTGCTCGCGTGCCGGCGTGTCGGTCTGCGTTGGCGCATCCGTTTGGGCGACCGCAGTCGCGGTCCACACGGCGCAAGCCGCCATCGCGATCCCAACCTGGGACCACTCCATCCTAAGCAATCTCATAAACCAGCTCCTTTAAAGCAGTGACGTGTACCGCGGTTCCAAAGCAGTGAAGGTGTATCGCAGCGATCAGCTCAGCAGGTCAACAGCAAGCCGTGCCCAATCAAGCAGCACAGTCTCGTGCACTACACTCGGCAATGACCTGATTGGCGAACTCCACGGTCACCATCGCGCATGCGTCCTGGCGGGGGAGTTTGGGTGAATCGGCGGGGTCGTACCCCGACGAGAGGGTCTGGGTGCCAGACCCTCAGGTAGCTAGGCGCTTTGCAGTGCCGACGACCGCGCCCGCAAACTCTCGCGCATTTCCTGACGGGCTGCGTCTTCTTGTGCGGGGGAGAAACGAATCACCAGCGTCAGCGCCGAGATCGCAGCCACCGCGACACCAAGATAGAGTAGCGCGGTAGATGTATCGAGCGCCTCCGATCGGAACAAAAAGCCTGCCGCGACTGCGCCCGCGTTGCCGCCCGCGCCGACGATGCCCGAAATGGAGCCGAGCGCTTTCTTGTTCAACATGGGCACCACTGAATACGTCGCGCCTTCCGAGCTTTGCACGAAGAGGCTGAATACGATGAGCGACACGATCGCGAGCGGCAGCACTGCGATTTGAGAAAACACCATCAAGGCCATGCCTTCGGCGAGCAGCACAAACCCCAAGAATGCAACGCGCCCGCGGAGGCCCCAGCGAATGCCTACTTTGTCGCTGAAGTAGCCACCCATGGTCCGAGCAAATAGGTTCATCAAACCAAATAGACCTGCCACGATACCGGCCGTCGCCACGCCGAGCCCAAAGCGATCATGGAAGTAGAGCGCGGCGATGTTGTTGATGGTGAGCTCGACTCCGAAACACGCTCCATACACCACGAAGAGCGCCCACACGCGATAGTCTTTGGCAGCGGTGACAAACGTGCCCTTTGCGCTTTCGCGTGACGTTTTGCTTCGGTCGCTGAAGTTTCCTTCAGGCGAATCCTGCGTCAACCTGTAGTACGCAAACCCGGTGATCATCAGCGCGATTCCGGGCACGATCATCGCCAGTCGCCAACCCCAATACTCGCCGACTCCGAGGCCAAGAAACGCAGCAAGAATAAGCGGCATGACCATTTGCGTGACTCCGCCGCCGAGATTTCCCCAGCCGGCCGTGGTCGCGTTGGCGGTGCCGACGCAGTTGGGCGCGAACATCAGCGAAGTATGGTGCTGGGTAAGCACGAACGAAGCGCCGATGACGCCGATGGCCAGGCGAAACAGCAAGAACGATTCGTAGGTGTTGGCGAGCCCGATGCCCATGACCGGGAACGAACCGAGGACCAATAGAGCCGAATATGCCCTGCGTGGCCCAATACGGTCGCTCAGCCAGCCAATGCCGAGTCGAGCGATGACCGTAATCGCGACCGAAGCGATGATGGTGTTGCCGATTTGCTCTTTGGTCAGGTTGAGCTCTTCTCGAACCACTGCCATGAGTGGGGCGATGCCGAACCATCCAAAGAAGCAGAGAAAGAACGCAAACCACGAAAGATGAAAGGCGCGCATCTGCGGCGTCTTGAAGTCACTAAGCTGGATCCGAACGGCTTGGCCGCGTTCGTTCGTCATGATGATGTACCCCGGTTTGAAGTTTCAGACTGCTGAGCGTCGCAAGTTACGACAAGCGCTTCCGCGGCCGTAACGGCGACTGTTCATCGGTACGCTAGGGCGCGAATGTTTCGGTAGCTTTTCGAAGACATGAAATGTTGAAACCAAATGCCGGCAATGGCTTTCAGGCTCTCCCGAGCGGCTCTACCGATACCGAAGCTGCTTTATACGCGGGCTGTCGCGAATACGGATCAAAGGCGGGAAACGTCAGCTGGTTTGTTTTGGCGTAGTGCATCGGAACGAACACTTGACCTGGCCGCACGACGCGAGTCACAAACGCGCGGGCTTTGAGCGATCCCCGCGGGGAACGAACGGTGACCCACGAGTGTGGCTGGATGCCCAGTCGATCCGCATCGTCGGGGCTGATTTCGACGTAGGGCTCTTCCGCGTAGAGCTTGCGCAGCACCGCGGATTTGCTGGTTCGGGTTTGCGTATGCCATTGACTCGAGCTTCCCCGGCCGGTGAGCAGCAAGAACGGGTAGCGACGGCTTGTGGGCTCCGGCAGTGCTTGCGGTTCTTCGAAAAGAAAACGCGCTTTGCCGTCGGCGTGGAAAAACCGACCGTTCGCGAATAGTCGGCGCTCGCTCCGTGGCTTTACTGGCTGTCCTTTGGGCAAGGGCCATTGAATGCCTCGATGGCTTTCGAGCATTTCGTAGCCTTCGATGCCCGTGATGTCGCAGGGCTGTCCCGCGGAGACTGATTTGAGAATCTCGAACACCGCCTCGGGAGATTCCCAGCGCTCGAACATGGCCCCGCAGCCCCATGCTTCAGCGATGAGTTTAAAAATGTGGAAATCGGCCAGCGCGTCTCCAGGGGCTCGCGCGACCTTTTTGATCAGTCCGATCCGGCGCTCCGAGTTGATGAAGGTGCCGTCTTTTTCGGCCCAGCCCGCGGCTGGCAATACAAGATCAGCGTGCTCCGCGGTCTCGGTGTTGCGATACATGTCTTGCACCACGAGAAAATCGAGCTTGCCCAGGAGGTCAGGAACGTCGGCCTGATTAATCCAAGAATGCGCGGTGTTGGTGGCGATGATCCAAAGCCCTTTGATGGTTCCGCGGTGGACTCCTTCCATGATTTGGTCGTAGGCCCAGCTGTTGCGGTCGGGTATGACCGTCGCGTCGATGCCCAGTACGTCGGCTATTTTGTTTCGATGGGCCACGTTCGTGAAATCGTGGCCGCCGAGGAGATTCGTGGTGTTGCTGAACAGCCGCGAGCCCATGGCGTTGCATTGCCCGGTGATCGAGTTGGCGCCGGTCCCTGGCTTGCCGATGTTTCCCGTGATGAGCGCGAGATTGATGATCGATTGGGCAACCCGAACCCCTTCGTGGCTTTGGTTGACGCCCATGGTCCACCAGAAAGAGACGCGCTGGCCTTGATGAATGGCTGAGGCCAGCTGCTCGAGCTGCTCTGCCGCGATGCCGGTATCTTGCGCGGTAGTTTCGAGGGTGAAGCGAGCCACGTGTCGGCGAAATTCCTCAAAGCCTAGGGTGTGCGCTTCGATGAACTCTCGGTCGATCCATTCTCGCTCGATCAATAGATTCGCGAGGCCGTAGAACAAGCGCAGGTCGCTCTTGGGTCGGAGCGGCACGTGGAGCGCCGCCGCCATCGCCGTCTCTGTGCGACGCGGATCGATGACAATGATCTTTGGATTGCGTTGGTTCTTGCAAACGCGTTCCCACATGATGGGATGGGCGATGCACGGGTTTGCTCCCACGAACACCAAGACATCCGACTCTTCAAAATCTTTGTAGGTATAAGGAGGCGCATCAAACCCGAACGCTTGTTTGTAGGCGACCACCGCGGTGGCCATGCACTGCCGGGTATTCCCGTCGCCATGGACCATACCCATGCCAAACTTGGCCAGCGCACCGAGCAGCGCCATCTCTTCGCTGGGGATTTGGCCGGTGCTGATGAAAGCGACCGAGTCTTTGCCGTGTTCGCTCTGGATCGCCTTCATGCGATCGACGAATGTCTGAATGGCGGTTTCCCAATCGGTTTCCGCGAGCTTTCCGCGCGCATCGCGCATCAGCGGAGCTGTCGCGCGGTCTTCCGATTCGAGCGGGGTAAGCGCTTCCCAACCTTTGGGGCATGCGATGCCAAGGTTGACAGGGTAGTCGGTCGCGGGCGACAGGCTGATCGCGCGACCTTCTCGAAGGTGAATATCGAGCCCGCAGCCAGTGGAGCAAAATCCGCAGACCGACGTCGTCACGGCATCGGGTTTGAGCTTGGTGGGCACTTGGCCGAGGCCGAATCCACCCGGGCTCCGCACCAAATCTTGGGTGAGAACGCCGGATGGGTCGCGGAGCAAGGTTTTTGCTCGTTCTAAAATTGAGCTGCTCATGCTAAAATTGCATCCTTCATGCTAGCGAACTGCGTGAGTAACGAGCGTGCTTCGGCGATCAGCGCGCAGCGGAGCCGATCGTGCCCGGCATTCGCGGAGCGCTGACCGCGGCGAAGAACAAGCTTCGCTCAAAGATTTCCCCAATCAAACAAAAAACGAGGCTCGCGGCGCTCGCAGCGACGACCGGGGGCCACTGCGTCGGCGTCGCGCTCAGCAGCAGGGCGCCGGGAACGAGCACGCCCCCGATGGCTCCCGCGGCGAAACGAAAAAAGGTCCAGCGCCAAAGTTCGCCCGTCATAAGCACGGCGCTGCGTTTTAAGTCGCCGAATTGTTTGTCGCGAAGGTGGAGAAAGAGTGTCGCGTCGCCGGCGAGTTTGATTGCCGTGGCGAGCATCAGCGCGGCGCCGAGCTGACGAATCAGCGCAGCGGCGGATGCCTCGGAGGAAGTCCATGCCGCGGTGATCGCGGTAGTGCATACGGTGGTGGCAATTCCGAGCACGGCCGCGGTCATATAAAACCGGAACGCCGTCCGCCCGGCGCTCCAGAATACGCGGCGGGTCACGTGGTAGAGCATCACGGAGCAAAATACGCCGAGCAGACCCACTCCGGCGACCGCGAACCCGAGCTCCGGGCCGAGCAGGGCGGCGGCGAAAGGTATGTCGCCGAACCATTCCGGTTTCCATAGGGTGAGCGCGTAGGCTGCGGCGAGCGGAGCGAACATGCCGAACGCGATGATCTCTCGGCTCAGCCACGAAGTACGCAATCCAATGAATGCTCGGAAGGCATATTGGGGGCGACCTAGATGGAGCACACTCGCCGCAAGCGCGAGCAAACCGGTTCCCAGCGCAACCCAGGCGTGCAGCGGACCGAATGCGGCCGACAGCGATTGCACGCAGAACGCACCCACCGACAGCTGAGTAAGCACCAGCATGATGACCAAGGGGCGGTGGGTATGCGCGGGGCGAACGCTGAAAAAGTCAGCCGGGAGAAGGTTTTTGGGCTGAGGCTTGTTGGTTTTGTAGGTCGTCGTGGGTGCGGTGATGCCGGGCGAGGGCGCCCCGGGGAGAAATGAATCACCCTGTGCGTCCTCGAGAACCGATTGTGTGCTCACGACGCGAATCGAAATGGCTTCGTTCGGGCACGCTTGCACGCACGCGGGAGCTTCGCCTTCGGCAAGCCGGTCGCTGCACATGTCGCACTTGCGCACGATGCCTTTTCGTTCACTGAACTGAGGAACTTCGTACGGGCAGGTCAACATGCAGTACTGGCAACCGATGCATTGGTCGTCCAAATGTTTGACGATGCCTGTTTCGGAGCTTTTTTCATACGCGCCGACCGGGCAGCCGTTCATGCACGCGGGGTCGAGGCAGTGATGGCACGCCGTGGTAACCGTTTGTTGAACTGGCTCAGATGACGTGCCGCCGTGCAACAGTCCGACCGAACGCCATGCTTCACCGTCTTCGAGGCCGTTCATGCGATGGCAGGCGGTGACGCACGCTTTGCATCCCGTGCAGACATCCAAGTCGACCTCGAATGCATACTGCTCGCCTGCTCCGGGTTTAGTGAGCGGAATTAGGTTGCGGTAGTAGCGAGCCTGGGCGGGCGGTTGCTGCGTCGACGAAGCGGGTGACCCGCTGCTCTTGCTTTGCTGCTCGTGAACCCGCGCGAAGCGTTCGACCGCGGTGAGGTCGGCTTGGGAGCGCTGCGCCTGCTGGATTTTGCCGAGCAAAGGCAGAGCGACTTTGTTCTTTTTTTCGGTTTCCTGGGCGCCAGTGAAGACGGACCCATCGACAACAGATTCCATCGTTTATTCCGCCGCGGTTTGTTGCAAAGCCGACACATCGCATCGCGAGCCGAACGCATCGCGATCCATGTCCGCGAGCGCGCTCGGCGGCGGGAGCTGCACGTAGACTCGCCCGTTTTCTACCTTGACGGGGAACGTCGAGATTTCGTACTCCTCGCCCGAAAGGCATTCGCCCGACTCCAAACTAAACGTCTTCTTGTGAAGCGGGCACGCGACCTTAGGGGTGTCGTTGTGGGTTCCTAAGATGCCGCGCGCAAGCACCATATCGTGGCGATGTGGGCAGCTGTTTTGCGTGGCGTACCAGCTGCCCCGCGAGTTGAAGTTGTACACCGCGATTTGGGTGTCGCCGTATTGCACGCTGATGCCGCCGTTCTCGGGAACGTCTTCGACTCGCGCGCAAGGGACCCACTCGGTGTCTGCCGCGAGGTCCACGACCGGGAGCTTCCGTTTTTCGCGAGAGCTGTCTTGAACCTGGTTTTGCGCTTCTGAATCCTGATCCCAGGGGCTGGGTCGAGTTTGCCCGCGTTCTTCAACCAGCTGGACGGTTGTATCGTGGGCGCTGCTGTTGGCGAAGTGGCGAAACTGAGCGCGGCGTTCCGGGTTTCGTACCACCGCCGTCCATTCGCAGGCGTAGGTGTCAACCAAGCGCTGCATCTTTTGCTCGAGCTCGTCGGCGATGCCCAAGCTGTCGTGGACCACGACGTCGCGCAGATGTTCGATGCCGCCTTCGAGTTTTTCGAGCCACGCGGCGGTTCGCGTGAGCTTGTCCGCGGTGCTGATGTAGAACATCAAGAATCGGTCGAGGTATTTGACGCAGGTCTCCTCGTCGACGTCGGCGGCGAGCAGGTCGGCGTGTCGCGGTTTGGCGCCGCCATTGCCGCAGACGTAGAGGTTCCAGCCTTTTTCGGTGGCGATAAGCCCGAAGTCTTTGCTCTGCGCTTCGGCGCATTCTCGAATGCAGCCGCTTGCTGCGCCTTTGAGTTTGTGGGGCGCGCGCAAACCTTTGTAGCGGTTCTCTACGCGAATCGCGAACGCCGTGGAGTCTTGTACACCGTAGCGACACCACGATGTGCCCACGCAGCTCTTGACCGTACGCAGCGCTTTGCCGTAGGCGTGACCACTCTCAAAGCCCGCATCGATCAACTCTTCCCAAATATCGGGGAGCTGGTTGAGTCGGGCGCCGAAGAGGTCAATGCGCTGGCCGCCTGTGATCTTGGTGTAGAGGCCGTATTTCTTGGCTACCTGGCCCAATACGATGAGCTTCTCGGGCGTGATTTCGCCCCCCGGAACCCGCGGTACGACGGAGTAGAGGCCTTGCCGCTGGATGTTGGCGAGGAAGCGGTCGTTGGTGTCCTGCAGGGTGGCGTGGTTGAGAATCATGTCGTTGTGGGTCGACGCAAAGATCGACGCCACCGTGGGCTTGCAGATTTCGCAGCCTGCTCCGTTGCCGTAGCGCTCGATGAGTTCCTCGAACGAAGAGATTCCGGTCACCGAGATGATTTCGAAGAGCTCTTGGCGTGTATGGGCGAAATGTTCGCAGAGTCGGGGCTTTTTCGCTTTGCCGAGCGCTTTGAGCTCGGCGTTGACGATGTCGGTCACCAGCGGCAGGCATCCGCCGCAACCGGTGCCGGCTTTGGTACACGATTTGACTTCTCCGACCGTGGACAGCTCTTGCTCGCGCAACGCCTGGCAAATATCCGCCTTGCTGACCGCGTTGCAGGAGCAGATTTGGACTTCATCGGGGAGCGCGCCGGGGGCGCTTGCGCTTTTGGCGCCCAGAATCAGCTCTTCAGGATGCTCCGGGAGCTCTGTTTGAGTGCGCGCAGCGTGAACGAGGGTCGCGTATTCGGTGGAGTCGCCAACGAGCACACCGCCCGCGAGTCGGGTCCCTTTGTGAGAGAGCACGAGTTTCTTGTAGATACCTTTGACCAAGTCTTGGTAGACGATGGTGCGGATGTCCTCGCCATCGGCAAAGGGGTCGCCAAAGCTTGCCACGTCGGTTCCGAGCAGTTTGAGCTTGGAGGAACAATCGGCGCCCTCGAACGCATCGTCCTGACCGGTCAGCTTCCGTGCGAGCACGTCAGCCATCTCGTAGCACGGGGCAACCAGTCCGTAGATTGTGTTGCGGTGGAGCGCGCACTCGCCGATCGCGAAAATTGATGGGTCGGAGGTGGCCATACCGTCGTCGACGGCGATGCCTCCACGCGGGCCGACATCGAGGCCGGCATCTCGCGCGAGCTCGTCTCGTGGCCGAATGCCTGCCGAGATCACCACCATGCCAGCGTCGATAAACGACCCGCCGTCGAGTTCGATTCCCGCCACCGGGGTTGTTGGGGGGGCAGTGTTTCGATCGTCGTGTTCAGAAGTTGAACGGCCGACGATCGCTTTGGTGGCGGCTCCGACATGAACCTCTACGCCGAGTTCCTCCACGCTGCGGGTCAGTAAACGCGCTCCCGAGTCGTCGAGCTGTCGCGGCATCAATCGAGGAGCAAGCTCCACCACGTGGGTGCGCAGTCCACATTCTTGAACCGCGCGGGCTGCCTCCAAACCGAGCAAGCCGCCTCCCAGTACGACGGCGCTTTCTGTGCTCACCGAGTACTGAATAATCGCATCGAGGTCGTCGATGGTCCGATACACAAATACACCAGGCCGCTCGCGACCCGGAATCGGCGGGACGAAGGGGGCCGAGCCAGTGCAGAGCACTAGGATGTCGTAGGCCAGGGTTTCGTAGGCTAGAGTGCTGTTGGTTTCTTGGCCTCCCGCCTGACTGGTGCCCGCGGACGAGTCGACGGCTCCGCGTGCTGGCACCGAGACGCACTGCACCGTCTTGTTCGCCCGGTCGATACGCGCGACGCGCTTGCCCGTGACAAGCTCAATGCCGTGGTCGGAATACCAGTCGCGACCCGCCAATATCAGGCTGTCCGCGCTTTTTGAGGCGAAGTAGTTGGTGAGACCGACGCGATCGTACGCCGGTATAGGTTCTTCGCCGATGACCGTGATGGCGTAAGGCTGCGGCGCGCCTTCGACCAGCCGCTGGCAGAGCCGGTAGCTCACCATGCCGTTGCCGACCACCACGAGTTTCTTGCTCGTGTTCCGTTGTTCCAAGTCCATACCCCGTATGCAAATCCATTCCGTTATGGCGAGGCACGAAGAGCGCCTCAAGCGATCCGAGCAGGGGTGCGCAATTTGTTTGCGTTCAGAAACATGCTCGAAATGTGCGAGGGGGCTGCCCGAAACAATCGGGCGGTTTTGCGCTCTGCAGGTGTCGTGCATGAAGCCGATCGGTTTGCCTTGCGCGGCGCGGAGGATGGCGCGATAGCGTGTGCATCGATGAGGTTTTTGTGAAGTCGGTGCGGATTCGATATTTCGCGGTGTTTCGCGAACTGCGTGGGCTTGCGGAGGAGGAGATCGAGGCTCCATCAAGCGATTTGCGCGAGCTCTACGCCGAGCTTCAGCGCCGGTACGGGTTTGCGCTCGAAGCCGACCAGGTTCGCGTGGCGATCAACGATGAGTTGGTTTCATGGGACCACGCGCTTCGGGACCGAGATTCGATTGCGTTTTTGCCACCGGTGTCGGGAGGATGACCGGTGAAATGAACGTATTCGGTTCGCCAGACGAGATGTCGCGACCGAGCCCGTTTGCGCTAACGGCGGATACGCTGTCGCCGACCCGGTACGCAGAGGGCCTCCGCGATCGTCGAGCTGGTGGATATGCGTCGTTCGAGGGTTGGGTGCGGATCGAAAACCAAGGGCGAACGGTGGTGCGCCTCGAATATGAGGCCTACTCCGAGCTGGCGGTGAGTGAAGGAGCGCGCGTTGTCCGAGAAGCAGCGCAACGTTTTGCGCTGGTCGGCGCGGCGTGCGTGCATCGCGTAGGAGCCCTCGAGGTTGGGGATTTGGCCGTGTGGGTTGGCGCGTGCGCGCAACATCGCGAGCAAGCATTTGCGGGATGCCGCTACATCATCGACCACGTGAAGGCTCAGGTTCCGATTTGGAAACACGAATTCTACGAAGATGGATCATCCGAGTGGGCCCGCTGCGGCGCGTGCGCGTCGTTCGCTCATCTGCCCGCTTCCGATGCGCGCGCTAGTGTTGGCTCTCGGGTTCGTGTGCCGGGTGACGTCGTTTGACTCTGGCCGACCGACATCAGCGACGGATTTCGAGTTTGCGCGTATCCGTGACCGACCGCTGCGATTTGCGGTGTCGTTACTGTATTCCGGAGGAAGCGCCCACGTGGCTGCCTCGTGAGGCATTGCTGTCGTTCGAAGAGATGACCCGTCTGGTGCGGGTGGCGGTATCCCTCGGGGTTCGCAAAGTCCGCATCACGGGGGGCGAGCCTCTTTTGCGGCGCGACGTGCCGAAACTCGTTCGGATGTTGCGCGCGATCGAAGGCCTCGATGATTTGGCGCTGACCACCAATGGCACCCGTCTTACAAAGTACGCGGCGGCCCTTGCGGAGGCTGGTCTTTCGCGAGTGAACGTGAGCCTCGACAGCCTCCAGGAAGACACTTTTTTCGCGATGACTCGACGGAAGGCGCTTGGCGAGGTGCTTCAAGGTATCGAGGCGGCGCTTCGCGAAGGCCTCGGCCCAGTTCACCTCAACTGCGTGGTGATGCGCGGGGTCAACGATCGCGAAGTCATCGATTTTGCCTCGTTCGCGCGCGAACGCGGGGTCACGGTGCGGTTCATCGAGTTTATGCCGCTCGAGCACGGCACCGAGTGGGGTCCCGATGTGTGGGTTTCGGGAGCGGAGATTCACGCGCGTATCCACGAACGCTTTCCTCTCCTACCGACACCAAGAGACGACCCGCACGCCCCGAGCCGCGATTGGCGTTTTGCGGATGGATCGGCTGGCGCGGTCGGGTTTATCAACTCCGTTTCAGAGCCGTTTTGCGCCCAATGCAATCGAATCCGAGTGACCGCTGACGGCAAGTTGCGCACCTGTTTGTTTTCTCAACGAGAGCACGACTTGCGGCGGGTACTACGCGCGCCCGCAAACGACGGATCAGGACAGGGTTCGGATGATGAACTGCGCGCGTGCCTGGTGGGCGCGGTGCGTACCAAAGAGAAGAAGCATCACATCACCGACGGGTTGTTTGTGAAGCCAGGTCGATCGATGTCTCAAATCGGTGGCTAGTGTAGAGCAGTGGCCTTTTGGCCTGAGCGCGGCTTACCTCCTCGCTCTCTCCCTGCGAAAGGCTCGGAGCCTTCCTCAGTCGTTCGCTGTGGGGGCGCT
>JANQQS010000220.1 GCA_028284955.1 Myxococcota bacterium | reverse complement strand
CTGAGCGCGAGCGCCCCCACAGCGAACGACTGAGGAAGGCTCCGAGCCTTTCGCAGGGAGAGAGCGAGGAGGTAAGCCGCGCTCAGGCCAAAAGGCCGCCGCTCTACAGCAGTTTTTGGAAGTAGGAGATCGTCTCCATCAACCCATCGCGAAGCGATACCGAAGGTTGCCAGCCCAGGGATTTTTGCGCGCGCGTAATGTCGGGGCGGCGGCGTACGGGGTCGTCATCAGGAAGGGGGCGCTCGACAATACGACTGCGGGTGCCGGTGAGTTCGATGACCAATTCCGCAAGCTCACGAATGGTATTTTCGACAGGGTTGCCAACGTTGACGGGGCCGGGGGTGTCGGTTTGTTCCATCATGCGTACGAGCGCGTCGACGGTGTCGTCTACGTAGCAAAACGACCGCGTTTGGGAGCCATCGCCATAGACGGTGATGTCCTCGCCTTGCAGGGCCTGCACGATAAAGTTCGATACCACGCGACCGTCGTCGCGCATCATGTGAGGACCGTAGGTATTGAAAATGCGGACCACACGCACGTCGACTTGATTTTGTCGGTGGTAGTCGAAGCAGAGCGTTTCGGCGACGCGCTTCCCTTCGTCGTAGCAACTGCGGGTCCCGATGGGGTTGACGTTGCCCCAGTATTCCTCTTTTTGAGGATGCACCGCGGGGTCTCCATAGACTTCGCTCGTCGAGGCCTGGAGCATGCGACCGCGCACTCGTTTGGTCAGCCCGAGCATGTGAATGGTGCCGAGCACCGATGTCTTGACCGTCTTGACGGGGTTGAACTGGTAGTGGACCGGAGAGGCTGGGCAGGCGAGATTGTAGATGTGGTCAACTTCGAGGAGAATGGGCTGGACCACATCGTGCCGAATCAGCTCGAATCGCGGGTTTCCGAGCATGTCTTCGATATTCTCTCTGCGACCGCAGAAAAAGCTGTCGAGACAGATCACCTGCTGGCCATCGTCGAGCAGACGGCGACATAAATTGGTGCCAATGAGACCGGCTCCTCCGGTGACCAGAACGCGCTGAGCCATAAGTGAGAGCGTTCAACCACGAGGCACTACCCGCGTCAATCGCATGACGTGAAAATACGGTTGCAGACTGAGCCAAGGCTTCCTAGGCTCCGCTCGCGCCCGTGGGGTTGGGGGGATCCCCGCTCCGGAAGGATCGACCCCGAGAAACAGGGCGGGGAAGAGACAGTAGGAGGCTGAGACAGTAGGAGGCTATTGTGGCTTCGGACCGCGACCGCTTAATCGCGCAGTACAAGCAAATGATGGTGATGCGCCGCTTCGAGGAAGAAGCAGCGCGAGGGTACGCCCAGGGCAAGATCGGCGGGTTTCTGCACCTCTACATCGGTCAGGAAGCCATCGCGGTGGGCACTGTAGCCGCGCTTGATGAGCGCGATTACTTGTTTCAAACCTACCGAGACCACGGAATCGCTCTGGCCCGAGGTATGGATCCGAAGGCAGCGATGAGCGAGCTCTTCGGAAAAGACCCGGGATGCTCTCGCGGCATGGGCGGCTCCATGCATTTTTTCGATGCGGAGCATAACTTCTTGGGAGGCTGGGCCATTGTCGGCGGGCACCTCGCGGTGGCGGCAGGCGCAGCGTTCAAGTCGAAGTACATCGGCGAAGATCGCGTGACAGTGTGTTTTTTTGGAGAGGGTGCGACCAACATCGGCGGTTTTCACGAGGCACTGAGCTTGGCCGGCCTCTGGAAGCTCCCCATCCTGTTCATTTGCGAGAACAACCAGTACGCCATGGGCACGCCGATGTCGCGCACATCGCCGCTCGAAGATTTGTCGATCAAAGCAGCCGGCTATGGCATGCACGGCGACAAGTTTGAGGGCCACGATGTACGCGTGGTGCAAGATCGCGTCGCGCGCGCGGTGGAGCGAGCCCGCAAAGGCGACGGGCCAACGTTTCTCGAAATCGAAACGTATCGGTTTCGAGGCCATTCGATGAGCGACCCGGCGAAGTATCGATCGCGTGCGGAGCTTGAGCAGCGCAAGGAGCGCGACCCACTGCTCGTCACGCGGGCACAGCTGGCCGACGCGGGCGTGAGCGAGGCAGAGCTCGACGCCTTGGACGAGCAGGCCGACAACGAAATCCAAGAAGCGGTCGCGTTCGCCGACCAGGCCGAGCCCGCGAAAGAAGAGATCATGTTCGGCGAGGTCTACGCTGGCCCCGAAGACAACGAGCCAACCCCGACCGGCGCGGGCGCTCGGGGGCACGCAAACGGGACCACGCGAACGGTAGATTCGTCGGTTGAACAATCGGTTGGGCACCACGGGGGCTAGAGCTGTGCGACAGATTCGATATCGAGAAGCGCTTCGCGAGGCCATGCTCGAAGAGATGGAACGCGACGAAAATGTCTTCCTGATGGGCGAAGAGGTAGGTCACTACCAAGGCGCGTATAAAGTAAGCGAAGGCCTGCTCGCACGGTTCGGCGAGCAGCGGGTCATCGATACGCCAATCGCCGAAGCGGGGTTCGCGGGCATCGGCGTGGGCGCCGCGATGACGGGACTTAGGCCGGTGATCGAGTTCATGACATGGAACTTCAGTTTCGTGGCGTTTGACCAGATCATCAGCAACGCCGCGAAAATCCACCAAATGAGCGGCGGCCAGTTTCGCGTTCCGGTGGTGTTCCGCGGGCCCAACGGAGCCGCTCGCCAAGTCGCAGCGCAACACAGTCACTCCGTAGATCCATTCTACGCGTGCATCCCTGGCGTTTGGGTATGCATTCCCGCAACTCCGCGCGACGCGAAGGGCCTATTGAAAACAGCCATCCGCGAAAACAATCCAGTCATCTTTCTCGAGGGCGAAACGCTCTACAATGTGAAAGGTGACGTGCTGGACGAGGGCGAGGAAGAGCTGGTCCCATTCGGAAAGGCTCGGATCGCACGCGAGGGAGATGGATGCACGCTAGTGGCCTGGGGTCGGCCTTACTACACCGCCATCGAAGCCGCCGAGGTGCTGGCGAAAGAAGGCATCGAGTGTGAGGTGATCGATCCACGAACGGTGCGCCCGCTCGATACCGAAACCATTGTGCAGAGCGTCGAAAAAACCAATCGATGCGTGGTGGTGCATGAACACTGGCCCTACGGCGGTCCGGGAGCGGAAGTCGTCGACCGCGTACAGCGCGACGCCTTTGACCATCTCGACGCGCCGATCATGCGCATCGGTGCGCTCGATGTGCCGATGCCTTATGCGACCAATCTCGAAGAGCTGGTGTTGCCGACGGTCGATCGCGTAGCCGACGCGGTCCGCGCAGTTTGCTATGCGTAGCTAGGTTTTTGTCTGGTTCATGAACTCTGTTCACTACACTTTGTTCACTACACCGTGTTCACTACACTGTTGACCACCGCGGTCGGTAAAGAAGGGCGCTATGGCCAAGATCATTGGGCTGCCGAAACTTTCCCCCACCATGGAAGAAGGAACGCTTCTCGAATGGACCAAAAAAGAAGGCGACAGCATCGACGTTGACGACCTGCTCGCAGAGGTCGAGACCGACAAAGCGACGATGGAGTTTCGCTCCTTTGACAAAGGAATCTTGCTGAAGATTTTGGTGCCCGAAGGGGAAACGCTGGCGCCCGATACGCCCGTAGCGATTATCGGCAAGGCCGGCGAAGACATCACCAGCCTGATCGAGCAGGCACAAGTAGGCCAGCCCGCTTCGGACGCGTCTGGTCAGGGTGCAAAGCCCCAGAATGGCGCAGGGGCCACAAGCGCAGCGGTCGCCGCGCCCGCTGCAGCCACGCCGCCAGCGTCACCGGCGACCGGAACTACGTCGACAGAAACGGCGCCAGGCGGCCGAGTGCTTTCTTCGCCCCTAGTGCGCCGCATCGCGCGCGAAAAAGGCCTCGATTTGCGGCAGGTTCAAGGCAGCGGCCCGCGCGGAAGAATCATCAAGCGCGACCTCGAAGGCCAGACCATCGCCGCGCCCGCAGCTCTTCCCGCTTCGGCATTCGGCGTCCGACAGCCCCCGCGCACCGTCAAAGCGAGCGCAACCCGCAAGACGATCGCGCGCCGCCTCACCGAATCAAAACAGCAAGTCCCGCATTTCTATCTTTCGCTCGACGTCGACGCAGAGCCGATTTGGAACGCCCGCAAGAGCATGAACGCGGCGCTCGCCAAGCAGGACGAAAAAGTCTCGGTCAACGATTTGATTCTCAAAGCCTGCGCGGTGGGCCTGCGGCGCGTACCCGAGGTCAACGCATCGTGGAACACCGACGAAATCGTATACCACCAAGTCGTCGACATCTCCGTCGCGGTGGCCATTCCGGACGGCTTGATCACTCCGATCGTGCGCGACGCCGACCGCAAGAGCGTGCTCGAAATCTCCCGAGAGGTGAAGGAGCTCGCGCGACGGGCCCGCGACAAGAAACTCGGCCTCGACGAAATCACCGGGGGCACGTTCTCCGTCTCGAACCTCGGCATGTTCGGAATCGACGAGTTTTCCGCGGTCATCAACCCGCCCGAAGGCGCCATTCTCGCGGTCGGCCAAGTCACCGACCAGCCGGTCGTCAAAGGCGGCGCCATCGTGCCCGGCAAACGCATGAAACTCACCCTCAGCTGCGACCACCGCGTGGTCGACGGAGCGGTCGGCGCCAAATACTGCGCAGTGCTGCGGGAGCTCCTTGAATCGCCGCTCAATATGCTGATCTAGTTTCTGACGAGCTGGCTGCGATGTCGTCCGCGGGAAAATGACTGCTGAAGCATTGTCCAGCTGGGCACGCTACTATTGCGACGCTTTTTTCGGACAATAGTGCGCAGCAGATGGGGTTCCTGGAATATCGGGTTGGAAACCTTCGCCACCATGTATCGCGATCTCGCGCGTGATCCAGCACGCGATCGGATCAACATCGATGCGTCCAACAAGAACCTTTCCTGCGGTAACTCCGGCAATCCGCCACGTTCCGTTCACGACCCAAGGCCCTCCCAAGTCGGCGCCCTGCGTGAGCTTCAGTTGGTCATGTCGGTAAAACAAATCGTTGTGACGTTGAAGTGCATTCAAGGTTGATTGGATTAGTGGCTGTTGGCTGCCGCCAACACCAACCGTGTATGCGAACTCGCCTTGCTGGGGCGATGTTGCCCGTGATGGGTATCCTATTTCCGTTGAAAGTCTAACCTCGCGTTGGAGAATGACTAATCCCGGTTGATACAGCGTACCGGAGCTGCCTTTGAGTGGGCGGAAGCTGTGTATGTCTCTCGGCCCGACGTTGTCGAGCAATGGAAACTCGGCCTTGCTGCTCCGAACCAGGCCATCCTGCGGGAAGCACTCGGTCGATGTCAGCACCACTCTGGGAGCGATGAGTGAACCCACGCAATTCCAGTCGGGTCCATCCCCTTGAATGAACAGTCGAGCACCCCAAGGATACTCGGGTTTGTGCCCCGACGTCAGCTTCGTCACGCCCTCCGATTCGCTACCAACGTCGGCGGCGCATCCACCGAGTATCGTGGTCGCGACAAGCAAAACGCATTGGAGCAATATGGCTCGCTGTGGTGTCGAAAACATAGCTCTTAACTCCCTCATAGAACACGCCACCACCGGTCAAATCTGCTCTTCCAGTTCTCTCATCAAATGGCAGGTTCATTGAGCAAATCCAGAATATCCTTCGCAATAGTCTAGAAAAGTCGGTGTTCTCTGAAAGTCGGGTTGGAACCCTTCGCCGCCGTGCTGCTGGATTTGCCACGCAATCCAACATCTGATCGGCTGAAGATCGGATTTCGGGCAGCGTGTTGTGTCAAGAACATCATCCATAGGGATGAGCACGAAACATGCCATGATATGACTCGCCTCAGGAAAGGTCGGCCAGCTTGATCTGGAATGCCGGGAGACTCTTCCTTCCACTCTCGGATGGCCGAGCTTAATTCATGGGAAGATAAACCTTCCCCGGCGAACCCGCGGCCGCCGACGTTGGCGGTAGATGACGTTGTTCGAATCTCTTGATAGTCCACTCGCGCCTTGCGGCCGCGCAGGCGCGACAGTTGCTTCTCTTATCGCGCATGTGCTCTAGGAAACGGGTCGTTACCACGTTTTTTCTTGTCGTTGCGACGGGTTGCGCTGCCGAGTACAGCGGCTCGCCCGATTCACCGGAAGAAAAACTCGTACGAACGATTAGCGAAAAGGTCAAAGCGCCCCCTGGAAGCACTCATGCATCCATCGTAGGCATCTACTTCTCGGACTCCAAAGGCAGGACCGGAATATGCAGTGGATTCCTCTACAAGAGCAATGTCGTGATCTCTGCTGATCATTGCATTTTGACCGACAACCCCGACGCGATCGTGGTGGCGTTTCCCAACGCAAACGGCCAGGTCTTGGACGTGACCGGCGATCCCTGGCGGATCAGACAGCTCCCGGATGTCGAGTATGTCGGTATCTCCCGGTCTGAGGCTATTACGAAACCGAGAAACTGGTCCTTCTCGGATATTCGTTTGCTGCGACTCAAGAAACGGATGAAACACCGCCTCATCCCTATTGCGTCGATGCAAAGCAAATCCACCGTTCGTATGTTCGGCTATGGTGGAACGACTACTTTGTTGTGTAATCTAAGTCCTTTGGCGGTGCTCGACCGATCTAGGCACCGGCATGAGATGGGTCAGCTCAGACGAGCTAAGATATCGCAATTCAACCGCCACGTATTCGGGGCGAATTGCAAAGGAGACTCTGGAGGTCCGACTCTCAACGACCGAGACGAAGCACTTACGGTAACCAGCGGTTCAGTTACCGCAAAAGTGGCTGGTGTCGGCCTGCATTTTTCATTCAATGCCGATCTCGTAAGATTTCGACAAAGGATCGATTCGATAGTGGAATCATGGTGATGATGAAACAGCTTTCGGAGAGGCGAGCTGCTACAGCTTTCAAAGCGGCAATGGGGCCCGTTTGGCACGACCGATGCGACGAGCAGCCGCCACACACTCGAATTGCTCATCGTCGGGAAAGGATTGAGACCATGCGCAACATCAGTTTTCTCTTTGTGGCGCTGTCGCTGTGCGCCGCGTGCGCTTCCGAAGTTCAACAAGGCGAAGAACGCTCCCCGAAAAATCTTAAGCCGAACGCGGCGCTGCAAGACCTCGCATGGCGCTGCAACGACAACACGATCCTCGTCACAGTCACACAAAGCAACGCTGCGAGCCCGAACAGTCCGACGCACAATGCCGCTATCTGGGTAGTATCCGGCGTCGCAAGGAGGCCGATCATTATGCAAGCGCCACTTGATTGCTTCGGTGCCTCTGGCCAATACACGGAGTGCAAGCGGCGCGAACCCACCCCGCGACCCTACGCAACACCGGTCCGCGAAACAGAGAAAAGCCACCAGCCCAATCCAGATCTAGGTGCGATTCACTTTAAGTACGTGGATGGTGCGATCTCGCAAATCGATGCGTACCGGGGAAGCACCATCGACAGCATGCCTTTCGCCTCATACAAGCCTTGCAGTGTGGCTTCCCAATAGACCCGTGAAGGATCTATTGTCGAAACCACCGCTCACGCGCGGTGAATCGACTGATCGCTCTTTCTAGCGAACAGATTTTCCGAAGTTTGCGAGGGTGTCGTTGTAAGGATTGATAAGGGATACGAATTGGCCCTTGGACAAACCTTCGGCCGAGCCGGGAAATACGCGGGCGAAGCCATGGGTCTCGGGGCGGCCGGGTTCGGTTTCGTTGGAGCTGCCCACAATCAGGTCTGAAAAGCCGTCTCCGTTGGTGTCGCCGGTCGACAGGGCGGTCGCGAATCTTGCGTCTTCCATGGGTTGAATAGAGCCAAAGACGATGGGCTCGGTGCCCCACGACGACGCGCTGTCTTGGGCGAACTCGGCTCCGAAGTAGATGACCGCGGCGCCCGCGCCAGATCGGCCAGCCTCCGGCGCTCTGCGCGCGCCTACCACCAGGTCGTCCACGCCATCGCCGTTGAGGTCCCCCGTGGCGAGCGACCCTCCGAACGATGTTTCTACGCTGGGCAGGTACTCAAGCGACCGGTCGGCGATTGCGCGGGGGGTCTGGTCACCCAGGAAAACGTGTACTTGCGCGATTTGCGCTCGGGTCACGGAGCTCACGATTCCAAGGGCGACATCAGCAAACCCATCGCCGTTGATGTCTCCCTGCCCATCCACACGAGCGTCCACAATACTTCCTTCGATGCCTTCTTCTGGTTCGAGCGAATGAAGCGGTTCCAGCGATCGCGCGGAACCGCCTAGATCGCGACCGCCCAGATAAAGATGCGCCTCAGGACCGTCTCGGGTAATCACGACGAAATCATGGTAGCCATCCCCGTTCACATCGCCCGCAACATCGACCTCAAAACCAAATCTCGCTTGAGGCGCGTTGTTTGGGCTGTCCAAAAACTCGGCACCCTCGACGTCAACGCCATCCGCGGAGCCCCAGAATATATAGGCGCCTCCTTCTCGTTCTGCGCCACTGCTCAGTCCCGATGCGCCGACGAGGAAATCAGAAAAACCATCTCCGTTGATGTCTCCGCCCAAAGATATTGACGTGGCGAATGAGTCACCAAACTGGGGAGTCGGCGCACTTATCACCGTGCGCGATTCGTCTTGGAGCCCACTTCTGGATCCGAACATCACGTGCACACGACCCGCGTCGGATGAGTTGTCCCGAAAGCCGCTGATCGCGGCGTCTGCATAGCCATCCGCGTTTACGTCACCCACAGACGTGACGGTGGATCCGAACAGACCGAAGAAGGATGGAACAACGTCTCCATACTCGGCGTCCGACTCGGCATCGATGCTCCCGGCATTGCCAAGGTACATGTTCGCGAACCCGAAGCTTTCCAAACTGCTTACATCCACATCGGGCGCTCCCACCAACACGTCGGAGTAGCCGTCGCCATTGTAGTCCGAATCTAGGCGGCCCACGTTGAGATAGCGCACCTCGGTCCATGCCGAGCATTCGCTCTCGGATGCGCACGCGCGAACCCGCCAGTAGTATCGGCGACCGACCGGGGGTTCCATCGAGACCGGCAGGTCTTCCGATAGTGTATGCGTCTGGCCGGTCGCTTGGTCGTCTATCTCCGGGCTTGGGAAATCGCAGTCTCGAAACGACGTGAGCGCGCATTCATCGTCAACTTGAAGTTGGTACAAGGCCGCGCCTTGAACCTCGTTCCATACAAACTTTGGACGCAACGGGTTGCGCGCGGCCGAGCCGCCCGCGTGGACGCTTCCGGTGGCGTAGCCATTCCAGGGAAATCTCGCGGTCACATCGGGCGGCGGGCCGGTCGGCCCTTGCATTTCGCTCCCCGCCCCAGTCTCCGCGCGTACGCAAACACCGTCGTCGTTTTCGATGAACCCTTCCGCGCACACGCACGCAAGGTCATCGCTGACCACGCGGCCGGACGGACAATCTGGGTTTCCGCAGCCTGCCCCACTCGCCAAGCACCATCCAGCCCAGCACCATCCAGCCCAGCACCATCCAGCCCAGCACCACCCAGCCCAGTACCGACCAAACGTGCCCGTAAACAGAGTTGCGATGCGTTGCTTCATGCGGCCCGACGCAGGGTATCGAGACGGCTGGCCCTGTCAACGAAGAGATGGTCAAACGCATGGCTCGTCAACGCGGGGAATGGCAAACCAACCTCGCGTTGACGATCACACGACGTTGCTCAAGTCGCGGCTGGCTCAATCACCCCGATGACGCCTCCGAGCGGGTCTTGAAGTATCGCGAACCGGCCAATGTTCGCGACTTCCATCGCCTCGCCAAGCTGGGTGGCTCCGCGAGAGAGCGCCTGTTTGAGCGTATCGTCGCGGTTGGCGACCTCGATATACTGAAGCCACATCGGTGGCATATTGGGATCCGGCGCTTGCATGAGGCCGCCACGCATGTCGTCGCCACTCTTGAGCACGTGGTACGCGCCCGTCGGCATGTCCATGGTCTCGTGCTGATAGCCGAACACTTCTTTATAGAATTTGAGCGACGTTTGCGCGTCTTTCGCCCAGAGCTCGTTCCAGTGAACCGAGCCCACGCCGGTGGCTCGCGGGGGATCGCCGGTCGCGCCGCGAAATAGAATCAATGGCGCTCCGCCCGGATCTGCGACCGCTTGCAAACGGCCTACCCCCGTCATTTCCATCGCATCCATCAACGTCTTGCCGCCCGCGGCGAGGACCTTTTTGGCCACGCCGTCGACATCATCGACTGAAACAGAGGGCACCCAGTGGGTGGGCGCTTCTGCGGGTGGAGACACCGCGAGGCCTCCGATCGGCGTGTCTCCCACTTTGAGCAATGGATAGGTACTCTTGTCGGCCATGGTCATCGGCTCGAGACTCCAGCCGAAGAGCTCCGGGTAGAAGGCTTTTGCCTTCTGCTGATCGTTCGACATCAACTCGAACCACACAAAACGTCCAAATTCACGCGTCATCGTGTTGCTCCTTATCGTTCGCGGTTTCGGCCATCGAACCGAGCCGCATGTTCTACCTGCTATGAAGTCGAACAAGCCGGCGCGAGATCGACATCGACTTTTTTATTTTTTCATGTCGATTTCTGTCGCGCTCGTTCGACGATCCCTTGTACCGCATTTCGCGAAAGGAATATGGCCATGCAATATCTGTTGCTGATTTACGACAATGAGAGCGAACGCGACCGCATCACCGACGAGGAACGGGCGGAGATGATGCGCGCGTACGGCGAATTTACCCGTGCGATCAAGGAATCGGGCCAGTTTGTGGCCGGGGATGCGCTGCAGTCGGTATCGACCGCCACGACGGTTCGCGTACGCGACGGCAACACGTTGACCTTGGACGGTCCATTCGCAGAAACCAAGGAACAGCTCGGCGGATACTATCTGGTGAACGCGAGCGACCTCGACGAAGCACTGGCGCTTGCCGCGCGCATTCCCACCGCAAAAAGAGGCAGCATCGAAGTTCGGCCGATCATGGTTTGGGACTAGACGATCATGGTTTGGGACTAGACGATCATGTGTTGGGACTGGCCGATCATGGTTTGAGATTGGCAGGCGGGTATGATGCCTCTCGGTGACATCCTCAAACGAGTCCTCCGCCATCCGTGAGCAAATTTTCGCGGTGGTGCGCGATCATCGCCCCCGCGTGATGGCAGGGCTGATTCGTGCGCTACGCGATTTCGACGTGGCGGAAGATGCGCTCCAGGATGCGCTGGCGGCGGCGCTGGTTCAATGGCCTCGCGATGGCGTGCCTAGTTCGCCGAGAGCGTGGTTGCTCAAGACCGCGCACCACAAAGCCATCGACGAGCTGCGCCGTCGCCAGCGTCACAAAGAGAAGAATGCTGAGCTCGGAACCACAGGCTTGGAGGTCGCCGATTCAATCCGGGAGACCGGAGAAGAAACGATTCGAGACGACATGCTGAGACTCATGTTCACCTGCTGCCACCCTGCGCTGTCTCTGCACGCGCAGGTCGCGCTCACATTGCGCACCATTGCTGGGCTTACCGTGGAAGAAATCGCCCGCGCGTTTCTAGTTCCTGTGCCCACCATGGCGCAGCGCTTGGTGCGCGCGAAAAACAAGATTCGCGCGGCGCGCATTCCTTACCGCGTGCCCGCAAGCCACGAAATCGAAGCGCGCGTGGAGGGCATTCTGACGGTGGTATATCTCGTATTCAACGAAGGCTATACCGCGACGACGGGGGAGCAGTTGATGCGAGCTGAGCTATGCCGTCATGCGATTTGGTTGGGGCGCGAGCTCGGCGAACTATTTCCCCAGCGAGGCGACGTGGCGGGGTTGCTCGCGTTGATGCTGCTGCAGGATTCGCGGCGGGAGGCGCGGGTCGGGCCCGGCGGCGAGCTCGTTCGTTTGGAGGAGCAAGATCGAACGCAGTGGGACACACCCCAGATTCAAGAAGGTTGCGCGCTCACGCGCGATGCGCTGCGCTTTGCCCCGCGCTCGAGCTACGCGCTGCAGGCGGCGATCGCGGCGCTTCATGCCGAAGCGATAGCGCCGGAGGATACTGACTGGCCGCAAATCGTCGCTCTTTACGGCGAGCTCTGGAAACTCAACCCCACGCCCGTGGTGGCGCTCAATCGAGCTGCCGCCGTTGCCATGGCGGAAGGCCCCGCCGCCGGGCTCGAACTAATGGCCGAGCTCGAGGAGCCCCTCGGCCAGTATTTTCTTTTTCACTCCGCGCGCGCCGATTTGCACCGGCGCTCGGGAAACACTGCAGCTGCCCGAGTTGCGTACGCTCGGGCGATCGAACTTTGCGATAACGAACGCGAACGGAGCTTTCTCGAAACGCAATTGGGAACACTGCGGGAAGGCAACCGTTAGAAACAGGAGAGCATCATGGAAAAGACGACGAATGGATGGCAGATCATCGACCGCGAAGCCGGCGTTCTTAGCTACACGTATAGTTTCGGTCCTGGCACCGCGAACGCGTTCACAGCACGGCTGGCAGATGGTCGCCTGCTCGTGGTGAGCCCGCCGTACGGCGTCGATGAACCCGTGTTCGCCGACCTGCAAGAGTTCGGCGAAGTAGGCGCGCTGGTCGCCAACAACGGCTTTCATCATTTGGGTCTGGCGGAATGGAAGGCGCGCTTCCCGGACGTACGAGTATTCGCGGCGCCTGAGACTGCGGCGCGAGTCAAGAAAAAGAACCCGGGCGCGCCAGCGTTCGAACCGATGAACTCGCTTCAGCCGCTGCTCAGCACGGACGTGGCCGTGATCGAATCGCCCAATACCAAGTGCGGCGAAACCTGGGCATGGGTCAAAACGCCGAGCGGGTACGCCTGGTATACGTCGGACATCTTGGTGAATCTTGATTCTCTTCCGAAGAACCTTTTATTGCGTTTGATGTTCAAGCTCACCGGTACCAAGACCGGCTTCGGCGTATTTCACACCGCGCTTAAGTTCACCGCGAACGACAAGAACCAACTGCTGTCTGCGCTGCGCAATGACATGAAAACCCATCCGCCGTCGACGATTGTGCCAGCGCACGGCGCAGTGCTCGCTCGTCCCGGGCTCGCGGCAGAGGCCGATGCGGTATTAGCGATCTAAAGCACCTGAGATAGTGCCCATCATGTGCACGATCATCTTGCGGGGCATGAGCCGACTCGAAAAAACCATCAGCTCGTTTTGCATGCCCGAAACGACGACGGGGGCGCGGCGTTTGCGCAGCGCCTTCATGGCCGCCTGCACGACTTGTTCCGACGTTTGAAAAATCGCTTCGGGTGGCTGGCCCCGATTGCCTTCGGCAGCCGAGTTGCCTCTCTTAGCTGCCCTGTCTCCCCCAGCCGCCCTGTCTCCCGTGGCGATGTCGAAAAACTCCGTCTTGGTCGCCCCGGGACACAGCGCAGTGACGAACACGCCTCGGTTTCGATGCTCGTACCACAGCGCCTCACTCAGCGAGGTGACAAACGCTTTGGTGGCGGCGTAGACCGCGTTGGAAGGCAGCGGCAAAAACCCGACCGTAGATGCAACATTGATGAGCGCATCACCCCGCTTCGACCCTTTGAGAAAGACATGCGCGAGCGCCACTACCGCGTCGCAATTGAGGCGGCTCATTTGCTTCAGCTTGTCGACGTCGATCTCGTCGAACCGGCCATACACGCCGAACCCGGCGTTGTTGATCAATAAGTCGTAGCCCTCGCGCGCGACATCGGCGCACACCGAATCGATGCCCCGTTCATCGGAAAGATCGGCCACGAGATAGCGATGCCCACCCCCCGGAAGGCTCTGCACCAACTCCTGGAGACGCTCCTCGCGGCGCGCGACCAGCACTAGAGAATATCCCTCTCCAGCCAACCGCTCGGCGAACGCCTTGCCAATCCCGCTGCTCGCACCTGTAATGAGCGCCTTCTTGCTCATGGCTATGCCTCCTTCGGTGGGGAACTCCTACCGAACGGCGTACCCTATTTCTGGCGGCGGCGGTGTGACAAATAACCCGCGAGATCAGCTTACGACGACGGTCCGAAGGAAGGCTGAAGTTGAGGACCTGCCGCAGTTATTGAGCAGCGGGTTCTTGCGCAATGCTGGGAATAGTCGAGAGGTCTCGGGCCGCGCAAGGCTGGACCGAGCAGTTGACGCGCTTCCAAGGTTGCTTTTCCTTGAAGGGCCAGGTTCCTCCCGTGTAGTCGACGAGCAGTTTGAAGGGTCCCCCGTTTTTCGTGCATTGAACGTCGCCTTCAAGCACCACGGCATCCTTTCTCGGATCCCTTGCCAGCTCGGTGCGGCTCGGCTGGCCAGGGGTTGTCTTGTCCGACATCGCGATGGATCCGTCTGGACCCAACATCGCGAGTCGAAACGGGTAGTCACGATCGTCGTTCTCTTCCAAGCGGAATTTAGGTCCCATCGCGTAGCAAAGATTCTTGATCCGCTGCGCTTGCTCGTCCTCAATCATCCGTAGGACGTACTCGCTTTTGTCCCCCCACTCTTTCTCCGTGAACGACTGGAATCGGCTCCCAGGAATCACCGTGTATGCGCCGTTCCTGAACATCAGCGCGAACGACTGCTTGGGGCATGTTCCGTCCGGTCCAATGCCAACATAGATATTCGATTTCAAGATACACGCGTTCTTGTTCTCGGGATCGTTTTCCAACTTTCTGTCTGGTTGCTGTGTATCTACCTCGAAACCGTTGCCGTACGGCGCACGTTTGTCGAATGGCTTGGGCCAAAACTTCGGTATCTCGTCGACCGGCTCCTCTTCCATCGGCGACGTGCACCCGAATGCCGCGACCCCCAATAAGACGCCAAGAGTAGTCCTCAATACGTACTTCATCGCTACCTCCCGTGAATGGATGCGCCTCGCTCCCATTCCGCGTCTCCGAGCCGCGCCGCGGGCTCATTCACGCCCCGTGCCAGCAGGCCATGAACCGCGCGCTTTGTGTGCAACAATCGCGCATCGAACCACAAAAACGCACAAATGCAAAGCAAACCGCCGCGGTCACGGCGATGAGCGTCCCGCACCCGGCCAGAAATTCACTGCCTCATCCCCGGCCCGAAGCAGCCTAGGGCAGAAAAACACGGCGCCGATGGCATCGGTCGGCACAACGGCGAACTGTTTTCCTAGCTGTAGTCGGCACGAGCGAACTGCTCGGCTTCCAATCCCGTCCTCGCGCCTTCCGAAACCAAACCTCTTTTCGAGTTCGGACCCTGCACGCCAACCCGAGTAGAGCCCCTCGAACACTAATCGCATTTGACGAACAGCCCGAACACGAGCAGCGGACACACAATCTAAATCAACCACAGATGCGGACGTCGCAGCCGCCCCACCGCGAAGCCGCGAGCCCCAGCAGTTCACCATTACGAAACCACAACGCGTGTTGATTGCAGCGCAAGTCGCATCCCATAGAGCGGCGGAATTTTGGCCTGAGCGCGAGCGGCAGCGTTCTCCCGGGGGCGATCGCCCCCACCCCATCGAATACATCCGATGGGGCCCCACCCCCTACTGGGCAGCGCAGGTCCGATGACGCACGAATAGTGCTTCGTCGGGCCGCCGCTCTACAGTACGGAGCGGATGGGGGACACATTATCCGGCAGCTTCTCCGGCGTTTGTCCAGGCTTGGCGATTTCTCGCATCTGCGAGTGTATCTTTCGGGCACGGTCGCCATCGAGGGTGAAGCGCTCTCGCAGATTGGAATCAAGGCCGCTGAGCAGGTCGCTGATCTCGGACTTCGAAAGATAGAGCTCTTCCCGGCGACCATCGTTGTGCTCGATTTTGAGAGAGAGCTCGTTGCGGGAGGGGCTGCGACGCCCGATCTCCACCGCAATGGGGACGTAGATGCCGATAAACGTGTCGATGAACTCACGAATCTGGCGGCTGTCGAACAGGTCCTGGCCTCCAAAGCGCACCGATGAGACCGAAGCCGGCCGGTCCATCGGCGCCTTGCTCGCCTCTTCGAGCATGCGCCATAGTTGCTCGAGCTTCTTCAGGTCGTCCGGAGCCACGACAAATCCGTCGCCAGCTTGATCGACGGCGCGAATCTCGCCCGTAAGCTCGTCTCCGGACCGCTCGAGAAGAAACTCGAAGCTGTCAGGGGCATCGACTTTGCGCCGCACCCGAATATCCGCCACGTCTCCTTCCAGACGCACATAGCCGATGACATAGTCCCCGAATTTCTTGATCTCCGGATTCAAGCCTCGCGATATCCAATTCCTTTTCATCCCTACTTGAACCTCGAGCTCGTCCACGAGGTCCCGAATGCGCATCGGCCGAGCCCACGCGGGGTCCTCCTGAATGGCCAGTTCGTAGGTCGCATCCAAGCTGCCTTCGTGGGTTCGTACCGCGCGGGCGATGTAGGTGGTGCCAGCGAGCTCGGCAAAAAAATCAGACTGGAGAACCTCGAGACGATGGCTCACGAGAAACTTCACCACCGTGTCGCGCAGAGCGTCGCGCGCGGTTGCAATCTCCGAACGAGTGCGCGCTTCCTCTTCGCGCAAGCGCTCTTCCATCAATGTATGCTGCTCGAAGAACAAGCTGTCCGAAAACACCCCCAAGCGTTCCGCAATGCTGTGGACCACCAGCGCCTCATCGTGGGCTGACCGCGCCTGCTCGATCGCGCTCCGCACCGACGTCGCGAACTGATCGATGGCTTCGATTCCCTTTCGAGTGGCCTCTCCTTCTTTGGTTACCCGAGCTTCAAGTTGATCGATCCATCGCAGCAGCCCATGAAGGCGCACGGCGCATTTCGCGAACCCACGGAACGTCGAAAGAAAGTCATACGAGCGAGGAAATAGCTCGGAATCAGCATACAAGTAACGCATGCGGGACATAATGACATACATTTCCCCACGCGCCGAACCACGTTTTCTTGAAATAGAAAGAAAACTTGGCTAGAAATCCGGATTTTTGTTCCTATGAAAACAAAATAAGTTAGTATTTTTGTACCAAAGGGGGCTGAAGCCGGAGCGAGGCTTCGAAACCAAAGCGTTTTCGGGAGGGGGACGATGGTGAAGGCACGCAATTTGTTCTCGAGGTCAGCGGTAGCCGCCATCGCGGTCGCGGCTTGGCTCGGCGCATCGACCGCGCACGCAAATCCTGACCTTCCGGTGTATTACGACGCGCGCTCGGTGGGCATGGGAGGCGCGGCGATCGCGTTCTTGGGGAATCCCACCGCGATGCTTCATAACCCCGCAAATCTCTCAA
This sequence comes from Myxococcota bacterium, assembly GCA_028284955.1. Taxonomy (GTDB): domain Bacteria; phylum Myxococcota_A; class Polyangia; order Polyangiales; family Houyiibacteriaceae; genus JANQQS01. The sequence continues at coordinate 4,456 of JANQQS010000220.1, read as the reverse complement.
GCATCGAACGCTTTTCCATCAACGGCACCATCACGCTGTTCCAACCGACCAACGAAGCGCCGTTCTTGATCCCGCCAACCGACCCGATGTCCGCCCCCACGACTCAATCGTTCGACAGCGAAGCGTCGATATTTCCGCTGCCATTCCTGGGTGTTGCGGGCCGCGTTCACGATCGCGTGGTGATCGGCGGCGGCGCGTATTTCGTGTCGGGAGTCGGCTCCGAATATACGTTGCCAGCGCTCGGAACCCTCAAGTTAGAAATCGCAGTGAGCGAGCTGGCGTTGCCGGTCGCGGTGCAGATTACGGATGAGTTGTCGGTAGGCGTGGCCGTGCGCGTCGGGTATGCGATGCAGCGCACCACTCAGCCCCTGCCACCCTCCGGCCCGATGATGGAACCCGGCGAAATTAGCCAAAAACTCAGCGGAATCAGCTTTCCCGCAGCGACCCTCGGTGTCACCTACCGGCCGCTTCCCGAGCTCAGCCTGGCGCTGGTCTATCGCTCCAAAATGAAAACCAACATCGATGGCAACAGCACCATCAACGGCATGGATTTTGACAGCGAAAGCGAATGGCTCACGGCCCATTCTTTGCGCGCCGGCATCGCGGGCAGCCTGCTGCAGCACCGGTTGGTGCTCGCGCTCGACGGAAAGTACACGTTCACTGGCGAGTCGAACGAGCGCCAGGTGATCGACACCAACATCATGGGCAGCACAATGCGCACCGACATTTTGCTGGATTGGGAAAACATCCTCACCGGCAACTTAGGAGTGGAGTTCTGGGCGCATCCCATGTTTGCGGTGCGTACGGGGTACAGTATTTCCCAATCCGCAACGCCCGAATCGCTGCCCAATCCGTTCACACCGTCACCCGGCCTTCTTCACGCGGTGACCGGCGGCCTCGGGCTGCGGCTTGAACATGTGGATGTAGACGCCGCGGGGGCGGTGTCGTTTGGCAGCAACACCTCGAATAACGTGCGCACTGACTTGCCGGACGGGCAGACCGTTCCTGCGCCCGGTGAGTACTCTGTGTTCTCTTGGTACGCTTCGCTGTCGGCGACCTACCATTTGTAGCCTGCGTCACAGTCCACATAGTTCCGTTTTTTTCATGCTTTGGTGGAGAGGCGGCAAAAGTCGGCGACGCGGCGGGCGCACAGCGCATTTTTGTGGAATACAGACCGAGCTATGACCGAAGACGCACACGCCACAAGGCGCGGGCCGTCCTTGGATCGATTGGTTCGCGCGCTCCGCAGAAGCGGCGTGGTGGGTTGCCCGACCGAGTGGAACGTGATGCTCCTTGTCGGAACCGCCGACCCCGACGCGATCGCCGCCGTATCGCGATTGGGCGCGGCGGAGCAATGTTGCGTGCTGCTTCCGGATGTGCACGCAGCGTCCAGCCTTGCCGAAACGGTGCCCGTCGCAGCGCGGGTGCTCGCCGCGCAGCATTGGCCCGGACCGCTTTCGATTGTCTTTCGCAATGGGGCCAAATGGCTTGAGCGGGCGCAGTTGGCCCCCGACGGGAAAATCACCTTGCGCGTTCCGGGGCCGAGCCCCGCGCTCGAACTCGTACGTGCACTCGGCCGCCCGCTTCTCGCGTTTGCGCCGCGCGAAGCGTCGGAGACCGTGCGCGCCGTCGAGGAGCTTCCGGAGTGGATTCGTGGGTCGCTCGACGGAGCGATGGACGGGATTGCGGGCGGTACTCCCTTGACGGAAGTCGATGTAACCGGGCCCGCTCCGGTCCTCGTGCGCGCCGGGGCCATCCAAGTCAACCTAGACGGTAACCGTCAGGACTCGACCAAGAAGCTCTGATATGAATACAGGGACCGGTCAGGTGCAACAGAAGCACAAACCGCGTGCCGAAGCCTCGGCCGAAAGCCCCCCGCGCGCGGAAGGGCCCGTAGGCTCTAAAGGTCCCGTGCTTCCTGAACACCCAACCCCTCCGGAACGCGGGAAAACCGGCTCGAAGCGTCAAACCATTCCGCAAAAAGCGCAGCGCGGTGTATCGACCGAGCATAAGCCATCCACGCTGATGGTCGCCGCGCAGTCTCTGGCCGCCGCATCGGGATCTGGACACACCCTCATCGACGTATTGCATGGACGCGTCCTCAACCACTACGCGGAAGGAATTCGTCAATATCTTGCGGTACGCCTGCGCGACACCGACGCAGCCAAGGACGCCTTTGGACAACTCAAAAGCGCCGCGGCCCAGACCGAACCCGAGGAGCTGTTTCGAGAGCCAGGCGCACGGGCGCGACTCTTCCGTTTGGCGCGCGAGATCGCGGACGAGCGTCTCGGTGAGCAAGGCTCGTCGACAACACCTTCCTCACAAGACTCAGACGGCGCGGTGCAATGCACGCTTCCATGGTGGCGCCCTCCTCACGCGCCAGCTTCCTATGTCACGGCGCTGCGTCAGCTTCGTGCCGCGGCATCGGAAGACCACTCCGAACTGGTGGAGCTACACTACGCCCGAGAGCTAAGCGTAGCAGAGGTCGCATTCGTCGTAGGAATGCCGGAGACCGACGTCGAGATCGCACTCGGCAATGCGATGAACAAAGCCGAACGCCTGCTTGGAGAGTCACCACCAAGTCGAACGGCGGATTTGCAAGGCGCGCTACTCGAAGCCTTCGCGCTCGAACCACAGGGCTCCCTGGAAAAGCAGGGCTCGCTCGAACGACAGGGCTCGTCTCCACTGAGCGGACCGGAAGCCAGCGAGATCCAAGAGGGAACGCGTAGCGTCGACCCCGGAACCATTCTCGGCGGACGCTACGAAATCGCAGAGCAGATCGGCGCAGGTGGGTTTTCTGACGTCTACCGCGCAACCGACACCGCGGTACCTGGACACGTGGTCGCCCTCAAACTGCTGCACCGTCGCTCCGAATCAAAAGAAGCCAAGAGCGCCTCCCTGCGTGAACTGCGCATCATTGCCTCGGTGTTTCATCCGTCGATCGTGCAGTTCAAAGATCATGGATGGCACGACGGCCGCCTATGGTTCGTGATGCCGTGGTACGAGGGAGAAACGCTCGAAGCCCGCATCGAACGAGAACCGCTCTCGCGTAGCGAAGCGCTGGACATCTTCGTTCCGTTGGCGCGCGCGCTGGGAACGCTCCACGCCGCAGGAATCCGCCACCAAGACATCAAACCGGACAATATCTTTTTGGCGAAGTTGGCAGGCTTCGGCGGACACCAAAGCAACGACGAAATCTTGCCGGTGTTGCTCGACTTGGGGGTCGCCGCCAAAGAAGCTGAGCTGGTGGTCGCAGGAACGCCCACCTACTTCGCACCAGAAGTCGCGGCGCAGTTTGCGCAGATGCGCGTGCAAACGGCAGTCGGCCCGGAAGCCGATGTGTTTTCTCTCGCGCTAACCCTGCGAGACGCGCTCGACCCCAATACCCGCGAAGATATTCCCGCGGGCGCAGTCGATCGCTTTATCGCCGAGCGCGCGCGCCGCATCCCCGACGCGCCGCTTCGCAAGGGGCTTCGGTTTTTGCGGCCCCATTTTGCTCGGTGGATGCACATCGACCCGTTGCTCCGTCCCAGCGCCGACGAGTTCGCAGAGTCTCTTCCCGTGCTGGTTCGCCCAGAGCAGCGAAGGCAGCGCGTCTACCGCGTGCTGCGTTGGCTCTTGCCGCTCGTTGTGGTGGTGGGCGCAATCTTCGGTTCAGTGGTGTATCAGCTCGATAAACGAGCCCAAAACGAAGAACTCCGCGCACGCGAAGCGCTCGACGAAGCCGCGGCGCTTGAAGCCGAAGTCCGGGCCGCGGAAGCGCGAATCCGTTCGAGCAAGCTAAGCCGCGCAGAGCTCGCGTCGACATTGGCCCAGACGCAAGGTGAACTGCGTGTCTCGGAAAAGGGTCATCGAGCCCAACGCCGGCGGGGTCGAGTTCTCGAATCGCGACTGCGTGATTCAAGAGAGCGACTCGGCAATACCAGACGCGACCTTCAACAAGAGCGCGGGCGCGCCGAGGAAGCCGTTTCGCGAGCCGACCGACTCCGCACCGAGCTATTGGGCACGCGAGATACGCTGAACGATATCGAAACGCGGTTGCGCGCTCGAACCGAAGAGCTTCAAACGCTTCAGACGCAATCCCAGGCCAAACAGGCGCGCCTTCAGGAACAGCTCGACGCACTCGAGGCAGAACGCGACAAAGCGCAGCAGGATCTCGCGCTCGTACGCCGCCAACTCAGAGAGTCGCAAAACCGTCCAGCGACAAACCCTTCGCGAACCTCGCCGGAACCCTCCAGCGCAGAGACGCCTGCGCCGAGCGCGCCATCTGGAAACGGAGAGCCGACGAGTCCCACGCCCAACTCTTCGCCAGACCTGCGATCGGCGCCGGTTCCTGTCCCCCGCCTACAAAAACACCTGTAGAGCAGTGGCCTTTTGGCCTGAGCGCGGCTTACCTCCTCGCTCTCTCCCTGCGAAAGGCTCGGAGCCTTCCTCAGTCGTTCGCTGTGGGGGCGCT
>JANQQS010000219.1 GCA_028284955.1 Myxococcota bacterium | reverse complement strand
GGGTCCTTCGGACCCGTACTGCGCCGAGACCTGTGCAGCTCCACGGACTACGTCCGCTCCGCCTTGCACAGCTCCAGTCACAAAAACCTCCCCTGCTCGCCCGGACGAAGCACTAATGTGCGTCATCCGGGCTGCGCTGCCGGGGCGCTCAAGCTCAGACCAAAATTCCACTGCTCTATGGGATGCGACTTGAGCCTAAACCAACCCATCTGATCACTGCCATAGTCTAGAAAAACACAGACAGCGCGCACCTACTTCGATTCGGGTTCTTGTTCGGAGTCCGGGTCGGCTTCGTCGTCTGCGGGGTCTTCGTCTTCAGGTGCGGCGGGAGGGGCGTCGGAGGCGGCTGCAGCGGCTTGTTTGAGCATGCGGAGGTACATTTCGGCAGCCTTGTTGCCGCTGTCTTGTTCGAGCACCGCCTCCCATTGCTTTTTGGCTTCTTCGACTTGACCGCCAGCCAAGTGGAGCACGCCCAGCGAGAGGCGCGCGGGAACGTAGTCGGGCTTGTGGCGAAGGGCTTCCTGTAGCTCAAAGCGAGCTGCTCCGGCATCTCCGCGGTGCCGGTAGAGATGCGCGAGCTTCAAGCGTAAGTCACCAAAATGTGGGCACAGCAAAACCGCTTTACGTAACTCGTGGAGCGCTTCGGTCGTTAACCCCGCGTCGGCATACGCTTGAGCGACCTCGGCATGCAGATTGGCGATCTTACCGATGATGAACGGGTCGATGTTCCGCGGAGACTCTTCGCCGCGCGCCGTCGCGCTTCGATAAATCTTCTTGGCTTCGTCGTAGCGACCCAGATCGTTGTACGTCACTGCCAGATTGAGGGCCGCCTCGGTGTAGTTCGGGTTCTGGGTAAGCGCGGTTTCGAAAAACGCGGTGGCCTCGTCGAAGCGACCCTTGTCGTGTTCGATCACCCCCATCATGTTGTGCACGTCAGCGTATGCGTCCTTACGTTCGAGCACCTGACGAAGATAGTGCTCGGCCCGCTCAAACTCCCTTTTTTCGTAGTGTTCCCGCCCTAGAGCGAGAAGCTGCTTGGTGCGGTCGTCCATGCGCTCCCCAAGACTATCGCGGACGCGGCGGTTCCTGCAAGCGTGACCCCGTAACAACGCGCTACTGGGCTGAACCCGAGTAGACTAGAGCACTGATCTTTTGGCCTGCTTGCGGCTGGACTAGGGTCCTTCGGACCCGTACTGCGTCTAGACCTGTGCAGCTCCACGGACTTCGTCCGCTCCGCCTTGCACAGCTCCAGCCGCAACAACCTCCTCGCTCTCTCCCTGCGAAAGGCTCGGAGCCTTCCTCAGTCGTTCGCTGTGGGGGCGCT
>JANQQS010000218.1 GCA_028284955.1 Myxococcota bacterium | reverse complement strand
TCGGCGCTGCTTTTTTGGTCGACTTCTTGGCAGCCTTTTTGGCGACTTTCTTCACCGTCTTCTTGGCTGCCTTCTTCACGACCTTTTTCTTGGCGGCTTTCTTCTTCGGCGCTGCTTTTTTGGTCGACTTCTTGGCGGCCTTTTTGGCGACTTTCTTCGGTGCCGCCTTCTCTACCACTTTTTTGACCGTCTTCTTGGCGGCTTTCTTGGTTACGGAGGAGGCTTGCTTGGGTGAGGTCGACTTCGGCTGGACCGGTTCTGCGTTCGCGACCGGCTGCTTCTTGGGTGTACGTTGCTTCTTAGGCGCAGGTGTCCGGAGCGGATCGGGCGCTCTGACGTCTGCCGCCTCCGTGCGAAGCACTTCTTTCGGCGAAGGAATCTCGATAGGTTCGGGTTCCGGCTCCGGCTCGGGCTCGGGCACTACGGGCTTCGGGCCTACGAGAACCCTCGGCGACCCGGGTGGTGCGCTGGTGACGCCGGGAATCGGCATCAACCCTTTTTTCGATGCCGCCTGAATCGCTGCACGAATCGCATCCGGCTTCGAAAAATACTTCTTCAGCGGCTCGAGGTACTGGGACTTCCACCCTTTTTTGTATTTTTCGGACTGACCCTCCGGAATGCCCGTGTGAACGATGCTGATTTTCGTTCCACCCGCGACCGCCTCGAGCGTGACGTCGACCGACGAGTCCGGGCAATCGGACGGGAAATCCACCGTGCGCCAGGTCATCACGATTCGGCGGCCGGTCTCGAGCACGACATGTGTTCCCGCGAGATAACCATCCCACGCCGACATTCGTCCCCCCACCCAGGGGTCCACGGTGGCCCGAGCTCCGGTGAACGCACTATGCTCGCGTTCATCCATCCACGCTTTATAAATTCGATTGGGACTACTGGGTATCACGGAAGACACCCGAAGCTCTTCAGTAGACATTCTGCTTCCGCCGTCGCATGGTGGCTGTTATCCCGCTTATGACTTGTACGTCATCAGTCGCTGTTCACCGGGCAAAAGTCTAGAAAATCCAGGCTGCCCGTTCCTCGCGGCAATGATGGTCGCAAAAAAAACTCGCAATTTCAACGACCGACTCGATTCGCCGCCCTCTTTCAAACCCGTCGACGCCGATCGTCTTTGTCACATCCGCAAAGGTGGCCCGGCCGTTCTTGACCCACTCGGCCTGAACCAGCGTGGCACGGCGTTCGCGATCGCCGCTTGACGGGAAGTGCGTCCATGCTTCCATTCGGGCTGAGGTCGCCTCGACGTGCATCAGATTTGGATCGATCGCGGCGGTACGTTCACGGACTGCATTTACTACGACAGCGACACGGGTCGAGCTCGCGTACTCAAACTGCTCTCGTCCGACCACGCGCCCGTGATCGGAATTCGCCGACTGCTTAGCCTGGATAGCGACTCGGGCAACGCCCCGATTCCCCCATGCGACGTGCGCCTCGGGACCACGCTGGCGACCAACGCGCTCCTTGAACGTCAGGGCGCACGCAGTGTCCTGGTCACCAATCGGGGGCTCGAAGACGTCTTCCGCATCGGCGACCAATCACGACCGGAGTTGTTCCGATTGGATATCCCGTCCTCACAGCCGATTTGCTCGATTCGAGGCATCTCGGGCCGTCTTGACGCGACCGGTCGGGAAATCGAGCCGCTTTGCGAGTCCGGCATTCGCAGCCTGCTCGAAGAACTCTTTGCCGAACGCTTTCGCAGTGTGGCCATCGCACTGCTTCACGCCCATATCAACGGAGTACACGAATCCAAGGTGGCGGCCATCGCCCGGGCGGTCGGCTTCCGCTCGATTTCCTTGTCCCACGAGGTAGCTGCGGAAATGGGGTTCCTCGCGCGCGGTCAAACCGCCGCCGCCGACGCCTATCTCACTCCGGTTGTTCGCGGTTACGCCGAGCGTCTGCAGAACGACCTGCCCAAAAGCCGAATTCGTATGATGCAATCGGTCGGCACACTCTGCGACGCGGACCGGTTTCGCGGGCGCGACGCCGTATTGTCGGGCCCCGCGGGAGGCGTGGTTGGAATGGCGGGGGTAGCCGCCCAGACGGGTCTATCGCGCGTTATCGGGTTTGATATGGGTGGCACATCGACCGATGTGAGCCGCTTCGATGGTTCTTTTCAGCGCGTATCCGAAACCAAAGTGGCGGGGGTTCGGGTTCGCGTACCCGCCCTCACGGTGCACACCGTCGCGGCGGGCGGAGGATCGATTTGCCGTTTCGACGGCCAACGACTGCGCGTCGGTCCGGCGAGCGCAGGCGCCAGTCCAGGCCCTCTCTGCTACGGCGCTCCGCGGGCCCGCGAGCTCACCCTCACCGACGCGAACTTCGCCCTCGGACGACTGAGTCCAGAGCGTTTTCCCATTCCCTTGAACGCCGAGCGCGTGCACCGACGACTTGACGAAATCGCCCAGCGCGCAGGGCTGACTCCGGAAGAGACGGCGGAAGGCTTTCTCGAAGTCGCGACCAACGCGATGGCCTCGGCGATCCGCAAAATTACCGTTTCAGAGGGCGTCGACGCTCGGGACCACGCGCTCGTCGTGTTCGGAGGCGCGGGAGGGCAGTTCGCAGGCCGCGTGGCGCGCCAGCTGGGCATACGGACGTTGGTGTTCCACCCCCTTTCCGGGGTGCTTTCGGCGTTCGGGATCGGTACGGCGTCGTTCGGTTGGCAGGGCGAAACCGACGGCAGCCAGTTGGCCTGGGGAGACTCGTTTGTCGCTAAGGCGGAGCGCATATTTGAGCAGCTCGAACAGAAGGGAATCGAGGAACTTCAAGCTCCGACCTCCGCCTTGCGGGTACGCAAGCGCCTCGATATTCGCTATCGAGGTACCGAAACGACCCTCAGCGTTTCGTTCGGTCCGGAGCCCGAAGTTCGCGCGGCGTTCGAGCAGCTGCATCGCCGCCGTTTTGGGTACATCCGCGAGGGGCACGAGATTCAGGTTGAAACCCTCCGGGTGTGGATAGAACAGCGCTCGTCGCCGCTTCCCCGCGTTCGCGTCGAATCACCTCCGCCGCCCGCGCAAAGCTCTGCGATGGATGCGGCCGCGGTGGACCCGCGCGGTACCGGTTCGCGTGTTGCGAACATGTTTGCGGATGGTCACTGGCGCGACGCTCCAATCTGGCACCGCGAGACTCTAGAGCGACATCAGGCCGACCGCGCCACCGCGGAGAGCACCCTAGAGGGACCCGCAATGGTTCTCGAGGAAACCGGCACCATCATCGTCGAACCGGGGTTCGCCCTAGAGCATCGAGATGGCGTAATCATCATGCGCGACACCCGCGAACCCTTGACCGCATCCACCTCGAGCCCTCCGCCTCGCACAACATCGATCTCCGCAGCGACGACGAAGAGCACGCCCGACCCGATTCGTCTCGAAGTGTTGGCGAACCGATTCATGGCCATCGCGGAACATATGGGCGCCGTGCTTCAGCTCAGCGCGCTTAGTACCAACATCCGCGACCGCCACGACTTTTCGTGCGCACTCTTCGATCGGCATGGCCGACTCGTCGCCAACGCTCCTCATATCCCTGTGCATCTTGGATCCATGGACGAAACGCTTCGATGCCTGCTCGAAGACCAACCGGACATGCAGCCCGGCGACGTCTTTGCGACCAACGACCCGTATCGCGGTGGGTCCCATTTGCCCGACGTCACCGTGATCACCCCGGTATACGCGAGCACCCGACCCTCTCCCCAAACCGCCGAACAAACCGAGCCGCTTTTTTTTGTTGCCAGCCGGGCCCACCACGCCGACATCGGCGGCATCACGCCCGGCTCGATGCCGAGCGCGTCACGATCGCTTGAAGAAGAAGGCGCGGTGTTGCGGTTTCTTCGCATCACGCAGCGCCCATCCGAATATGTCGATCCCAAACGACGGGACTCCGATCACGATGCCCTCGAGCTCGACGTTTCCGCCATCCGCCAGGCGCTCGCGCGCGGCCCCTACCCGGCTCGGCGCCCCGAAGACAACGTGGCCGACCTAGCGGCCCAGCTCGCCGCCAATCGACGCGGCGTCGCGTTGCTCCGCGAGCTTTGTGCGGAATACAGCACAGACACCATCTCAGCCTACATGGATCACATCCAAGACCTCGCCGAACACGAAGTTCGCCAGGCGATTGCGACGCTACCCCGTGGCCCTCTCACTTTCCGCGACGCCATGGACGACGGAACGGAAATCGTCGCCACGATCGATGTCGCGGAGGATCCTCGCGTCGACACTCCGGCCATGATCGTCGACTTTGGAGGAACCGCCAGCGCTTCTCTCACCAACCGAAACGCCCCTCCGTCCGTAACCCAAGCGTGTGTATTGTACGTTCTGCGCACATTGGTGGATCGCCCGATTCCCCTCAACGCCGGTTGTTTGCGCCCGGTCGAAATTCGCGCTCCAGCCGGGTCGCTGCTCGACCCACCGAATGGATTCGCGGTGGTGGGCGGCAATGTGGAAACCTCGCAGCGGGTGGTCGACGTGTTGTTCGGTGCGCTCGGCGTCGCCGCCGCCAGCCAAGGAACAATGAACAATGTCTCGTTCGGAACCGCCGGTCCCGAATCCGGCCAAGACACCGCCCAACACGAATCCACCTACTATGAAACGGTCGGCGGCGGGGCCGGCGCGGGGCCTCACTATGCCGGCGCCTCCGCGGTGCACACCCACATGACGAACTCCCGCATCACCGACGCCGAGATCTTGGAATCCCGCTACCCCGTACGCCTGCGCGAGTTCAGCATTCGACGAGGCTCCGGGGGCCGTGGTCGCTATTCGGGCGGCGACGGGATCAATCGAGAGCTCGAGTTTCTCCGAGACGCCCGGGTCTCCATCATGTCCGAGCGACGAACTCGGGCTCCGTACGGGCTCCATGGTGGCGGTTCGGGAATGCCTGGCCGCAATACTCTCCGGCGTGGCGAACTCTCGACCGACCTCGGAGGCAGCGTCTCGGTCGACGTTCACTCCGGCGACCGATTGCGCGTTGAAACTCCCGGCGGCGGTGGGTATGGAGCCGCAGACTCAGAGGAAGTCGGGTCGAAGGGGTCAGGAACGCCGGAATGACACTGATTCGCAAAATCAGACACTTCATTCGCTACCAAGTGCTCGGTACGTCGGACACTCCGCATCGCGTCGCGGCGGGCGTATTTCTCGGATTTTTGGTCGCATGGACGCCGACGATTGGCGTGCAAATCGCGATTTACGTCGCGCTCGCGACCTTGCTTCGCGTCAACAAAGTGGTGGGCGTTCCCATTTTGTTCATCAGCAACCCGCTGACCGCGGTGCCGCTTTATTATTTCGTGTGGCTGGTGGGAAGCTACGCGCTGCATTGCGGTGTCGCGGCCGGTGGCGCTCCGAGCGACATACCAGGCACAAACGACGCAACCACCGAGAGCCCGCCGAGCGGGATCAACGACGAAGGGCTTTCGGTCTCTTCCGACTGGTGGTCCGAACTCGGTCAGCGCGAATTTTGGCAATCGCTTGGTCAAGGCCTGCTGGATACCGGAGCCGAACTCTGGGTGGGCGCGTTGATCTTGGGCATCACGACCGGGCTGCCGGCATACTTTCTTACCCTCTGGGGCCTTCGCACGCTGCGGGAACGTCGACGCGCCGCAGAAGCGCAATAAATTTGGGCTATTGCAAAGCGCGGACGGCTTCTCCTGCCGACGGTTGTGGCCAACACGCTGGTTTGGCTGGACAGGCCGCGCGCAATGGATAGACTCCGCGTCCCTCCAAACTTGAGCAGCGGAGCCGGGGCGGTGGCGGATGGAGCGGTGGCGGATGGAGCGGTGGGTTCGAATCGCAACGTGGTCGCTCGTAGCAGCGTGGCTCGTCGGCCTGTGGGCAGCGTATGTCTCCTCGCCGGGAAGCTTATCGACCGCGGCGGCGCAGAGCTCCCCCGCTAAACCACCGAGGCTCGGGGGAGATTGTTCGACGCCACGAGCGGCTGTGAACACCTGGCTGACCGCGTTCCAACCCGGGGTCGACGACATGCGCGCGGCCACCCTCTGTTTTGACTGGAAGGCCGCCGGGATCGTTGGAAAAGAGAATAAGATTCAGCTCGCGCGACGCCTCAAACAGACGCTCGACGCGCGCGGAGTGCTGATCGACATCGACGTATTGCCCGATACCCAAGAAGTTCAGGGGGACGGTCGAGTGTTGATGACCGCGCGTTACCCTGAACTGTGGCTCTTTCGGTTTCGCGGGGCGTGGCTGATCTCCGCCGAATCCATTCAGCGCATTCCCGACCTCTACTCGGAAACGTTCACCGTCGACGTAGCGAGCATCGTCCGTGCGCTTCCCAGCTGGACGCGAGAAGCACCCGCGTTTGGCATCGCATGGTGGCAGCTGCTCGGGCTTCTCCTCAGCTTGTTGATCGGGCTCGGAATCAAGACGGTGATTCGGCATATCGTCGCCACACAAGGAATGCGGCTGATCCGTCGAGCCGGGGATGGCGCAGATGCGGACGTAATTTCTTTGGCGGCCCAACCCATCGGCACCTTAGTGATGGCCGCGTTTCTGTGGCAGGCGCTCCCGTTGCTCAGCTTCAGCGTGCGCGTGAACCAAGTCGGGACGGTCGCAATACGCGTGCTCGCCGCGATTGCCGCGGTCGTGCTCGTGTATCGCCTCGTCGATGTCGGCAGCAATATTTTTCAGCGACGCGCAGAGCGAACCGAAACAAAGCTCGACGACCAGCTGGTTCCGCTCGTCCGACGCAGCCTGAAAATCTTTGTGGTGGCGATTGGCGTGCTCTTCGTCCTGCAAAATATGGACGTCGACGTGAGCTCGCTGATTGCCGGCGCATCGCTTGGCGGCCTCGCATTTTCTCTCGCCGCGCGCGACACCGTTGCGAATCTATTCGGCAGCGTCAGCATTTTCGCCGATCGCCCCTTTCAAGTTGGCGATTGGGTCGTCATCAAAGACCACGAAGGCATCGTCGAAGAAGTCGGCATGCGGTCGACCCGTATTCGCACCTTCTACAACTCGCTCGTGACCGTTCCAAACTCCATCGTTGCCAACACCGCGGTCGATAACTACGGCATGCGTCAATTTCGACGATGTTCGGTCACGCTGGGCATTACTTACGACAGTACCCCGGAGCAAATCCAGGCGTTCGTCGAGGGCATCCGCGCCATCCTCAAAACGAACGAGTTCGTCCGCCAGGATCTCTACGAAGTCCACTTTCGAGATTTTGGCGAAAGCGGCCTGGAAGTGATGGTGTATTTCTTCTTCAACGTGCGGTCATGGAGCGAAGAACTCCGGCAGCGGCACAACGTCTTTCTTGAAATCATTCGGCTCGCCCGAGAGCTCGGGGTCTCGTTCGCGTTCCCCACGCGTACTCTTCATGTGGACAGCATGGCCACCGCGAGCCCGCTCCCGGACCCCTTCGTCCCCGAACCCGAGGAGCTCAAGAACGTGGTGCACGGGTTCGGCCCCGGAGGGCGCTTCGCCCGACCGGAAGGCCCGCACATAAGCCATGGTTTTCTCCCTGGGGACGCGCTCCCCGAAAGCACGTTCGAGCCCCCCGCACAATCCTGATCGGGCGCGAATGAGATTGACCGATTGACAGACGCTGTTAACATGCCGGCGCGCAGCCGAGGCGTTTCGGAAACGACAAAGCTCGCGAAGACAGGAATCGACCGATGACTCGGAAAACCCATCAGCTCATGCGTGCTCGCGTTTGGGCCGTGCGAGCGGGCTGCGGGCTGCTCATGCTGAGCGCGGGCTGTCCCGTCTTTACACGCGAACACCCCGAGCAACGTCCTGACCCGACGGTCCAGCAACCCACAACTCGGCAACCCACAAACCGACCACCCGTGAAACAACTTCCGGCGAAGAACGCCGCGCCCACGGCGCCGCCGGTCCACTAGCCCCGCGTCCTGCGGCAACGGGAGCAACCCGACTTGACCACACCGACTGCCCCTCGACTGACCCCGCGAAGCCGATCCGCGCTCGCGTGGGCGCTTATCGCCACTGCCGCGTGGACGGCCGCCGACCTCGCCAGCAAAGAATGGGCTCTGAACGAGCTCTCGGTCGAACGAATGACCGACCCGCCGCCGATATGCGAGCCTGACGAGTTCGGTAATCCCTCTGCCCAACGCATGCGCAAGGGCGCGATCGTGCTCATCGAAGGCTATCTCGAACTCCGTTACGCCGAAAACTGCGGCGCAGCCTTCGGACTCATGCGCGCGGCGCCCCATTTGCTTCGCAAGGGCGTCTTCTTCATCGCCGCCATCGCCGCCACGCTCGCGCTGTTTTGGATGTTCATCCAAGGACGAGGGGGGCCATGCTTCGCATGGAGCGTGCCGCTCATCGTGTCGGGCGCGGTGGGCAATCTCGCCGACCGGATTCGCTACGGCTACGTGGTCGACTTCATCCGGTTCCACACCCAGGAAACCTGGGAATGGCCAACCTTCAACATCGCCGACAGCACGATTACGGTGGGCGTGGTGTTGCTGCTGATCGATGGCTTCACCGAAGGCAAACGAGAGCGCGCAGCGCAAGCGCAAGCGGAGCGACACGCCGAGGAATCTACGTCGTAAGTGGCACCCGGCCGTCTGGGTCGGGTTCGGCAGCGGGATCAGGTTCGGCGACGGGATCGGAAGCGGGTTCAGCACACGGGATCTGTTTCGGCAGCGGGATCGGGTTCGGATGCAGGTTTGGCGCCAGGATCGGGTGCTGGTTCGGTATCGTCCCATATCTGGGTACCGCGGCGCTTGGGACTCCCGACCTGTGTGTTTCTTGACCACATCCCCCTAGCCCCCAAGTTCCGGGGTCATCTGACGGTATCTCAGACGCGAAACGGGATAAATCTTACGTTTTTCGCGTGGCACAACGGTTGCAGTCTTCCTCTCTCGTCAGCAGCGGGGGGGTGGAGATGTACCGATGCGAACAACCAACCTTGTTGCCTTAGTGAGCGCGCTAAGCTTGCTCTCGGCATGCACGGGGCGAATCTGGGGCTCGAAACCTGAGGATCGCTCGGCAGAAACCGCAGAAGCCCCGCTCAGCAGCGACGAATCCGCGGACGTGCGCATCGGAACGTTTGAGCTTCTCGGCCGCGACATGACCCTTCCCTACGAAGTCGTCGACGGACAAAAAGTGTTCGAAGGCGACATCATCTTGGGCGAGGAAATCGACCAAACGGTCAGCGGTGACGATGGCGTGGCCGGTCGCACGAGTGGCCTTGCCGCGACCGCGCGAACGCTGCTGTGGGAAAAAGGCGTTGTTCCCTATGTCATTCACTCGGGCCTCAAGAACCCCAAGCGAGTACACGACGCCATCGCGGCGTGGCACGCCCGAACCAGCATTCGCTTGGTGCGCCGTACGACCCAGGCAGACTATGTGGAGTTTGTTTCAGGCGGAGGATGTTCGTCATACGTCGGTCGCCGAGGCGGCAGGCAACCAATCACGCTCCACCCGAACTGCGGCGCCTCTGAAACCATGCATGAGATCGGACACGCGGTCGGTCTGTTCCATGAACACAACCGATCCGATCGAAATCGACACGTACGTATTCACCTGGGCAACGTCGAGTCCGGGGCGGCCTCCCAGTTCAAAACGTACGCGGAGCGCGGACTGCTCGGTTCGGATATCGGGCCCTACGACACAACGTCGATCATGCACTACAACTCCGCCACGTTTTCAAAGAACGGTCGTGCGTGTCGAATCAGCGGAAACAAAATCGTCGGTTGCCCCGTCACCATCACCCGCATCAACGGCGCCCATATTCTCCCCAACCGAAAGCTCTCCACCGGTGACGCGCAGCACACCAACGCGCTCTACGCCACCGCGCCTGGGTTCCAATGTTGGATCCACAACGCTTCCTGCACTGCGAACCCAACCTATACGGGCTGGTTCACGGATACCCATCCGCCATCGAGCGCCAACCAGGCCGCCTGCGCGGTGCGCGCGAAACAATGGGCGGCGCACTGCAAGAACATTCCCGGCACCATATCGTACTCGTCCTACGTGGGGCACAAGGGTCAAGTACTTGGCTCCACGGGGTATCGCGCCGACGGTTGCCGCGTTTCCATTCCCGCCAACGCCTGCCCCAACAATCCCGGGCGCGTCGGCACCTTCCGCGACCCCCACGAACCCGCCAACGCCAACGAAGCGACGTGTAAAGCGCGCGCCCAGCAATGGGCCAACCACTGCGGCACGCCGGCCGGCACCCAGGTGAAGACGACCTTCTTCGCCAAGAATGCCGAGCGTGCGACCAGCGGATACGCCGCGGATGGTTGCCTCGTCACGCTCCGGGCATGCCCCGCGCACCCCACTTATGTAGGCACCGTCAACGACAAATACGAAGGCTCAAACACCAACCAAGCACGCTGCGAACGGCGGGCCCGAGAATTCTCGGTGTGGTGCAAGAACCCCGCGGGCACTCAGACCACTGCGACGTTTTACAAGAACAACTCAGCCCAATCGACGACCCACTACGCAGCCGACGGCTGTATCGTTGACCTTCGCGAATGTAAATCAAACCCCGCGGGCGCAGTCGCCACGCGACCCGCGGCGGGCGATGCCAGCGAAGAGGCGTGCCGAACCCAGGCCGGCGCCGCCGCCCGCACATGCGGCAACCCCGGCGGCGCCACCACGTCGGCACGTTTCTTTTCCGGCGGGACGTCAAAGACGTTGACCTACAAGAACGACGGCTGCGTCGTCACTCAAGCCGAGTGCACGGCCGCCCCGACCCGAGTGGGCAGCTTCGCCGACCATTCCGGAGGCGCGGGCACAGATATGGCGGCATGCGAAGCGAAAGCCAAGTCCCATGCGGCGTCATGCAACAATCGCGCGGGCCTCGAGACACAAACGGTGTTCTATAAAGGCGGCGATTCAGTCGGCATGTTCAGCTACGCGGCGGACGGCTGCCTCGTGGACCAGCCCATATGCGCGGCGTACCCCGACCGCGTCTGGCCCCGCGGCGACGACTACGACGGGTCCGGAACCGACGAAGCGCGCTGCATGAAGCGTGCGAAGGAATTCGCCGTCTGGTGCGAAAACCCGCCCGGCACAGTGAGCACCTCGACGTTCTATACAAACAACGAATCCGTAGCCAGCGAATACGCCGCGGACGGCTGTCTCCTCAAGATCACAAAGTGCGAAAACGATGAATCGCGGGTCGGCGAGCACCCCGTCGAGGCCGACAGCGTGGATGCATGCTTCGACGCCGCCGTGATGGCCCATCAGGAATGCGGCGGAAGCCTCGAGGAGGCACCGATGTCGACGTTCTTCGAGAGCGGGTCTCCTTCCCAATGCGCCATCCGAGAAACCGATGGAGAGCTTCTCTGCGGACCGATTGTGTGTGGCGATGGGCTGGTGGATCAAGGCGAGGTTTGCGACGACGGGCCCGACAACGGCGACGTTCCTGGCCGCTGCAATACCGAGTGCACGGAGGTCAACGCAGAGACACCGCCCCCCGCGCCCTCCGCCAAGCTCGGCGCAGACTCAAGCGCAGAACCCAAAGCCGAATCGGGCGGTGGCTGCGCTATGAACCAACGCACGACGCCTACCTCTGGCATGGCGTTCATCTTTCTTCTGGCCGTAGTCTTCATGCGAAGCCGGCGTCGGCAACGATCACGCTAAGCAATCACGCCAGAAACCCTTCCCACGGCCGTGTTCAACCTGCTGTTGAAGGGAGTCGTTCGGATTGGTCGATGGGGCATGTGAGATTACATGCTCGAGAAAATATACCGGCACGATTATTGCTGTTGTGCTTCGTGTGCTACGACGGATGAAAACGGCGACAAGCATATACGCACGGCGACGTCGTAGCCTTGTGGGTGAACTGTCGCTGGTCGGCTCGCTGCTCCTGAATTTCGGTTGTGAGCCTCAGCCGGCAACACAAGCGGAAACGACGAAGCAAACAGCCGGGAGAACTCTCTTTAGTCTTACTGGAGCTCCCGACCTGACCGCAAGCAATTCGCCTGCTCCCCAATCAGAACAAGAAATGGACGCCTTGGCGAGGCGGCGCTTTGGTGCGCCTTCGCGAGCTCTGTCGCGCGCGTTTCGCCGCAATCTTACGCACGACAAAGGCAGCCCGAGATATCTCATTATCGACCTCGAGAACTGGTTTCCCAAAGACTTTGAAAAGCAACTTAGTGAACAGTACACGCTGGGAGGTGCGATCGGAGACCGTCTATCTGGGGGAGGGAGAAGCGACAGCGAGTGGGAAATCGACATTCAGCAAAAGCGCTGGTACCCGCAGCCTCAGGGACGTGTGATCAATTCTTTCCAGCTGTTGAAGCATTGGATCAAGATGACTTACGATCACGCGTGGAAGAATCGTGGTCGTTGGCTAGAGACCTCCAGGTCTCAGAATGACGGTCTGCGCGCACAAGCCGTCACGTTGATAAATCAATTTGAGCCTCACACAGATCACGACGCGGATGCCCGAGTTCTGTTCGCCACCATCGCGTTCAGCGTCAGCAAGAACGCCAAAGGTACGTATTTGTACAATCGCAAGGTCGCCACTACATGGAACTTGTCCGGCGAAATACCTGATGATTTCTATGAAAAAGCCCCCAGAGCTCACGCAGAGAGGCGGCAGCTTTTGATTGCGCTCGGAGGAGAGACACATAGCGCACAACGCTACTCCGTTAGTGAAGATCCTGCGCTCCAGGAATGCATCGATTGGAAAGAATGCCCGCGCTTTCTCTACCGCACATTTATTCCTTGGAGAACATGTCAAACGACCCCCTCGACGCCGCCAGCCAGTTCTTCGACGTCGCCAGCCGACTAACGCGGCACGTAAAATGCGCGCTCGAGGATCTTTTGCGCTCGTTTGTTGCGCGGTGAAAATCCAGCGGGCCCCTCTTCGTTGGTGTTTGGGTCGGTGAACCATTTCCACAGGAAGACTCCAGCGGCCCAGCGGCGCTTTTGTATTCCGCGGAAAAATACTCGGTACGTCTGCGCCTGAGCGGATTCGTCGACGTTTCGGTTTTTGGGGTCAGGCCATTCATGGGGTCGGAGCGCAGTGTCCGCCACCGCGCGAAAGCCTACTTCGGTAAAGATCACGGGTTTCTGTGTACGCTTGCTGAGACGCTCGAGGCTATCGAGCGAGCGCGCGAGTGTTTTGTTCATCGTCGCTTCTGATGCATTCTTTTTGCGCGCGAGCGGTGGGTAAAACTGGACGCCGACGTAGTCGAGGGCGTCCCATATCGGAACCTTGTCCACGGCATCCCAGTTCGCCGCGTACACCAGCGAGCCGTCGTACACGCGGCGCACGTCCGAGATCAGGGATCGCCATTGCGGTTCGAATCGCATCGTGTGGTCGAGCTCCACGCCAATCACGAGCATCGAGGCTCCGTGTCGCGCGGCCATGTGCGCGTAGTGCAATAGAAACGCGCGGTAGCTGGCCCAAAACGCGCTCCACTCTGTTTTTTTTGCCGGTGTTTTTTTTGCCGGCGTTTTTTTCGCCGGTGTTTCTTCTGCAGGCAGTTCACCTGCCGGCGGTTCACCTGCCGGCGTTTTTCTTGTCGACGCTTCGTTTGATGCGGAGCGCTCCCGCGCACCCATCGCCGAAGCGGCGCCGGGGTCGAGTTTGCCTCTCCAGCTTCCGTCGAGCATCCAGATATGCGGTTTGATCTGGACCTTCAGCCCGAGTTCACGCGCAGCGCGAATTTCTCGACGCATCACTTCGTCGGTTTCTCCCCGGATACCGCGCGGCGCGTTTTGTTTCGACCATTGCTTCGATAGCTCGTCGATCAACATCACCTGCGTTGCATGGCGATGCTTCATGAACGCAAACGGGGTGAGGCTGACCCAGTTCGCACCGAGCCCGCGAATCTCTCGCAGCGTACGGCGACTGGTCTCCGTGCCGTACCCTGCTGCCCCGTTGTCTTCATAGGTATGGGCTAGGCAAATCCCGCGAAACACATCGCGAGAGAGCGGCTTCAGCTGGCTTGCGGCCGAACGCGGCGACATTTTCTCAAGTTTCGGCTCGCGAACCTGCGCTTCGCGGCAGCCAAATAGGCTAAGCGCGAGCGCCATGGGTAGCGCGGCGTAGAACGGATTCATCTCCGAAGCCCTCGATTCATCTCCAAGGCCGCCAAGGCATCCACGATATGATACCCCTAGGGCGTGTTTCCGCGCCTTTTCGAAGTTCTTGGCGAACCGGTTCCCGCCTACTTTACGTTGCTCATGGTGGGCTTCGCGATCGCCACGTTCGTTGCCCAACGCGCGGCTCGTCGCGCCGGGCTCGACCACGATACGATCATCGACCTCGGCTTGTTTTCGGTGATCGCGGGTGTCGTCGGAGGACGGTTACTGCACGTATTCGCGGACGGATATTTCTGGGACTACGTGCATCTCTGCACCGACCCGTCTCAAGTCGCGTGGCGCATCACGCAGGGACAATGCGCGCGCGCAGACGGATTGTGGGACGCTGCAGCAAACGTATGCCGTCCGCGCGAAGGCGACTGTTTCGCGTGGGCAAAGTTTTGGCAGGGCGGGCTCGCCTACTACGGAGGGCTCATCGCGGCGACGGGGTTTGGCGTATGGTTTCTCCGCCGGGAGCGATTTCCCGTGCTCAAGGGTACCGATATGGTGGCGCTCGGTTTGCCGCTCGGGCTCTTCTTCGGGCGGCTCGGTTGTTTCCTTGGCGGATGCTGTTTCGGTTCACCGACCGATCATCCACTCGCGGTTCGGTTCCCTCCGTGGTCGGCGGCGAGCGAAGCGCAATGGCGCGCGGGAGATCTCGCGGGCCCTCATCTCGAGTCTCTCGCGGTCCATCCCGCGCAGCTCTACGAAGCGGCGGGCTGCCTCGCGATCGCAGTCGCGCTGGTCTGGCTTCGGCCGCGCAAGCGGTTCGATGGGCAAATCATGATCGCGTTTGTCGCGCTGTATGCGGTTTTGCGATTTTTCCTGGAGTTTATCCGCGCCGACGATCGCGGGAACGTCGCCGGGCTCAGTACGTCGCAGTGGATCGGCCTTGTGTTGCTTGTCGGTGTAGCCGTGGTCGCGAAGGCGCTCCAAAAAACCGCGGATCGCACAAAGGCTGCGTTTTTAGCATGAAGAGAGCAAAATTCACACAAACGTCTATCCATGAAGTTGTCGCCCATGTGGGTAGTTGGCCCCGTTTGCACGTAAACCGTACCCGCGTCCCCAAGGTGGCATCGCGGAAGAGCAGCGCTATCTTGGTTTGCCGTGCCGTACTCGGAACTCATCCCCGCTCGCGACAGCCGACCCAGCTTCTCAGCTCGTATTATGCCGATCGAGTTGGCGTGCAGTGTGATCACCGCGGGATTGATGGCAACCGGGTGTTCGGACGTATCGTGTCCGGAGGGAACGGTAGAAACCGATACGCGGTCATGTGTCATGCCCGAGCGTGCCGAGGAAACCAACCCAACCGAGCCGGCCCCGTCCACGGTCGCTCCGGTCGTCGCCATCGACGATTTTTCGGTCGTGTTTCCTTGGAACGGCTACGCCACAGGAAGCCTGCACGCGAACCCTCCTGACTCCAATCCGCCACCCACCCATCCGCTGCGGCCGTGGTTCCGGTGGACGGAGGTCCGCGATGCCGCCACCTACGAAATCCAGCTCACCGACGACTGTCCCGAGGACGACATCCTCAGCTGTGCGTTCGACAACCCAGACGTCGACGAACAAGCGGCCGAACCTCAATGGAGACCTTCTGCACCGCTTGCGGTTCGAGTTCAGCCGCCGGTAGGAACCCGCTACTACTGGCGGGCGCGCGCGTGCCCGGAGCAAGGCGACTGCGGCGCGTGGACCGAAGTTCGCTACCTAGACGTGGGGCGAGCTCCGGGAGATTTCGACGGTGACGGCTATTCCGATCGCGTGGTCGGCGCGCCGAAGCAGGAAAGCGAAGGCACTCCTGCCGACAACACCGACGAAGGGCACGCCTACGTGTATTACGGAGCGCCCGACGGGCTCGACGCGGGCGAGTCGCAGGTGTTGGAACAGCCCGAAGACGCCGGCGGTGGCTTCTTTGGGGCATCGGTGGCCGCGGCGGGCGACCTGAACCGTGATGGCTATTCGGATTTGGCGATCGGTGCGTACGGGGCCGGAGGACAAGGCCGAGTGTTTGTGTTCCTCGGATCATCTTCGGGGCTACCGCTCGTTCCGTCGGCGATCCTCGAAAACCCGGACGACGAACAGGACGGATGGTTCGGGCGCGCAGTGAGCGGAGTGGGCGACGTGAACGGCGACGGGTTTGCCGACATCGCCGTCGGGGCGCCGCTACAAGACAATGGAATGCTCGACGTCGGACGCGTGTTTCTTTTTCTCGGGGACTCGTCGGGAATCAACCAAGACCCCACCGCGCTCCTGGACGCCCCGTCTCCGCAGCCGAGCGGCGAGTTCGGCATCGTGCTTTCTGGCGGCGGAGACTACGACGGAGACGGCCTCACCGACTTTGTCGTCGGCGCGCCGCGGTTCAACGACGCTGCGAGGGAGGATGTCGGCCAGGCCTACCTGTACCTCGGTTCGCGAACCGCCACCGAGATCGCGCTCGCGCGCACTCTGTCGAACCCGCAGGAGCAAGAGCGCGCGCTATTCGCGAGCAGCCTCTCTATCGACGGAGATCTATCCGGAGACGGGCTCGCGGATGTCGTGGTCGGCTCTCCCGAACACGACCGCGGAGCCAACGAGGAAGGGAACGTCTTTGTGTACTTCGGAAACCGGGACGCAGGCGAAGAGGTTTCCCCGTTGGTCATCGACAACCCCAAAAACGAAGTTGGAGGCTTCTTCGGTTCGGCGGTTGCAAGCCGCGGAGACATCAACGGCGACGGCGCGTGCGATCTCGTGGTCGGCGCGATGTTTCAAGACCAGCATAGCGAACTCAGCAACGTATATCTCTACCTTGGTGGAACCGTCGGGCTCGCTCCGTCGACCACGATCTACAACGTGTTCGGCGGCGCCCCCACGGATGAACTTAGCGTTCCCGGCGGCGCGCGAGGTTCCCTCTTCGGGGCTGCTGTGTCGACGACAGGCGATGTCGACGGCGATGGACTGGCCGACGTGCTGGTGGGCGAGCCCGGATACGACGGCGCGAACGACAACCAAGGACGAGCGCTCTTGTTCCTCGGCGCACCCGACAGCGACTTGGGCAACGCTGCCGCCCGCCTAGAAAACCCCCTCGCCCAGCTCTCAGCCGAATTCGGCTACGAAATCCAGTAGAAGGGCTGCGCCGATGGCTGTCTAACTACAGACTCGCTGCGCGGGCGCGGCGTCGTTCTCGCTCGACGACGGGTCGCATGATGGCTTGGGCGTCGGCCGGCTCGATGATTGTGATTTCGTCATGCTCGGGGTAACGCGTCGCCGATGTCAACAGCTGTTCAATCGCTTTTCCCGCGTCTATGGCGCCGGTGGAGCGTCCGGGAAGGCAGCATACACACGCTCGAACATGCGCCCCCGCGAGGGTATCGAACATGCGTGCGATCACGGAATCGTATCGTGGGGAATCGAAATCGCTGGTCGCCCCCAACCCGAATAAGAATAGCTTTTCAAACGGTAGCCGGGGCCGCGGTGCAACCAAGGTGATTTCGCCGAGCATGCCAGATAGACGGCCTCGCTCCGCGAGCCGAGAGAGCTGCCCTCGAAGTCTCCAATCGACAAGCCCCAGCGCGCCGCGAAGGGGTCGTTCGTCGGCGAAAAACGACATCGCCAAGGCCTCGCTTTTGAGTTCATCGAGCCGCCGAATCTCGGGCAATACAAAGCGCACATCCATGGCCCGGCCTAACTGATTTCGCTGGCGATTCCGTCCAGCACGCCGTTGATGAACCCAGCGCTGTGTTCGCTTCCGAAACGTTTGGCGAGCTCGACGGCTTCATTCAACGTGACCCGCGACGGGATATCCGAACAGGCAACCAACTCCACGGTCGCCAGCCGCAGGATATTTCGGTCGACGCTCGCCATGCGTTCCACCCGCCAATGGTGGCTTCGCTTGCGAATCGTCGCGTCGATGCGTTCTCGCTGCTCGAAAAACGTACGCACCAGTCGGTTCGCGAACGGGTTTTCCTCTCCCGAGTCGCTCACGTGGGCCCAGAAACGGCGAATCGTGGTTTCCGCGTCGGTCCCCGCTAGGTCGGCCTGATAGAGCATTTGCAAGGCGGCCTCGCGTCCCTGGCGTCGGGATCCCATGCCAAACCTCGAGCCTACACGAGCCCGTGCTTGTTCAGCTCGAGCCCAAGGCTCACCATCTCGAGCGCCGCGAGCGCCGCGTCGCACCCCTTGTTGCCGGCCTTGGTGCCTGCGCGCTCGACTGCCTGCTCGATGGTGTTCGTGGTCAACACGCCGAATAGAATCGGAACGCCACTCTCGGCCATCGCTTGGGCAGTTCCTTTCGCGGCTTCCCCAGCCACGTAGTCGAAATGAGGTGTGGCCCCGCGAATCACCGCGCCAAGCGCGATAATCGCCGAAAACGAACCGCCAAGAGCCAAACGCCGGCACACCAGAGGCAGCTCCCACGCTCCCGGAGTGCGCACAAGCGCCACGTTTGCTTCCGGGACACCGTGCCGGCGTAACGTATCCACCGCCCCGTCCACCAAACGGTCGACCACGAAACTGTTGAACCGCGACGCGACCAGCGCAAACCGCGCATCGCTAGGAGCCTGAAACGTCCCCTCATAGGTGGCGACGCCCGTCATGATATCCCCGTGATTGGCATGTGACCGGCAAGACTAGCCCGCACCCCAAAATCCGCCAGTCGATTTGTTTGGAGGGGCTAGCCGCAGACCGCTGTGTTGTTTGGAGGGGCTGGCCGCAGCCCCTCCCCCCACGGAATACGATTCCGCTGTCAAACCGGGACATGGGTAACACTTTAGACCGGGGACATGGGTAACACTTTGGTTCACTTTGGTTCTTAC
>JANQQS010000212.1 GCA_028284955.1 Myxococcota bacterium | reverse complement strand
TCCTGATCCTGATCCCGAACCCGACGCTGATCCTGATCCTCATCCCGTTCCCGCTGCGAGCGAGAGGCTCACGATCAACGCAAGCAGGCACTGCTCTAGTCTCTACACTAAATGCAGGCTCTGACTCTGCTGTCGATCAGGCTCCAATTCTGTGTCCGTGTCTGCATCTGAATCTGGGTCCGCTTCGGCGTCTGACTTTGATTCGGTGTCGGCGTCATCCTCGGATTCAGGTTCTGCGTCGGCGTCCGGTTTCGCTACGGCCTCCCGTCTCTAGATCTGCTCGGCGAGGTAGCGTTCGGCACCCAACTGCTCGACGAGCGAGAGTTGGGTTTCTAGCCAGTCGATTCCTTCTTCTTCCGAACGCAGGATTTCTTCGAGCAGTTCACGGGTGCCGTTGTCTTTTTTGTCGCGGCATACCGCAATGGCGTCGTTGAGCCGTTTCACGGCTTCTAGTTCGAGCTCGAGGTCGAGGCGATGTTGTTCGACGGCGTCTTCTCCGACGCGCACTGGGTTCAAACGCTGCATGTTGGGGATGCCGTCGAGGAACAAGATCCGCGCGATAACCACGTCGGCGTGCTTCATTTCCTCGATCGATTCTTCCCGCTTCTTCGCTGCGAGCCGCGAGTAGCCCCAGTCTTCACACATTCGATAGTGGATGAAATACTGGTTGATCGCGGTCAGCTCCGAGGTCAGCACCGCGTTGAGTAGATCGATTACGTCTGAGTCGCCCTTCATAGCCAGTTCCTACTGCCTTCGAGCGCCCGCGTCTAGTGCCTACTCCTCGGACTCGAGCCGTTCAAGGAAGGATTTGTAGCGAGTAGGTGCCTCCCGCTGATGACGCGCCGTCCACGAAGAGCACGTAGCGTTGGCCTCGCTTGGTTTCGACGTCTAGCCGGGCGGCGTAGGGGATGCGCGCCGAGCCGCGAATGCAGGCGACTTCTGACTCTCGCTCGGGGCACGAGGTGCGGACATGGAGATCTGGGGGGAAGGACGACGACACCGCCGTCAATCGCATCGTTCGATCGTTTCCGATCATTGAAACGACCGATTCCTGCTCCTCGCTTTCCCGGTCCCGCTGGCACGATCCTATCTGAGATTTGGTGTCGTTTCGCGCGGGGATGAAGCCCACCAATGTTCCGCCGTCGGTGACATTGAGTAGTTCGGTGACAACGGTGCACTGGTCCGGCGCCGCGGTGCGCGTGCGGACGTTGATTCGATACTCGTCGTCTTCCGATTCGCTGGCTGCTTGCACCATGATGTAGATCCGAACGGAATCGTCTCCGTCGCCGGCGGGGGTTCGATGCAGCCAGAGGCGGCTGGTATCCTCATCGCGATTTCGGTTGTCGTTGCATCCGAGGCCTCCGAACTGAAGGTTGCCGCAGTTCAGAGCGGCTGCGAGCACGGTGTCGGCTTCGCTTCCTTCGGTGTCGATGGTGACGTCGCTCGCGCCTGGGACATCGACAAAATAGACTGCGTCGGCGCCGGGGTTTTGTTCGCAGATGGTTGTGTATTGCTGCGTGAGGTTTGCAAAACTGCCGCTCACGCTGCCGCGCCCCGAACTGTCGAGCGCTATTCGCGTTGCATCGGAACATGCGTCTGGGAGCTCTGTACACACGCGTTCTTCCTCGGGCGAGGGGTCTTCTCGCGGTGGGTGCACGCAGATCATCGAAACGGGATCACATCTATCCTCCGTGCAAGGGTCGTCGTCGTCGCATTCACGAGCGGACCCACCGACGCAGCCGCGCGTTGGGTTGCAGGACCCACCCACCCGGCAAAAGCCGTCGTCGCAGAGCGTATCGTTCGGTTCGTGTTCGCATCGTCCAAGTACGCAGCGGTCGAGCGTACACGCCACGCCATCGTCGCAGGAGCCGCAGCCGCTGCTGATCGTTCCACCGTCAGGGCTGTTTCCCAGTCGTGAGTCTTCGGGGCTGACAATCAAGCTGCATGCTGAGACGAGGCACAGCGCAGGAACCCACCGCATCCATCGCTTCATCGAAAAGAACTGCTCCATCACTCCAACACTTTCGCTACCCGAAATACATTCACTAGAAGCTATGCGCGACGTGCGCGCCCGCAGCGTGACGGCCGACCGTCGGCTGCACGGTGAGTTTCGCTGAATCGCTCGACGTCTTCTTCGGGCGCGCGAGAAACAAATAGAGCGTGACCCCGATTCCGGCCAGCGCAGCCGCGCCAAGTACGTCCGCGCTGAGCGCGAGCCGACGAGCCCGGTCGCTCTGGCTTAGCCCGTCGTTGCGCGCGTCGGTCCGTTCCGTGGTGGATAAGCGTGGGTCGTTCGAGCGGGCTACCGAGTCATCGAATCGGCGGTTTGTGACCAACGCTCCGATGCCAGTGCCGATGGCGACCAGCGCGGCCGCGGAGGTGAGCCCCAGCGCGATATATGCTGCTTTGTTGCGCGAGCCGGGTCGAGGTTCGCGGCCTGAATCGTCGTGGCCAGAATCTGCGCGTCCAAGTGCGCCGGTCTTCGAAGAATCACCGCCGGTTTCGCTCGCCGCAGGCGCTGTACCGTCCGCGGGGGACGCATCGATCGGGGTGAGTGGTGCCGGTTCGATGGCGACCAAATCGACACGAAGCTCCGCGCGCCCTCCGCCTTCTACTTCGACCATGCGCCGCACTGGTTCGTACCCGGCTTTCGTTACGACAAACTCGTGGGATCCGCGATTGAGTCGAACCGCATCAAGCACGGGCGCAGTCTTGGTCGACTGGCCGTCGATCGTGATCGCTGCGCCGCTTGGAGTCACGCGAACGAAGACTTCTCCGGTTTGTTTGCGAATCCGTTCGATGGCTCGGCGGACCTCGTTGCGCTGGGCGCGTGGTGCTCCGGCGCCCACTTCGGCCAAGAATCCTTCGAAATGCGATAGCGCTTCGGGCGCGCGACCCATACGTTCGTAACAGTTGGCCATGTTCACGCGAACGCTTGGGTGCGGCTGCAATCGATACGCTTCCTGAAACGACTCCAATGCACGCGGATACTGTCCCGCTTCGTAGGCTTTCACGCCTTCTCCGAATGCGGCCCGAGCGCGCGCTCGGTCATCGGACTGTGCGCTCGCTACGTTGGGCCCAACAAGCAACGGCAGCGCCATCGCAAGCGCGGCCAATATTCTGCGGCAGTACGTCGGCGAGCAGGGCTTCGGTGTAAGAGTGAAGGACGATATGCGAACTCGCATAGGGTTGATTGTTCCAGAATTGTAGGAAATCGCCAGCGGACGAGTGGTTTAAGCCTTATCGGGCGTGCCGAGCCTCGAGACCTTCCTACACGCACCAGCGTTGTGCGATGGGCATGCGTCGCCCGGGACCGAACGCTTTTCGGGTGATGATGAGTCCGGGGGGCATCTGCCGGCGCTTGTATTCGTTCTTGCAAACCATAGCGATGACGCGGCGCACCATGGTTTCGTCGTGCCCCTTCACAATGATCTCTTCCGCGGTGCGTCCGTCCTCGACGTACTGTTCCAAGACCGCGTCGAGATCTTCGTAGGGCGGTAGCGAGTCTTCGTCTTTTTGGTCCGGACGAAGCTCGGCGCTCGGTGCTTTGGTGAGGGTGCTTTCAGGAATCCATTCGGTGCCGGCCTGTCGGTTTACTTCTCGGGCGATTTCATACACGAACGTCTTGGGGACATCGCTGATGGCTGCGAGCCCGCCCGCCATATCACCGTAGAGAGTGCAGTACCCCACCGCGATTTCGCTTTTGTTGCCGGTTGTGAGCAACAGCAAGCCGAGGCGGTTGGAGATCGCCATGAGGGTGGCGCAGCGAATGCGCGCTTGAACATTTTCGAATGTGACATCGTGCAGCGCGTGAGGTTGAGCCGCAGGGTTCGTGGCTGCGTGCTTGGGCAGCGGCGCGAGATGATCGGGCAGCAAATCGAGGTAGGATTGAAATACAGAATCGATGGGGATGACACGGTAGGTGATGCCAAGCGCCGACGCGAGCGCTTGGGCGTCGGTGAGCGATCCGGGTGAAGAGTAGCGGCTCGGCAAAGCAACGCCCAAGACCTGTTCGGGCCCGAGCGCACGCGCTGCGATCGCAGCGGTGAGGGCGCTGTCGATTCCGCCGGAAAGGCCAATCACCGCGCCTTCAAAACCACACTTGCGCGCGTAATCGCGCACGCCGAGTTCGAGCGCCCGCAACGCGGTCTCCGCGCGGCGTCGTGGTGGCGGCGTGATGCGCCCCGGGGAAGCGAGGTCGGCGACTTCAAAATCTTCTTCAAATGAACGCAAACGTGCATGAACATTCCCTTGCGCATCAAATACGGTTGAATCGCCATCGAAGATCAAATCGTCGTTGCCGCCGACTTGATTGACAAACACCACCGGTCTCACGCGATCGCGCGCCACGTTGGCAAGCATAGTATGCCGCGCTGCGCGTTTGGTTAGCGTAAACGGTGAGGCGGCAATGTTGACGATGAGATCGGCGCCGCGCTCGACGAGGTCTGCGATAGGGTTGTGCCCGTAATGATGGAGAGGGCTGTCTGAATGACGCGTATCGCCAGTGTCGTTCCAGATGTCTTCGCAGACCGTTAAACCGACACGTTCGCCGGCCACCATGATCGTGGTGCTTTCAGTTCCTGGAGTGAAGTATCTTCGCTCGTCGAACACATCGTACGATGGCAACAGTCGTTTGTGGCATACCGCGACGATGCGTCCATCGCGCAGCGCGACGGCGGCGTTGTAGAGCCCGGTTTCCGTTTCTGCGTGGAGCATGGCGCCGACTACGACGGTAAGCCTCGCGGGAAGTTCGTTCGCGAGCGTGTGCAACGAGGCCACGCAGTCGTTTGCGAACTGCGGACGGTCGAGCAAATCGCGGGGAGGGTAGCCAGCGATGGCGAGTTCCGGGAAGACCGCGAGGTCAGCCTGGGCTTCCGACGCTCGCGCGGAGAGTTTCGCGATCGTCGACCGGTTGGCGGCGAGGTCACCGACCGTGGGATTCGTTTGACACAGAGCTATGCGCATGGGTTTCGTGAGACTTTTCGAGCAGGTGGTTTAGGGCGCTGCGGTGGGCGCGTAACGCCGATCTCCAGGGGAGCCGACCCAGAGCCGGTAATCTCCTACCGGAGTATTGGCGGGGATGCCAAAGCTTCCGTGGAACCAACCATGTGCATCGGTCGCGGTAACGCCGAGAAGTGGCCCATCGCTGGTTGAGGTCCGCACTTCGATGCGGAGTTCGGAGGCGCCGCCGCCCTGTGCGTCCAGCGCTCGTCCTGACACCACCATGGTTCGTCCGCGAAAGGCTTCGTACTTGCGATCGTCAAGTTGGAGTTTGACCACGCGGCGGTCGTTTTGCGTGCCTGAGCTCGCTTCGTTTGACGACGGCGAAGATGGTGCCTGCGAGGGTGGTGCCTGAGAAGACGGATCGTTCGGTGCAGCGGCGGTTGTAGATGGTTGTTGACCTAGCGATTGCGCGAGGGTCGAAGAGGTTGCGTTTTCGGGTGACTGATCGCTGGTTGGCTCAGCTGATGCGATCGACGACAGGCTGCGGAGGTATGCTTCAGGTTTGGGAAGCGGATCGGGGGCGCTCGGCTGGTAGATGAGGCGATCTTCGAAACCGTGGGCTTCTACACCATGCGCGGCGCCGCCGAGATCGATGCGCATGAACCCTACATCCGGCATTTCCACTTCCACCCAGGCGTGGACTTCGTTTTGCAAAAATCTTGCGGGGATTCCCAGAGCGAGCGCGGTGATTACAAACGCATACGCGCGATGTCGGCATACTCCGCGCCGGCCGCGCGCGAGGTCGAGATAGATGCTTCCCGTATTGGGAGGCGGCACGTCGGACTCGACGAATGAACGGAAGTGGCGCGCCAGTGCGCGAAGCACCTGAGGCAATGGCCCCTGGCGAGGAATGCCGATTTCTGATGCGAAACGAAGCGCGTCCTCCCGCAGTGTTCGAGGCAGTTGCGTCTTGGGGCCTGCGAGCGCGCGGCTTGGTGCGTTGGGAATCGGCGCGTTGAAGTATGCGCGCGGGGCGTCGACCAAGAAGATCAGCCGGGCTTGTTTGCGAAAACGGGAGAGAGTGCGCGCAAAGTAGTTGTCGGCGCTATCTTTTTCAATCGCCAATCGAATGGGCGGCTCGGTGCGCATCGACAAGATTTGCGACCTGGGAGCGACAGAGGGCAAGGGAACGCGGGTGCCCGCGCTAAAATCGAGCACCACGCTTCCCCAGAAACGATCACGTGGGCCCGAATCCGGCGACGCAGACGCCGTGCCCGTGACCGCGACCGGTTCCGGAGACGAAGACCGCACGCCGAGCACGGGAACGCCGTCGTCCATGCGAACCACTGCGTCGAGCGCCATCATACGTTTGAAGGGAGCCACCGACGGGGAGAACGCGGGATAGTATCCCAGGGTGTCGTGAAACGCGGTGATGCGGTCGGGGCGAAAGGTTGGCGATGCGGAAGGGCCGGGGGAGTCCGAGTGAGTCTTTGCGTTCAGGGGCACTTCGTGCGGTTTGAGGCCGCCGCCTTCAGGGGCAGCGACGAACTCGCCGTCGTAGACGATGGCATGCGGCTTCGCGTCATCCCCTTCGCCTGACATCAAGAGGGGAAGATCGCCGTCGTGGGCGTCGGGAATAAATTCGTGCAGCGTGGGCCCGTCAGCGTGCGCCACGGTCGCGATACCGAACGTCAGCCCGAGGAGCCAGCGAGACGTCACGTCGAGAGTATAGCGCGGATACTCGATGCCGCTGCGGACGGGTCGACGGCTTCGGATGTCCTCTAGAGCAGGCAAAAAAATCTCGACGGGAGGATTCTGAGCACTATGCTGATCCAGTGGGCGTCGTTGAGATCCTGCTAGCGATCGTCGGCATTTCCATCCTGGTGATTATTCACGAGGGAGGGCATTACTTCGCAGCGCGAGCCTTCGGAATGCGTGTGCTGCGCTACAGTATTGGCTTTGGGCCGACGATTTTCCGGTATCAACCTGCGGGAAGCCCCACCGTATTTCAGCTCGCAGCCATACCTTTCCTGGCGTACGTGCAAATTGCCGGCATGAATCCCCATGAGGATGTCGACCCGGATGACCCTGAGATTTATCCGAATAAGGGTCTTTTCGCGCGTCTGGTAACCATTGCCGCGGGTCCTGTCGCCAATTACCTCACCGCTTCGGCGCTTGCGTTCTCGATCGGTGTGTATGGATGGCCAGAAAACGTTCCGACCGAGCCGATGACCATCGCTTCGGTGCAGGAGGGGTCACCGGCTGCGGAAGCTGGACTCAAACCTGGCGACCGCGTTCGGTCGGCCAACGGCCGCGCCATCAAGGACGTTACGCAACTCATTGAAGTGACCAGTCCGCGTGCGGGTACACCGACGCGCTACGTCGTGGATCGAGATGGGACCACGCTCGACCCTGTCGAGATCGTTCCGCGACAAGTCGATGGGCGCGGAGTCATCGGCGTTACCGCCGAGACAAAAACCGTCTACGCGCCGATGAGCATTGCGGAATCTGCACAGGCCGCGGTGGTGTTTCCGTGGGCGGTCACTATGGCGCAGTTCGAAGGTATTTCGAAGATGATTCG
Organism: Myxococcota bacterium; assembly: GCA_028284955.1. Classification (GTDB taxonomy): domain Bacteria; phylum Myxococcota_A; class Polyangia; order Polyangiales; family Houyiibacteriaceae; genus JANQQS01. The sequence goes on along the minus strand of JANQQS010000212.1, from coordinate 3,383 downwards.
ACGGCGCACCACAGAAGACCTGGGCGGTCCGGTGGCCATGGGGAAGATGGTCACGCAGGCTGCTCAGAAAGGGCCGACCGAGTATTTCTTCATGCTCATGGTGCTGTCCGTCGCGCTGGGTGTGTTCAACCTGTTGCCATTCCCAGCGCTTGATGGCGGCCGGATTGTGTTTCTCGGGTACGAGCTCGTTACGCGGAATCGCCCCAACGAAAAGCTGGAGGCCGCGGTGCACACGGTGGGCATTTTGTTTTTGCTGGGTGTGCTCGTGCTCGTGACGTTCCGCGACATTTGGGGTTAGCCTCGTCGGGTGGACCGAGAGCGTTTGAAGCCGTGGCAAGCGGCGGTAGGAGCGGTGGTTGGCGGAGGTCTCGCGGTGGTTGGTGGCGTTGCCATCGCGTCGCTTGCGCCGCTCGTGCTCGCGCCGGCCGGCGCTCCGTACAATCCGCTTGCGACCATGATGAGTTTGCCCGTTGTGGCGGTCAACATGGCTGTGACATTCATCGCGCTCTCTGGGTCGGCGCTCCTCACCTGTGTTTTCGCTCGTGTGCCGATCGCTCGTGGTTTGGGTTTTCAGTCGACGCGACCATCTCTGCTGTTCATCGCGCCGCTTGGCATCATTGCGCTTGGGCCGACCTCTGATCTCTTGGTGCGCGCGATGGCGCACATTGCGCCGGATTTCTCTCTCGGCACGCTCGAAGCGCTGTCAGAGCTGACTCGAGCCCATCCGGCGTGGGTGCTCTGGCCGCTCCTGGCGCTTTTGCCAGGCGTGGGCGAGGAAGTTTTTTTTCGCGGGATGATTCAGCGTTCGATCGCGAGCCCAGCGTGGGCGATTGGCATATCTGCAGTGGCGTTTGCGCTCTTCCATGGCGATCCGCGCCACGTTGCCGGGGTTCTCCCGCTCGGCGTGTATCTGGCCTGGATCGGACATCGGTCGCGTAGCCTGTGGGTGCCAGTAGCCGCGCACGTCGCCAACAACTCTGCGGCGCTTGCCGCGAGCGCGCTCTTAGATCACGCGCCCGACGAAACCATAGAGCCCGACCTCGCGCTCCTCGGAGTGTCGTGGATCGCCGTCGCAGCTGTCATCGCTGTGATCGTCTACTTGACGCGAGAAGACCCTCGCCTGCTCCGCGACGGCGAGACCGCTGCGTTTCTCGACGGAGAATGAGCTTCGCTCAAGGGCGCAACACTAGAGTTTGAAATCGCCCTGCTCGAGAATCTCGGATATCCGGTAGAGGAAACCGTTGGCGTGCACGCCGTCTACCACGCGATGGTCATAGGTAAGCGCCATGTGCATCAAAGGATGAATCGCCATGAGGTCTTCCCCGCCGTGTTCCACTACCACGACTCGCTTTTTGATGGTGCCGAGGCGCAAAATACCCACATTGGGTTGCGAGATAATCGCGCCGCCGACCAGGTTCCCTTGCCGTCCGGGATTGGAAATGGTGAACGTCTTGCCGGCGAGATCGTCGGGCGTCAGATTTCCGTCACGCGCCCTCGCGGCGACGTCGGAGATTGAGCGCGCGAGGCCTCGAACGGTAAGCTCGTCTGCGTTGCGAAGCACAGGCACCACCAGCCCTTGCGGCGTATCCACGGCGATGCCGAGCCGAATCTCTCGTAACTTGACGTAGGCATCGTCCAACACGCGGGCGTTGAGTTCAGGAAACTCGCGAAGCGCTCGTGCGGTGGCGGCTGCAGCGAACGCCAGGTACGTGAGATTCACGCCCTCTTTCTTGTATTGAGCCTTGTGCGCGTCGCGTAACTTTGCCGTGCGGTGCAGATCGCATTCCGCAAACGTCACCACGTCCGGCGCGGTGTGTTTGGAGAAGACCATATGGTCGGCGATGATGCGTCGTCGGCGCGAGAAGGGGACGACTTCGTCGCCTTCTTGAGGTCGGTACGGCGGCATGCGGAACGCTCCGAGACCTCCCGTTTGAGAACGACCAGTGGTTGGGGCCGCGGGAGGGGCAGGGGGCGGCGTTGCCGGCGATCGAGTTGCCGAAACCGGGACGGGCGTCTGAGCGTCAGCGGAGTTCGGTGATCCCGCAGATGCCAGCACATCTTGTTGAGTGATGCGGCCGCCTTGTCCGCTGCCCACGACGGTATTGAGATCTACGCCGTGTTCTCGGGCGAGTTTGCGCACCGAGGGCGATGAAATAGGATCGGAGCTTCCGTTGGACGGCGCGCTCGGGTTCGGCGAAGCGCCGCGGTCTGGAGATGGGCCGCGATTCGGAGACGTGTCGCTAAGCGATGAGCCGTCTTGAGTGGACGGTTGCGCGCTTGCTTTGCGCGTCTCGTCGATTTCGCATAGGGCGTCGCCAACCGAGACCGTCTCGTCTACCGATGCGAGCAGTTTGACGACCACGCCGGCTGAAGGCGCAGGAATCTCGCTGTCTGCTTTATCGGTCAAAATCTCAACGAGGGGTTGGTCTTTCTCCACCGCGTCGCCCTCGTTCACCAGCCATTTGCCAACCGTGCCTTCGACCACGCTTTCGCCGAGTTGAGGCATCGCCACTTTGATCGCCATAGGTCCTACGATACACCAAAACGCACCCGTGCAAAGATTCTTAGACGCCCGTCAGCTTGCCGAACTCGCCGCATTCGCCCACCGTGTAGTGCGGTGTCCGATGAACTCGAAACGCAGCTAAAAAAGCGCGATGGACGATTTCTTATTCGCCTCGTTCTTTCGCTCTGCGTGGTCATACTTGCGGGGGTGTATGGAATCCTGATGTTGGGGGAGGCCGACCTCGGTGGCTGCACCGCGCGCGGTTTTCAGACCTTGACAGATCCGGGAGATGCGGCTCCCTAATCGTTCCTTGTCTCGCGCGCAGTTGCGGCGACAACCATCGCCATCACATCATCAAAAAGATTGTTGCGAACGGAAGTTTTGCCGAGCAGTTCGGCCGAGTTGCGGTATGATGCGCCATGCTCGACAGTCTGGATCGCGACGACCGCATGCGATTGGTTAAGTTTGTATGTTCCTTCGCCTGGGCCGACCTGGAAGTGCACGATGCCGAGCGCGAGTTCATCAAGAAGCTAGTTCGTCAACTAGAGCTCGACGCTTCGGAAAAGCAGCAGGTCGAGGAGTGGCTGGAAATGCCGCCACGAGCCGAAGAGCTCGACCCGGCGGAGATTCCGCGCGCCCATCGCGAGCTTTTTCTGGATACCGCGAAAGCGCTGATCGTTTCGGATGGGGTGGTTGAACGAGGAGAGGCGGAGAGTCTGGCGCTCTTAGATCTCCTCGTGCAGTAAATGCGCTAGAGCAGCGATCATTTGCCCTGATTGCGGCTTACCTCCGTTCCTCGGGCCTCGGAGTACCGAACTGTACGCCTTCGGCCCTGCGGTACGGGGGCGCTCGCAATCAGAACAAAGCATCGCTGCTCTAC
>JANQQS010000209.1 GCA_028284955.1 Myxococcota bacterium | reverse complement strand
TCGACGGGGGAGAAGCGACCCCGAACAGCTCGTTTGCGCAGCGAGGGTGGTATTCGCCCTTGCTTGCAGCGCCACAATATAGGCAACGTTTCATTGCTCAGGTTCGGAACTAAGTGGCCGGATTTCGACATCACCGACGCAGTCGGCGCACGTCGCGAGCAACAGACCAAAGGCATCGTCCTTTGAAATCTTGAGCTTCGTGGTGGCAAGTTCGAGCAGCCACCCCTCCGGCAAGAGGTTCTCAAAAAACGGGCCCAACCGAGGACTGTCGTACGGCTCCGCGCGTACCGGCAGCGTTAGAGAAACGGGCGCTCCAGAGTTTGCAACCCACTCTTCGTCGTATTGAAATCGAATCCCTTCATTCGTTTCCCGAATGGTCCCTACCCGGACCTCGTCGATGCTGACCATGCCAACTCGGCCCACCTTATCTCGCCTCCTGTCCGCCAGACTTGGATCGCGACCGATCCACGAAGCTCAGCTCCTTTCCAAAAACCATCAGAACCGCATTCACCCGGTCCAACCGAAGGGTTGGCTTGCCTCGCTCCAACTCTCCCACCAGTCGAGGCCCGACTCCCGCGAGCTCAGCCAACTCCCTCTGCGTGAGCCCGTTCGCTTTTCGGCGAGCGCGAACGAATTCACCAATGCTCTTCGCAGACACGTTGTGGCGAATGTAACGTTCGCTGACTCCAATAACTAGAAATATAGTCCCGATCGGGAAGAAAACGTTCGTGTTTGCTGGGATCTGCAGCTTTTCGACGCATTAACCGGAAAAAATTCCCGTTCGGGAAGCCAATACCATGCCTCTGATGCGCCATCTGGACAATCGAGTTCAATTATTCTTCCTGATCGGGAAGATCGTCTTGCGCACAAACAACCCTCATCCCGCCGAAACGTCCGAATGACAGGCTCGTAAAACTTCCCGATCAGGAAGTTTTTTGTCGTGTGTCGTGAACAGCAATCGACATCCAGCGTGGTAGGAAAGACAGCCATGGTCATCGTAGTCGGTGCTGGGATTGCGGGTTTGGCAGCCGGGAGGGCGCTGATCGAAGCGGGCGAGCGAGTCTTGATACTCGAAGCGCGAGATCGGGTGGGTGGACGAATCTATACCGATCCATCGCTGGGATGCCCCATCGATCTTGGCGCATCGTGGATTCACGGCATTGACGGAAACCCGATCTACGCGCTTACGCAATCGCTCGGCATCGAGACGATGGCGTGCCCCTTTTCGCCTCGTGCGATGTGGGACGTGGGCGGCGCGCTGCTTCCAGCTGAACAGGCGGAAGGTCTGCGAGCATGGAGCCTCGAACTTCTCGCGCGGTCGGAACAGTGGGCGACGGAACAACTCGAGAACGCGCAGCCAACCGAGCCGTCGCACATCAGCGTCGCCGACGCGTTGCGCCACGTTGCTGACAACGAACTCGTAGCCAAAGAGGAAATCGTCGCGAAAAAGGAACTCGCTACCACGCGCGCCGCGCAAACGGTCGAGCAGCCAGTTGTGCGACCTCCTAAGGATGCAGCACTTCGCGATCGAATATTGAGCTGGAGGTCTCGATGGCTGGCGCTGCTCACCGCGGGAGACGCAGAAGCATTGTCGGGCGCGCATTGGAATCAAGACGTCGAGCTCGGCGGACCACATCACGTGTTTCCTCAAGGGTACGGGAGTTTGATTTCCAAGCTGTCGAGCTCCTTGCCGATCGAGCTAAAGCAACGCGTAGCGCGCGTAGATTGGAATGGCCCCGGCGTAGAAATCGTCACCGACGATGGGAGGCACCAAGGAGACCGAGCCATCGTGACGGTGCCGCTCGGCGTACTCAAGCGGCAGGCTATAGAGTTCGACCCGCCGCTTCCCGCTTCCACCCGAGCAGCCATCGATCGATTGGACATGGGCGTGCTCAATAAGCTCGCGATGCGGTTTCCCGAACCCTGCTGGCCTAAAGAACCACCGTTCCTGGAGTATGTCGGAACGGGTTCAAACGAATTCTTCTGCTTCTTCAATCACTACGCCTTCAGCGACGCGCCGATATTGAGTGCGTTTTTTGGAGGTAGTCGAGCGCGCAAACTCGAAGCGCTTCACGACGACGAACTCTGCGAACGCGCCATGCACGCGTTGCGACTCATGCTCGGGTCGGGCATCCCAGATCCACTTCAGGTGCGCGCAACTCGGTGGGGAAACGATCCATATTCGTTCGGTTCGTACTCGTTCATTCCCGTCGGCGCGAGCGGCGAAGACTACGACCGGATGGCCGAACCCGTTGGCGAAAAGCTCTTCTTCGCAGGCGAAGCGACCCACCGAGAGCATCCCGCAACGGTGCACGGGGCGTACTTGTCTGGGCTTCGCGCCGCTGCAGGTGCGCTTCGTTAGGCTCGTAGCGCGGAAGTCTCGTCGCTGACGTGACGCCGCGCGTCTTGTTCGTCGAGAATATGAGCAACCAGCAATCGGCTTCCCGCGTGTTGGCTGATGCGCGCTTCGAGGCGCACCTCCGCCTGTTTCGCATCCCGCGCATCGAGCACTCGCTTCATCGAATGTTCGTGCGGGAGGTTCATCAATCGATTGAATGTATCGCTCAGCGAATGTTGGTCCGCGCCGCCTTCAATCCCTACCGCCGAGGGAGACACTTCCGCGTCATCGTCGACACCGAAGATTCGCCGGGCACTCGGTGTGCATGCCGTTTCGCCAGTATCCACATCGATCACCCATACGGCGGTGTTTCCGAAACCTGCCGCGTCGAGCCCCGACAGCAGTCGATCCAGCTTTCGCACCGATTGCGGAATCCGGCTGGAATCCATCATCGTGACGATGACTCCGACGTTTGTGCCATATCGACTCAGGCACCGCCCGGTAACCGCCCACTCTCGATGGTCGTCTGCTGTGACATCCAGAGTGAGCGGCTCTCCGCTCTCCAGCACTTTGCGAATGACCGGTTCGAACTCCCAGCCTCGCGCGCGCACTGCGATATCCCCGAGGGGGCGCCCGACGTCTTGCTCGAGGAGGGGGAAAAGACCCAGACAGCCTTCGTTGTAGCGACGAATGTGTAACTCGTGATCCAGAATGAGAATGCCCGCCTGCGTCGCCGAGAGCACGTGCTCGAGGTCTTCGTTCATCTGCTCGAGCTCGCCAATTTTCTCCTGGTATTCCGTGTTCACGGTGTACAGCTCTTCGTTGACCGACTGAAGCTCCTCGTTCGTACTCTGTAGCTCCTCGTTCGATGCGATAAGCTCTTCGTTCGTGGCCTGAAGCTCCTCGTTGGCCGTCTCGTGTTCTTGGATCGCCGTCTGCAGGTTTTGGCGAAGCATCACGCCTTCTTCTTCCAGCTCCTGGACTCGACGCGCCGTTTCTGAATCTACATCGACGGTAATCGGCGCTTCGACGCTGGCGTCGCCCGCCTGAGTCTCCTCAAAAAAGACGAGCACGGGATTCTTCTCGGTCGGCGGCACAATGCGCAGCATCAGCGGCTCGCTATCCTCCGTGATGGCAAAACGGCAGCTTACTTCTTCGCCTCGTTGTCGCGCCGTTCGGATCGATGCGGAAAGTACGGCAGCCGCTCCTCGCGGGACCATTTTCAGTAGATTGAGATTGACGCGACCGGCAGGAAGCGTGAGGCGGCTTCCGACGTTTCCGAACACGTGTACGATGTGGAACTGGTCATCGATCGCCAATCCGGGCGGCGCGAACCGCGCGACTACCGCTTCATAAATCGCATCCGCCCCGGTCGGACGAGCGACCAACTGGCCAGCCTTGTGAAGGGGTCGATCCATGCGGGGCGCGGAGAGCGCAAACGACGGCGGCGATTGGCCCACTCCTTCACGACGAACGAACAACTTCCATTTCGGGTTCACTTCTCGAAAGACCGAATCGAACGAGCCCACCGTCTCGCTGATGCCCAAGAACAGAAACCCTCGGGGAAGCAGCGCGAACTCAAATCGGCTCATCACCTGGCCCTGCGCCTCAGACCCCAAATAAATAAGCAGGTTCCGGCAAGTGATGAGATGGAGCTTGGTGAATGGCGGGTCTTGCAGCAAGTTATGCGACGCAAACGTGATTCGATCGCGGATGGTACGCCGCGCGACGAAGAGCTCACCTCGTCGATCGAAATAGTCTGCGAGTTCTTCTTCTGGAATATCCGCGACCTGCGACTTGGTATATTCGCCCGATCCGGCGCGTGCGATCGCTTCGGGATCGACATCGGTAGCAAAGATTCGAAATTCGATATTGCGGCCGCTTTCGCGGACGGCACGGTCGAGCGCAACGCCTAGGGTATAAGCCTCCTGACCGGTGGAGCACCCCGCCACCCACGCCCGAATGGTCGTGCGATCCGGCACGGTATCGATCAGCGGCTGGACCACTTCCGACTGAAACGCCGCCCACGCACCTTCGTCTCGACAAAACCGCGTGACGCCAATCAGCATAGCCTCGCCGAGAAATACAAGTTCCTCGGGATGCTCGCGGATGTAGTCGACGTATTCGGTCAGCGAGCTGCATTCACACGCTGGAAGACGCCGCTGCATCCGCCGAAACACGCCGCTTCGCTTGTAGGTTGAAAAATCGACGTGGAGATGGTCCTCGATCATTTCGAGAAGCCGGTCGAGCGCTGCTTCCTCACGTTTTGCATGCGCGCTGCGATCTCCCCGTGCGAGCGGGTGTTCGGCGAACCGACATAGCTCTTGGGCGAGCGCGGCGGGAGACCCCACAAAATCCGCAAAACCGGTCGACAACGCGCTGTTTGGCATGCCGTCAAACTGCGTGGTGCTGGGTTCTTGCACCAACACCAAGCCGCCCGCTTCCTTGACCGCTTGAACTCCGCGCATCCCGTCGGTTCCGCTTCCTGAAAGGACAACGCAGGCTGAGTTCTCGCGCTGCTCGCGCGCAAGAGATTCGAAGAATGTGTCGATGGGGTGGTTGACCCCTTTCGACGGTCGAGCTTCAGAAAGCGTGATCCTCCCGCCGTTCAATCGCAAGTCCGCCCGCAGCGGCAGCACGTACACATGATCCGGCTCGACCGGCATATCGTCCTCGGCATCGACCACGGTGATTTTGGTATGCTTGGACACCAAGTGGGACATCATTGACTTGAAGTCCGGCGATAGGTGCTGGATGACGATGAACGCCACTCCGGTCGTGTTGGACACCTCCGCAAAAAACTCGTTGAGCGCATCCAATCCGCCCGCCGAAGCGCCGACTCCCACAATCAAAAAAGGAAGTTCAGCTTCCTTCGCGCAAGGCGCGGGATCGGAAGCGTCAGATTTGATGGGTCCGCTCGCCATATGCCACGACCCTATACGACATTATGCTTAACGAGAAGCGAAGAAATCACTCACAAGGATGATTCAAGCTACGACGCGGATGACCGCAAGTTCGCCTCGTCGTATCCCCCGGGATCGAGGGCAGAGATATCCGAGGGTCGGGATTGTTGGCGGCGAAGCCAATCGTCCAATCGGTCGGGGGTCATCGGCGATGCGCAGTGAAAGCCCTGGATAAACTGGCACCCCCGGTCGCGCAAGAAACGCAGCTGCGCCTCGTTTTCGACTCCTTTGGCCATAACTCTAAGCTGGAACGCGCGCGCGATACCCACCACTGCGTCCACCACGGCGGTGGCCCGTAAGCTTGTGGGAAGCTGTTTGACAAATGTGCGATCAAGTTTGACTGCGCTCAGCGAAAGTTGGTCAAGATGACCAAGGCACGTATAGCCTGTGCCAAAGTCATCCACGCACAAATGAACGCCCGCCGAGGCGAGCTCGGATCCGATATTTCTCGCGCGCCGAAAATCCTGAGAGATGCCCGATTCGGGCAACTCCAAGATGAGATCTTCGTTGCGAAGGTCGTGAACGGCCACCACCCGGAGAATCCGAGCCACCAAGTTTCTCTCACCAAACTCTGCCGGGCTGAGATTGACGGCAAGCTTCATGGCGTAACCCTGAGCGCGCCATTTTCGAAGCTGCCCGCAGCTACGGTTCAACACAAGCTCGCCGAGCTCACGAATATGGCCCATCTGTTCGAGTCCATGAATGATCGAGCGAACCGAGACCGTAGGCTCGTCAGGCCATCGGACGAGCGCTTCCACGGCATAGACTTGGCGCGTGTCGAGGTCGATTTGGGGCTGGTACACAACATCGAAGGCTTGCGTTCGTAGCGCATGGGCTAGCCGCGAATGCAAGCTGGGTTTGCTCCTCTTCGTGACCGCGTGGCTTGCGCGATAGACCGAGACGATATTTCGGCCGAGCTTCTTGCCGTGGTACATCGCGGCGTCGGCGCAACGGACCAGCTCAGGCCCCTCGGTCGCGTGGTTTGGATACAAGGCGACGCCGACGGTGGCGCGAACGGCGACCGAATGCCCCCCGATTTCAATCGGTTCGCTGAGCGCTAAGCGCGAACGAGTCGCGATTTGGAACGCATCGCGCTCACCCTCGATGTCTCGAAGCAAAACCGCAAACTCGTCGCCCCCGAGCCGACCGGCAAGGTCGTGCGAGCTTCGTAGCGATTCTCGAATTCGGCGGGCGGCTTCGCGAAGCAGCTGGTCTCCCGCTTCGTGACCGAGGTTGTCGTTGATCGCCTTGAACCCATCGAGGTCGAAAAAGAGCAGGGCGTGACGTTGATGTTTTTGTCGGTGCAGCAACTCATGCAGCTGCGCCAAGAGCCGGCGGCGATTGTTGAGCCCGGTCAGCGGATCCGTATGCGCCATGGATGAAAGCCGTCGCTCGGTTCGCCCCCTTGCGAGCGCAAAGCGAATCGCGCGTTCCATACCCGACGAAGTCAGTTCCGATTTGAACAGAAAATCTTGGGCGCCGATTCGGAGAAACTCCGCCGCGCGTTTCTTGTCGCCGGTCTCCGATACTACGATCACGGGCGTATTCGGCGCGCTGGAACGCAGTTGCTGTACGACCGCGGCTCCGCTTAGATCTAAGAGCGACAAATCCGAAAGGATAATATCGAACGCTTCATGTTCGAGTCTTGCAACCGCGTCTGCGACGGTCTCATATTGCTCAACTTCGATGTCCGAATACTTTGTGCTTCGCAAGAGCGTGGTCAGCAAGCATGCGTCCGCCGGCTGATCCTCGACCACCAGTGCACGGAGTTGCGAGCGATAAAACGGCAGCAGATTGTTCTGCGCGATTAGTGCCTGCTGCAGCGTCGTGCGCAGAACCTCATCGGAAAATGGCTTCTGCAGTTTCGCAAACCATTCCCCCTTCACCGCTTGCATGTCGGGCGCGCCACTCATGAGCACGAAGGGCGTTTCCGGATGAATAGAGCGCAGCCGCTGCGCGAGCGTATACCCGTCGACTCCCGGCATTTGCAGATCGGTCACCACGAGATCGAAGTCGTTCTGATGCGCGTGCTCCAATGCCTCGACGCCGCAGCCGGCGGCCTGAACCACGAGACCCGTAGCGGAGAGTCGACGTCTCAGTGATCGAAGGTACGCGGCATCGTCATCGACAATGAGAATCCGCCGCATCGCAAAAACTTCTTCACCAAACTTCGACACCCCCACAGGTTATTCGACGATCGCTGCAATTTGCCACAAATAAAGTGGATTTTTGAGTCGCCCGACAATAAGCCAATCAAGCATTAACCCCTAGAGGTTTATTCCCTGCCTCGCGCAGATCCTTCGCGGTATTGATCGCACGGGCGAGATCCTCAAAATCGATCGGCTTGGGCACGAGAGGAACGTCGCCCGCGTCGACCGAGTCACGAATGCGTTGGGAAAACACTCCTCCCGAAAGAAACACAAACGCGGGCCGGCGTTCCGAAAGACGATGCTGCACAGTGTCGTAGAAATGAAGCCCGTCCATATCGGGCATCATCAAATCGCAAATCACCACGTCAAAGCTGCCTTGAGCGACGATTTCGAGGGCATCCTCCGGCACTGACGAGGTAACCACTTCATATCCGTACGCGTGCACGAGGTGTCGCTGAACCGCGCGCAATATCGCTCTATCATCGTCGACCACGAGAACTCGACGGGCGTGGCGATCAGTGTTCGATTCAGGCGCTCGAGACACGCGAACGTTTGGCGTGAGGTTGGTGTTCAACGGCAATCGAACCTCGAACCGTGTCCCTTGCGAAGACGACGCCATGTCGATGGTACCCGCATGTTTGCGAACAATTTCTGCGCTTAGAGACAGACCGAGCCCAGTTCCCACGTGACGCGGCTTGGTCGTAAAGAACGGCTCAAAGATCTTCTGCTGGAGATGATCGGGAATTCCGCTTCCCGTATCCTCCACCGAAATGACGACTTCAGATTCGAACTCGCGAAGTCGAACCGTGATCTTGTTTTCGCCGACATGGCCCGGTTCAATGGCCTGCGCTGCGTTGACCAAAAGGTTCGTGATGACCTGGGTAAGTTTGGCGCGGTCTCCAACGATCTCCGGCACGGTCTCAAGCTCGCGGACGAACTGGGCGCGATGGGTGATTTCGTTCCGCACCATGTTGCACGCCGACTTCACGAGATCTTTGAGCTGCAAGCGCGCGTATTCTTCGCAGTCTACCCGGGAAAAAACACGAAATTCGCTGATGATCGATGCAATCCGATTCGTGCCTTCGAGATTGTCGTCCACCATCTCGCGTTCGTCACGGAGATATTCTTCGACTTCCGACTCGGCGAGTATTGTGTCGATCTTTTGTGCAAGCGCGGACGAATCGTCACGAACCATGGTCCGAATCTGGAGAAGCGCACGGCTCGCGCGCTGGGAGCCTTCTTTCATCGTTTCGAGATTGGCGCGAATAAACGCAACCGGATTGTTGAGTTCATGGGCGACTCCCGCGGCGAGCTGACCCATCGATGCCAACCGGCTCATATGCGCCACACGACGACGAAGCTCCTCCGCGCGTACACGGTCGGTAATATCCCGCACTGATGCGAGGTACGCTTGCCCTCGATTCCAATCAATTACGGTGGAGCGCACTTCGAGATGCCGTTCTCCATCCGACAATGGAATGCGAATCTCCGTCGAACGATCCACATCAAGTGGATACGGAAAGTTGCTGCCTTGAAGCTCCTCAGAATCCTGCCCAAGCAACGCGCCCGCCGCATCGTTGGCAAAAGAAATCTTCCCGTCCGGCTCCACCACGAATGTCGCGTCGACATGGTCTTGGGCCACGCGCTTGATGTGCTCCGTGTGACGATGCCGCTCGACGACGTAGAGCAAGCTGCGCGATAGAGCGGGACCACCGAGATCCCATTTGCGAACTATCTCTTCGGCCCCGTCTGCGAGGAGGGTATCCGACAAACGTGAATCGTTGATGCTGGTCAGCACGACGATGGGCGACTCCAATCCGCCTCGTCGGAGCTCCAAGAAGGTATCGTGCCCTGAGGAATCAGGTAGGTTTAGGTCCACCAGCGCCACATCGACTTCGTTGTGGCTTATGTAGTCCATCGCCTCAGACAGCAGACGACGCCGCGCGACGTGAAACTCAACCCCCGGAGGAGGAACCAATGTCTTTCGGACGAACTCTGCGTCCGTGTTCTCGTCTTCCAGCAAAAGGACTGAAACGACGTGCGCTGCTCCCCCTAGCATCACGGATGAAACTGTCACCCCTAGAGCGCAGACACGTCAAGGAACATATTCGCTTACACAAAGCCAATATTCGCAGGCAACACTCAAGGATCGGACAAAATCTTCATAGTCGAACGATTTCTGAATGAATCCTCGCGCGCCTAGTTCGTACGCCCTGCGCACGTCTTCTGGCCTATTCGAAGTCGAAAGAACAACGATCGGTATTCTACTTAGCTCGTCGTCTTTGCGAACCTCTTCGAGTATCGACAGCCCGTTTCGCCCTGGAAGGTTGAGATCTAGAAAGGCGAGATGTACCCGCGGAGCTTCGATGTATTCCCCAATTCGGTGTAGCCAATTCAGCGCCCGGGTTCCATCGTTCGTGTGGTGTACGTGCCACTCTTGTTTTAGGCTTTCGAGCGCTTCGATAGCGAGCGCCGCATCCGTAACTTCATCCTCGACAAGCAAAATCTGACGTGGCGTATTTACGCGCATCGTCTAATCCAATGCGTCCATGAGCGTGAATATGAAGCGCGTACCCTCTCCCGGGGTCGACGAAAGCCAGATTTTTCCTCCATAGAACTCAATCACTCGCTTGACGATAGCGAGACCGATGCCGGTTCCTGGATAATCGCCTCGGGGATGAAGCCGAGTGAACACATCAAACACTCGTTCGCTTTGTTTCTCTTCAATACCGATGCCGTTGTCGGAAACTTCGATCAGCCATCCAGCGCCACGCTGCTTGGCAACGACGTTGATACGAGGCGGCACGTCCCTTCGACGAAACTTGATCGCATTCGCGAAGAGATTCTGAAAGACCTGAACCATATGATGACGGTGGCAACGAATCGTGGGAAGCGTCCCCACTTCGAATCTCGTGTCGGCAGGGACATGTTCGGCTGATGCCAACTGCACATGAATTTCGTCCACGACCGAACCAAGCTCAACGGGTTCGACTTCGCTCTGGGGTCGATTGACTCGCGCGAACTCGAGCAGAGCATCGATTTGCTCTTTCATGCGGAGCGCGCTGGAAGACGCCACATCAATGTATTCCGCCGCGCTGTCGTCTAGCTCGTGGGTGTGCTTCTTGAGCAAATGCATATAGTTGACGATGGCGCGCAAGGGCGTCTGAAGGTCGTGCGAAGCAACGTAGGCAAAGCGCTCGAGCTCGCTGTTTGATCGTTGTAACTCTGCGGCGCGCGCCCCCAACAGCTCAGCTTCGAGCTCCGAGGAAATGTCCATCATGCTCGTGATCGCGCGCCGACGACCGTTTTCTCCTGCTGGAAGCAACGAGAACTTTTGGTGCGTTCTCATTCTCCGCCCCTTAAGGCTGGTCAAAGTCGCGATTGCTTCAAATCTCGTTTCCCCATTGGCGAGGGCAACCACCAGATCGTGAAATACGGGTAGATACTCGTCGACAAAAATCTGATCGACCGCTTCTTTAAGATCCGACTTATTTTCAGCATCAAACGTACGCAGGGCGGCGTCGTTCACGTCGACAAGGCTCATGGTATGAAGCAACTCTCGAAGGAGCGAAGTCTGGGTAGCCAGATACTGGGTGAGGTTGGGCTGCTCTTTGCCGATTGCGCGCAGGCGAACGAGGAGCTCCGTTACGTCGTGCTCCCAGAGCGACGCCTCGGAAGCATCAAAGAGACCGCGATATCGCTCATTGCTACGAGCGAGTTGGGTTTCTACCGACTTGATTTCGTCAATGTCGATCAACGTGATGACCACCCCGTCGCAGCGCGAAAGGTCTGTTCGGTACGGCGACAAACGCACCAGCAGCCACGTTCCATCATTGGTCGTGACCTCTCGCGACAGCGGGCGCTCGTCTCTCAAGACCGCGTCGACGTCGGCGCTCAGCTCGCTGTACACCAGCGAGTGCGTGATGTGCTCAATGGGCCGACCTTCGTCTTGCGCAAGCAGGCTGAACGAATGCGAAGCCGCGGGGGTAAACTTGCGAATCGTTTTGGCCCGGTCGAGAAAGATCGTTCCAATCTCGGTGCTCTCGAGGAGGTTATCCATGTCGTTGGTCAACTGCGTGAGCTGCGTGATCTTCTGCTGATATTCCGCGTTTACGGTGTACAGCTCTTCGTTGACCGACTGAAGTTCCTCGTTTGTGCTCTTGAGCTCTTCGTTCGACGCCACGAGTTCTTCGTTGGTCGCTTGAAGCTCTTCGTTGGTGGTGTCGGTTTCCTCAAGGGTTGCCTGCAGGCTCTCTCGAGTGATGCGAAGCTCTTCCTCTAGCGCTTGGATTCGGGTTTGCCCCACATCGGAAACCGATACCGCTTCAGACGTTCTCGCGATGCGCGATTTGGGCTCGGATCGCAGCGTGACAAGCATAAACAGCGATTTGGATTTGGGGTCGAGCAGTGGTTCGACCGTCATATCCACGGCCATGCTTTCCCCCTGGGATTCGCACGCCACGTTCCGATACATCGCGGGCTCGCGGTCTTTGCTGACGCGGTGGATCGCGGCAGACAGGGCGGTTCGCAATTGATCGTCGACGAGCTCCAGGACGTCGTCCGTCATCCGCCCACGAAGACGCAGATAGCGATTCGAGTCGCCAAAGAAGTGCAGCACATGACGCTTCTCATCGATCAGAAGACCGGACACGCCACAATGACTGAGAAGCGCGTCGTAGCCGCGGCTAAGAGCGTTTTCGCGGCCGCCACCATGCAGCGTTCGTGGCTGGAGGCGCCTTCGGCTATCACCCACCGACCGAGCAGGCAGGCGGAGCTGCCCCATGGGCAGCACATCGCGATTCTTTTTGTAAATCTTCCAGCGCTTGTGAATCGGAACGAACGCGCTCTGCAGCTCGCCGAGATTTTCGCTCGGACCAAGAAAGAGCACCCCTTGCGAGCGTAAGCCGTAGTGAAAGGTCGATAGTATCGTCTGCTGGGCGCCCGGTTCGATATAGATCAACAGATTTCGGCAACTCACCAGATCAAGCTTCGTGAACGGTGCATCCTCGAGCAGATTGTGTGCTGCGAAGACCACTTGATTCCGAATTTCGGATCGAATCTTGTAGCCGCCCGGCTCCGCAGTGAAATATCGGTCTACCCGGACGGGATCAATATGGGCCAAAGAAGCGGTTTCGTAGTAGCCCTCCCCCGCCTTGGCGAGAGACGCTTCATGTACGTCGGTGGCGAAAATCGTGTAGCCGCTGATCGACTGATACGCGCGCTTGAACTCATCGAGCAAAATGGCCAGCGAGTAGACCTCTTCTCCGGTCGCACAGCCCGACACCCAAATCCTGAGCGCACGCCCATCCGAAGTTGCCGCGAGATGAGGAAGCGCCCGCTGCGCAACAATCGAAAACGCCTCTTCGTCCCGAAAAAATTTTGTCACGCCGATCAAGAGATCGCGATAGAGGTTTTCAAGCTCCGCTGAATCGGTACGAAGCTGCTCGACGTACTCCTCAAAGTTCGTATTTTTTCGGAAGCCAAGGCGGCGATGAATACGTCGCGCGACGGTGGGGCTCTTGTAATGCGCGAAATCGATCCCGTATCGTCCCTGCAGAAGCTGAAACACCAAATGGTAGCTTTCGTCGTCCCCGCCCATATGAGGGTCGCGTTCCGGTTCTTCGGTCATCGCGTGCACGATCGATGCCACCATTTCGCTGGGCGGAAGGACAAAATCCACCACGCCTGTCCGATGGGCGGCGACCGGCATTCCATCGAACTCCGCCGTGTTGGGCTCCTGGACGACCACCAAGCCGCCAGCTTCCCGCAGCGCGACCACACCCGCCGCTCCATCGGTACCCGTGCCCGAGAGAACGACGCCGACCGCCTTCTTTGCAAACCGTTTGGCCAGCGTACGAAAGAAGCTGTTGATCGGATGATGCAGCTCGTGAGGCTCCTTCTCGGTATCCAACAATTGAAACGTCAGATCGTCGGTAAACGCGACATCGCGCCTCGCTACATTGAGAAACACCGTGTTGGGAACGAGCTGCATCCCATCTTCGATCACCTGCACGGGCATCGACGTCCGCGTCCGCAACAGCTCGTCCATGAGGCTCTTGAAGTCGGGCGACAAATGCTGAATGACCACGAACGCCATGCCGCTGTCTTCGGGAGCGTGGTCAAAAAGCTCTTGCAGCGCGTACAGCCCTCCCGCCGAGGCGCCGATGCCCACGACTCGCTCAGGCTCTGCAGTTCCTTCAGACACAATCATCGTAAATGAGGAGGCAAGCGAACAATGCCAAGCCAGAAGCTATCGATCGCGTTGACAATGGTTTTGTAGCCGATTAGGTCGACGGGCTTCCGGACGTAGGCGTTGGCGTGGAGTTGATACGAACGCACAACGTCCTCTTCCGCCTCAGACGAAGTGAGCACGACGACAGGAATCAGCTTCAGCTCCGAATCGGTCTTGATTTCCTGCAATACGTCGCGACCATCCTTTCCCGGTAGGTTGAGGTCGAGCAACACGAGATCAGGCCGCGGCGCATCCTTGAACTCACCTTGCCGTCGCAGAAACTGAATCGCCGCCACCCCATCGGGCACCACATGAACTTCGTTCACGATTTTGGCGGATTTCATTTTCTCCCGGGTGAGCTCCGCGTCGGCTGGGTTGTCTTCGATGAGCAAGATTTCAATTGGATTCAACACGTTTCCCACCTCCAGGGAGAGTCACAAAAAACGAAGCGCCGCCGCCCAATGAAGACTCGACGCGAATCGATCCGCCCAACCGCTCGATAGATCGCAACGCGATCGCCAGGCCGATTCCATTGCCTGGATACTTGTTCCGGGAGTTGAGGCGCTGAAATACTCCGAACACTTTGTCTTTGTACGATGGATCGATACCGATCCCGTTGTCGCGAACGTAGAGCGTGACCTGGTCCAACTCGGAGGCGCGCCCACCGATTTCAATGCAAGGTTCGCGTTCGCAAAATCGCAGACTGTTCTCCAGAAGACTGCGAAAGACAATGCGCACGAGCGCCTCATCGCTCGTGACCTCGGGAAGCCCCGAGCACTCAATGGTCGCCTTTTTTTGCTCTATTTCGGGGCCGAGCTCGCGGAGCGCGCGATCGACGACCTGCTTTGGGTCAAACGTGGTCGTCACGAGCTCCCGGGTATGAATGCGCGAGTACCTCAGTAGGTCATCGATCAACGTTTGCATGCGAACCACGCCTTCCGTCGCGTAGTCGATGTACTTGTCGGCGTCCGCCCCTAGCCTGTCTCGATATCGCTCTCGCAGAAGCTCGGTATAGCTCGCAACCATACGAAGAGGCTCTTGAAGATCGTGCGACGCGACGTAGGCAAACTGCTGCAGGTCTGCGTTGGACACCTGAAGGTCCTGTTCCATTTTCCGTCGATCGCTGATGTCGATCCACGCGCCAACGATTTCTAAAGGTGTACCCGATGCATCACGAACGAGGGTGAGCTGATCGAGCATCCAGTGGTAGCTCCCGTCGGCTGCGCGAAAACGATATTCGTGCACATGGCTGCCGGCCTCGAACAACTTCCCGAGATTCGCGAGTACCGTATCTCGGTCCTCGGGATGAACGCGTTCCACCCAAAAACGAGAGTCTCCGACGAACTGCTCCGGCAAATAGCCAAGCAATGGTCGTACATTGGGGGCCATATACGTCGCTCCAAAATCCCCCGACGCCCGGCAGGTGTACTGAATCGCTGGCGAGTGGGCGATCAAATGCGCCATCCGGGTCTGGTTTTGGTGGAGGTCGAGCGTCGCCTGGTCGCGCTCGGAAATCACCGAAGCGTAGTCGATCGTCTGTTCGACCCAAGGCCCGAGAAGCCCCACTAGCTCGCGATCCTCGTCAGACCAAGTCTTCGTTCGACTGGAAAAGAACTCGAGGGATCCGTACACGCGGTCTCGCCGATACATCGTCCGGCCAATGCTCGCCTTCGCCCCAAGGAGCGCTGCGCAGGAACTGTGTCGCGTGGCAACTCGGCTATCGGCGAACCATACGTTGGCGGTAGGGACATACTTGTCCTTCATGACGAGCTGTCGACCCTGCCACCCGTCGCCGCCTGATCCGGCTGCGTATTCCACCACAAACTCGCCCTCATCAATCCGCGCGATCAACGCCCCATCTGCACCGAGTTGCTCAACCGCGAGGCTCAACCCACGGTGAAGTAACGCCCGAGGGTCTGCGCTACGCGCTCGTTCTTCATAGAGGGAGCGCACCACGCTCTGCACATCGCTCCGTTTCGAAGCCGAGGCCAGCTCTGAGCGAAGCGCCTCAAGCTCCGACACGTCATGCCAAATCGAGCGACTGTAAAGCGGCCGCCCATGCTCATCCCGCACGGTGCTCACATTGAGCAATACGTGAATCCGCTGGTCGTCCTTGGTTCGCAATACCAGTGCCTTGTTGCGCACCGTGCCTGTCGATTGAAATTCATGAAGCGCTTCTCGCGCCGCGCCAAGCGATTCGGGCGCGTACATATCGAGAACCGAACGACCCAAGATTTCGTCCCGAGAGTATTTTGTTTTCCGCTCCAGCGTGCGGTTGCAGTCAACCACCGCGCCCGTGCGGGCATCGACCGACAACATCATATCGGGCGCGTGTTGATAGAAATCCGCGTATCGATCTGCTGGCGGTTTCCATGACTCACGCGGTCGTCGGAGCATGGCGACTTCACGTGTCAACTCAGCGACGCGTTGCCGTAGCTCTTCGACTTCGGTGGTATCCGAACCCAGGCTGCCAGACTTCGAGTCTGAGCTCTCCGAAGACGGGTGCGCGACTCCCTCGCGGGTGTTCATGATATTCAGCCCATCAACGTTTCCGCGCTCATCCACGCCACCGCCCGTCTGCGTCAACTCAAGCGTCTAGGTCGCCGCCTCCTCATCGGACAGGCTAGTTGAACAGGCCAGTCAAACAGGATCGCGTCACACCTGAGAACGCAACGTCGCGCTCACGATTAGTACTGGTCACCCCCGAAATGTCTATAGCCCCTCAGGGTGAGTTGTTCAAGCGCGACTTGAGAAGCGCGCGCCAGACCCGACCATCCGTCCCCGGAAAGATGTCAACGCACCTCGGTCTAGCGAGGATGAACGCCAGATGTCCGTGGATTGTGTTCTAGCGATGAGGCTGGTCCGGTCGTCTGAGGCAAGACGATCTCGTCCAGCGATTCACGAGACCACTCGGGCTTGGGCCGGGCAAAAAAGTAGCCTTGGGCCAGGTTGCATCCCTCGTTCCAAAGGTGGCGCGCCTGGTGTTCGGTCTCGATGCCTTCAGCAACGATATCGAGACCCAACTTTCTCCCCATGCCCACAATGGCGTTCGCAATCACATCGCCTTTTCCGTAGCTGCCGATGGCGTCGACAAAGGATCGGTCGATTTTCAGACAATCGACAGAAAAGCGGTGCAAGTACGAAAGAGACGAGTAGCCGGTACCAAAATCGTCGATCGCAATGCGCACGCCGAGCTCCTTGAGCGCAGACAAGGTGTCGTTGGTGATTTGCGTATCTTGCATCAAGACTGACTCGGTGATCTCCACTTCGAGATGTTCTGGGCGGAGCGCGTGACGCGCCAGGGTATTGGCAACAATGTCGACCAGCCCATTTCCTTCAAACTGCTTGGGAGAAACGTTCACCGCGATGCGCAAGTCGTCCAAGCCTTGGCGATGCCACGTACGCAGCCGGCGACACGCTTCATCGAGCACCCACGCGCCCACTTCTTCAATCAGCCCCGTCTGCTCAAGAAGAGGAATAAACTGCAGCGGCGGAACCGGTTTGGCGCCTTCGGGAAACCACCGCATCAGCGCCTCAAGGCCGACCACTCGGCCTTGCTGGAAATCGACTTGCGGCTGATAAAACAGCGTAAACTCGCCCTCTCGCGCTGCGCGACACACTGCGTTTTCGAGGCGGATGCTCGATTCCGACGCATGTCGGTGGGCGGGGCTAAAGGTATAGACCGCGTTGCGCCGGGTCTCTTTGCCGCGTCGCAACGCGGTGTGCGCGGCGGCGATGAGCGCATCGGAACCGTCGCCGGCCTCCGGGTAGAGAGCCAGCCCAAGGCTGCCGGTCACGTTGATGCTCTGATCCGATGCCGCAAACGGCACGCGAAGGCTTTCGAGAATCGTCTGCGCGAGAACGTTCACCGGAACGTCTCCAGGCACGTCTTCAGCCAGCACGGCAAAAACGTCTCCTCCGATTCGCGCCACCGTATCGTAGTCTCGAACCGCTGCGCGCAAACGGTTTCCGACTTCAATGAGTACGTGGTCGCCGACATCGTGGCCATACTCTTCGTTGATCGATTCAAACCGGTCCACGCCGAGCAGCATGATAGCAAATTGGCCGTCTTGCTTTTCCACGCGCTGATACGTCTGCTCGACCCGGCGCACAAACGTGGCTCGATTGACCAGACCGGTCAGCGCGTCATCATCCGCGAGATGCCGGAGCCACAGCTCGGTCCGTTTTCGCTCGACGGCATAGCGAATCGAGCGGCGCAGGGAATGACCGTCAATATGTCCCTTGACGAGATAGTCCTGGGCTCCGCAACGCATGGCTCGAAGCGCGGTCGTCTCGTCATCAAAACCGGTGATGACAATCGTGGGAACCAACGGCGCGACCTCGCGAATTTTCTCAATCGTCACCGTGCCATCCGAATCGGGGAGACCGAGATCGACGATGACCGCGGCGAACGTCTCCGTTTTCAGAACCTCGAGCGCGTCGGAGAGACGCTCTACCCGCTTCAAATCAAACCGCGGCGCATCAGTCTCCTTGGCGCTCCCGTTGTGCAGATGGGCCTCAATCACGTCGGCGTCGGCGTGATGATCTTCCACCAGCAACACCGTGCTCCCAAACTCAGCCGAAGGAGAGTCTGTCTTTCGGCCACCGTACGCCGAATCGAACGCACCCTGAATCGCTTCAAGCAGCTGAGGAGGGGTCCAGGGTTTGGTCACGTAGCCTGAAATGCCGAGTTCAGCCGGATAGGCGCGCTGCAGGTCCAGCTCTGGCATGCCCGTGACGAGCAGAAAAGCGGTTCGAGGCTGGGTCTGCTGAATCTCTTGAACCAGAGAAATCCCATCCATCCCGGGCATGCGCAAATCGGTGACGACCAGGGGATAGCGTTTGCGCTGCGCCATCGTCAGAGCCTCAAAACCAGACCCCGCCACATCGATTTCAAACCCGTAGGCACCGATGACCCGCCGAAACGTTGAGCGCGCCAAGGGATCGTCATCGACGAAAAGAATCGAGCTCCAGCGGGTGGTCGTAGCGTGCATTCAGGACTCCAGCCAAATGTATACCTACGGTACCCACACAAGATGTTTGAGACCTTACTGGAGAATGGTCTACGATACCCCCCCTGGGGGATCAAAGAACTCGCGCCCCCACCGTGTGTTCTCATTGTGAGCCTGGTCACCAACGCTCATCGCCCAATCAAACGTCGGCGGCGCCCATCGTCCGACCTGGGGCGCGTTCTATTCATCGACGACGACGTCGCGCTTCGCTCTTCTTTTGTCCGGGTGGTGGGCGGCCATGGGTTTTTGATCGACGTCGCCGCGAACGCATCGGAGGCGATGGCGCTCGCGAAAACCCTTCAATACCCCGTTGTCGTCACCGACCTTCATCTTCCGGACCTCGACGGAATCGGGCTCATTCGCGAAATGCATCACGTGTGCCCGGACACCACCTACCTCATCGTGACCGGTTTGCCTGACATCAGCCTGCCCGATGAAGCCCCGTTTCGAGGCAATGTAACATCGGTCATCGAGAAGCCGTGGGAGGTTGGCGAACTTGTTCACACCTTGCATCGAAGCTTGCGGCTTTGGAAATCACGAACGTCTCGACCCCCGCCTCCTGCAGAATCACGAGAAGTGCTCCTGATCGAAGACAACGAAGCTGACGCCGAACTGATCAAAGCCTATCTCTCAGAAATCCCGGAAACCCGGGTGGTGCACGAAGGGCGCCTAAGCGCCGCGCTCACCCGCCTCGAAGAAGAATCGTTTCGCGTGATCATTTCCGACCTGGCGTTGCCCGATGCACGCGGTCTCGACAGCATTTTGAGGCTGCAGAATCTCGCTGGGGACACTCCGCTGATCGTGCTCAGCGGCCTCGCGGACGATGAGCTCGCAGTGCAGGCGGTTCAACTGGGCGCGCAAGACTACCTTGTCAAAAGCTCTTCCGACGCTGGATTGCTCCGCCGCTCGATTCATCAAGCGGAGGAGCGAAAGCGGTCGGAGCGAAATCTCGCGCGGCTGGCTCATTTCGACCCGCTCACTGGTTTGGTCAACCGTGCACGATTTCGGGAGGAGCTCGGCCGCACCATCGCTCGCGCGCAACGAAAGGAAGAGCGATTCGCGGTGCTCTACATCGACTTGGATGGTTTCAAGCCAATCAACGACCAGCACGGCCACACCGCAGGAGACGCTCTGCTCGCCGAGGTGAGCCAGCGCTTTAGGGCGGCGGTTCGAAACTACGACACCGTAGCTCGCTTAGGGGGCGATGAGTTTGCGGCGATTCTCGACAACATTGCTGAGCCCGAAGAAGCCACTCTGGTCGCGGATCGCATGTTGCGCCTTGTCAGCCAATCGTTCGACTACCAAGGGGTCTCTCTCGAAGTGACCGCGAGCATCGGAATCGCCGTGTATCCCGACGCCGCCGACACCGGCCAGGGACTTCTCAAAATCGCCGACGAGCAAATGTACCGAGCCAAACGGAACGGCAAGAACCGTTGCTGGGGAGCTCATATGCAGCGCGCCTCCTTCGTGGAACTGGAAGGAGAACACCAGGAAGGAGATCACTCGGAGGACCTTGGAGAGAGACACAGTGCCGCTCTCGGAGCTCCTGCCAAAGGGATTCACCAGGCGCTTGAACGAAAAGAGTTCGACGTTACGTACGAACCGCAGATACATTCAAAGAACGCCGCGGTAGCCGCCCGGGCGCTTCTTTCTTGGCGCCGAGCAGGCCGAACGCTATGTCAGGATGAGTTTCACGAGCTGGTCGAGCAAAGCGGCCACGCCATTCGAATCGGCCAGTGGATGATGCGCGTCGCATGCTTGCAACTTCGCGCTTGGCTCGACCAAGGGGTTCAGATTGAGCGGGTCGGCGTGACCCTATTTCGCGAGCAAATCGAAGACCCCGAGCTCGATCAGGCCGTTCAGCGCGCGCTGGAACTCTCGCATATATCGCCTCCGCAGTTAGAAGTTGAACTGCCGGAAGAAATCGCGCTCATCGATCCGCCGCAGACACTGCGCATTGTGCAACGGCTTAAGAATTTGGGCGTCCGAATCGCCCTCACAGAGTTTGGCCAAACCCAAGCGCCGCTTGCGCTGCTCAGCGAGCTCCCTCTCGACGCCGTAGCGTTAGACGCCTCAATCACGCGACAGTTTGTTTCGAACGCCTCGAACGCTGCAATGGTTCGGGCGATTTTGACCATTGCGCGCGACCTGCAGATAGAAACGTATGCGGACGGTATCGAGTCCTACACGATGCGTGAAGTTCTGCACCAAGAAGGCTGCGCCTGGTTCCGCGGCCCCGCGTTCGGAGCACCTCGCGCTGGAGAAGCTACGGCCAATTTTTTTCTCCAGCTCATTCGTAGCGAACCAAGCGACTCCCCCGCGCGCACTCATCAGACGGAGACGCGAACGGTCCCCGCCGAACGCCAAGATTGGCAAAACGCGGCGACCGAAGATATCAAGGAGCTCTCCTACGTCATCGCGCATGACCTCCACGCACCCTTGCGCGCCATCGCAGGGTTCACGCAAATCCTGTCGTCACGTTCGGCAAGCGCTTTGGATGCGAAGAGTCAGCAGTGCGTGTCGTATATCATCCAGGGCGCGAACAATATGCAGCGCATGCTGGATGCGATGGTGGAATATTCGCGAATCGAAACTCGAGGTTCGCCGCTAATAAGAGTCGATGCGCACGAAACGGCGCGACGCGCGGTGCAAGATCTCGCCGAACTTATCGAAGCGAAGTCGGCGAGAATTCATCTAGACAAGCTTCCCGTAGTCCTCGCCGATCCCAATCAGCTACGCATCTGCTTCGTGCACCTGCTGCGCAATGCGATGACGTACAATGATGGGCTGCCAGAAGTGTGGCTCGGCGCCAAGTCGGATGGACCGACTGCAACGCTGCATGTACGAGACAACGGAATCGGTTTCGAACCTCAGTACGGAAAAGATCTGTTCCGGCTATTTCAGCGTCACCATGCTGAAGAACAGTATTCCGGGCGCGGAGTGGGTTTGGCGTTCGTCAAACGAATCGCGCGCCGACATGGCGGCGAAGTCTGGGCGGATTCCCTTCCCGGCAAGGGGTCGTCGTTCTTTCTTCGCCTTCCGCTAGCCTAAAACTTTACCACACGACGGATGCGCATCGCGCAGCCTTGATGCGCAGGCCGTGCTACGTGCGGAGCATGCATCGAAGTTGGCTCGCATTTCTGTGTTGTTCCATCGCCTGCGGAGGAAACAGCCGTACCTCCACCGATTCACAAGAAGACGCCCCCAAACCTCGAACCGAGGAAAAAACCTTCAACTTCAACATCCCCTGCGAGGTAGACGTCTCCGAACGGCTCGCGTATGCGCCCCAGAGCGAGCGGCAAGTGCTCAGCGTGTTTGTCCGCAAACATCGCCCCGCCAAACGTTTACCCGTAATTGTGTGGATTCACGGCGGAGGTTGGGCTGGAGGATCGCGCTACTCCGTCGACGAATGGGCGCTGGCGGAGGTGTGTCGAGGCTATGCCGTGGTCAGCGTGGATTATCGCCTGAGCTGGGAAGCACCGTTTCCTGCGCAGCTCGAGGACGTAAAAAATGCGATTCGATTCTTGAAAAAGAACGCGTGGAAATATCACTTGGACTCTCAACGAATGGCGGTCTGGGGAGCATCGGCGGGCGGGCATTTGGCATCGCTCACGGGCATGACCGGTGATTTTGGAGATCCCGATATCACCGAACTCCACAAATATTCCGCGCGAGTCAACGTGGTTGTCGCATGGTGGGCTCCGTCCAACTTTTTGACCATCGCCGACCAATGGCCAACGCACTGCGCTGAACCGAGAGACGTCGAGGTTGCCGAATCGATGGAGTCTCGCCTGGTGGGATGCCCCATCGATATATGCAAAGACGCAGCGCGCGCCGCGAGCCCGGTGCGCTACGTTCGAGAAGACCTGCCTCCCTTTCTGCTGATGGCCGGCGGTCAAGACTGCACCGTGCCTGCGGCGCAATCGAACGAGCTCCACCAGGCGCTCAAGACTGCGGGCAACGACGCGATGCTCCATATCTTTCCTTCGGCAGGCCATGGCGGCAATGAATGGAGCCGTGATTATATTCTTCGCAAAGTGCGCTCGTTCCTCGACGAACATCTCCGAGGCAGCGGGCGGCGGGCAGCGGGCCCAGATCGCAGGAGGGCTACTCCGCGGCGGCGGCAGGGTGACATGAAAAGCAGCTAAACCCCTCTTGGGTGTCGGCATTGTACGTCGGAAGACCGAGAGAATCGCGAACCGTCGGCAGCACGTGGTTGAACATCAGGCGAACCATTTTTGGATGGTCTTCGACCATTTGCTTTTGCTCGGGCGTGCCCGTGGGATGAAGCGCGAGAATATCCGGATTCGGCATTTCGAAATGACGCTCTTTCATCCGGCTTCCGTGGCACGTCGCGCACCCGAAGTTCCCATAGCGCTCGGCATCAAAGCCGACGAAAAGGGGACGTGTTCGCGGAACGACCACTTCGGCCATGTACGCCGCACGAGCCGATTCATCCATGTCCGCCCAGGGCACGGGTGGCCCGGTCATGGTTTCATCGGGTGTCGATTTCGGCGTCGACGTTTCCGAAACGCCCGACGGATCTGCGGCGCCCGTTGACTTCGGCGCTCCGCCACAGGCGACAATGACGCATTCGGCCGCGACGAGCCCCGAGATAGCAAGCACGCGTACAAACCGATTTCTATGCGGGTTTCTATGAACAGGGCTTCCATGAACAGGGTGTCTATGAATAAGAGCCGAGCATGAACGGAGCGTTTTTCGCATGAGCGCACCATAACCAACATGAGCGTGCATTTGAACGTCAAAATGCTCAATTGCCATGCCGCGTCTCGAGCTCGGTTTCGCCGGGCTGCCGTGATGGTGATACGGTTTTGAAGTGATGAACGTGATGTCTTACCGATTTGCTTCGTATGTGCTCGGCGGCGCGTTGCTGATCGCATGCGGCGAAGACGGAATCATGCGCCCGCCAGAAAACGGAGAGTTTTTCGACTCCTCGCACTCCGCCGCGCGCAACTGGAACGAAACGCTACTCAGCGCGATTCGGCGCGACCTGGCGCGCCCTCCCGTGCACGCACGCAACCTCTTTCACAGCTCAGCCATGATGTACGACCTATGGGCCGTCTACGACGACCAAGCAGACACCTGGTTGCTCGGTCGATCGGTGGGCGATTTCAGCTGCGCGTTTTCCGACACGCAGCGCAATGCTCTGCGCTCAGAAACCCGGGATGCGAACTCGGATCGCTCCATCGCCATCAGCTACGCCATGCAGCGCCTGATCACCCATCGATTCGAAACGTCGCGAGCCCGCGGCTACGTACGCGAACGGGCTTCGCAGCTGCTCGCAGAGATGGGATACGACGGCGATTTTTCGTCGCGAGACTTCTCAGAAGGCCCTTCCGAAGAACGAGCTGCCGCGCTGGGGCTCTATCTTGCCGACTGTATCATCGAGCTCGGTCTTCAAGACGGCGCCAACGAATCCAATGACTACGCAAATGAAATCTACCAACCCGCGAACGTTCCGTTGCAGCCTGAACAGCCAGGAACTCCGGGAATGGACGACCCCAACCGATGGCAGCCGCTTGAACTGCAGGTGTCGATCGACCAATCGGGCAACCGCGTCGCCAATCAACCCGCGTTCATCGGCGCCGAATGGGGACAGGTGATAGCTTTTGCGCTTCCGCCCGATGCGTTTACCAACTTCGAGCGAGACGGAGCGACCTGGCCGGTATGCCACGACCCGGGCCCGCCCGCCCTACTCCGCGCAGCGGGCGACGGCGAAGCCATGCCGGAGGAGTATCAGTGGAACCACTCCGTGCCCCTCTACTGGGCCGCTCATTTGGATCCTGACGACGGCACGATGTGGGATATCTCTCCGCGAAGCGTCGGCAATAGCGAAGAGCTGCCTGCCGGAGTTGCAGACCTAAGAGATTTCTATGACGCGCTAGACGGCGGCGCGCGAGATCGCGGACACGCGGAAAACCCGGCGACAGGGGAGCCCTATGAGATCAACGAAGTGCCCCGCGGCGACTACACCCGAGTGCTCGCCGAGTTCTGGGCGGACGGACCCGATTCGGAAACGCCGCCGGGCCATTGGTTCGCGATCGTAAACGAAGCCGTGAGCGATCATCCAAGCGTTCAGAAGCGCTATCGAGGCACAGGCCCCGAGCTCGACGACTTGGAGTGGGATGTGAAGGTGTATCTCGCGCTGGGCGGCGCGGTGCACGACGCCGCGATCGCAGCCTGGGGCGCGAAAGGGTACTACGACTATGTTCGACCCATCTCCGCGATTCGTTTTATGGCGTCCCTCGGCCAAAGCAGTGATGACACGCTGCCAAGCTACCACGCAGAAGGTCTGCCTTTGGTCGACAACTACGTCGAGCTGGTGACCGACACAGACGAGCTGGCCGGGCCCGACAACGAACACGTGGGCAAAATCAAGGTGCGCACGTGGCGCGGCCCAGATTTCGTGGGCGACCCAGACGCGGACTACGCGGGCGTGGGCTGGATTTTGGCGGAACAGTGGTGGCCCTACCAGCGGCCAAGCTTTGTGACGCCTCCGTTCGCGGGATACGTTTCAGGACACTCGACGTTTTCTCGAGCCGCTGCAGAAGTGCTCACTGAGTTCACTGGCGACGCGTATTTCCCAGGCGGGATGGGCGAGTTTGTGGCGCCACAAAACAACTTCTTGGTGTTTGAACGAGGCCCGAGCGTAAACGTGGTGCTCCAGTGGGCAACCTATCGCGACGCCTCCGACCAGACGAGCCTATCAAGAATTTGGGGAGGCATTCACCCGCCCGTGGACGATATCCCAGGCCGCCGCATGGGCATCATCGTAGGGCAGGACGCGTTTGAGCGCGCCGACACACTCTTCGCGGGAACGCCCTAGGCGACGCGTTTGAGCGCGTTCACTGGAGAGATTCGAACTCCGGTTCCGCCAACCATGTCCGATACCGTGGAAGCAAGCGCCATCATGCTGTAGCGGTCTTCCGCCTTGGCATCGAGCAGGAGGCGACCGCCTCCCGAACGCGCCATCAGGCTGGCAATCGCTCGGATGGACAGTGACCGAGCCGCTAGCGCGTCTGCGTCGGTGCGTCCGCCGCCGACAATCACCGCCGTAGAAACCTGAGGGTCGCCAGCCTCAATCTCCTCGGCACGATCGCGCACGCGAACCGAAAGCTCAGCGAGCGACTCGCCGGGCTGCTGAACGACCAACACCACGCTCGGGCACTCTTCGCGAAAGCGCTCGACCCAGCCCGCCCAATCGCTGCCGCGCTCTGCGACAACCATGGATGCGTATGTGATGGGGGTGTTCATGATCAGTTCCAACCGACGATTGACCGGACAACATCCGGCCGGGAAGTCGTATTCCCGTTCTTGCGACACTTGATTCGAGAAGCAATGTCCGTGCCATATTCGACGTACTTCGACGCAACGCCCCAATCCTGCACACCGACCCCTATAAGGCAGTCGGTGACGGCCGCGAAACAACGTAGCGACCGTGATCCGCACGGTTGATCGAACCGTACAAAGTTGTCAACCGGGGCCATATGTTCCGTCCTCACCTGTGTACACATGGTCCCACCTGTGGCCGAAACGACGCAATCCTGCACCCAGCGCCTTGACCCGCGGAATCCTGCCTGTTAAAGCCGCTGCCGCGACGGGTCGTTAGCTCAGTTGGCAGAGCAGCGGGCTTTTAACCCGACGGTCGCAGGTTCGAGCCCTGCACGACCCACACCTGAACATCTCACGTCCCCATCGTCTAGTGGCCCAGGACTCCGGCCTTTCACGCCGGCAACCCCGGTTCGAACCCGGGTGGGGACGCCACAGGTTGGGGTCGGCGTTGGCCGGCCCTGCACCTGCCCCGCCGGAAACTTGACGCGCCACCCGGGTACCGCCTGGTGGCTGATCGTCTAGCCGGCGAGGGCGGCACGCTTTGTCACAGCGCGCGGCCCGAGAGCGTGTCCCAGGTTCAAGTTCTGCCTTTTTGCGCCGTTCGAAGTGTCTAGGGGAAAGGAAACGCGCATGAACGGGAGCGAACCTAGTCACGCCGAGGCCTGCGGAACCACCGCCCCGCCTCCCCGCGCGCCCACAGAGACACGCGTTCACGCCATCCTCGCGACGGAACTGCGGTCGGGGCTGGCGGAGCTTCCTGTGCTCTCTCAAGCGGTGGGCGAAGTCATGGCGATCCTCCAGGAGCGAGAACTCGACTACGAGCGAATCATTGCCACCGCGGAAACCGACCCCGCGCTCTCCGCGCGACTCATCTCCTTCGCCAACTCGCCGATTCACTTCCGGCAAATGAAAGTGTCGTCGGTACGCAGCGCGCTGGTCCGACTGGGGCCCCAAGCAGCAAGCGAGGCACTGTTCATCGCCATCTGCTCGTCGGTTTTTCAGGTACCGAAGTTCCGAGAGCACGTGGAGCAGATTTTTCGCCATAGTGTCGTGGTCGCTCGTCTGGCCGCGCACATGGCGTCGCTCTGCGGCTACAACGCGCGGGCGGTATTCCTGGCTGGGCTCATGCACGATGCCGGTCGATGCGTATGTCTCAACGTGGCCGCGCACGGGACGCTCAAGAACGAACCCTTGAACGAAGAAACCGAGCGTGACCTATTCGCGGCGATCGACGACCTTCACACCGCGGCGGGCGCAAAACTGGCAGCGGATTGGCATCTTCCCGCCGAAGTCGGAGAAGCCTGTCGATGGCACCACGAACCATCGACGTATCAACATGCTCGCCTCGTTCATATCGCCGACATGATTGCTCATCACGCAGAAGACCCGGAATCGATTGACGCGGAACAGATCGTGGCCGGGTTTGCCGGGACGCTGCTCGACGAACATATTCTCATGGAACTCGTCGAGTCCGCGCCCAAGCACTTGGCCACCGTCGCCGCGCTCTAGGAGACTGATGTCAAACGCGGACCGAGGATCGCGCAGCGCCGGTAGGCCAGTCGTCGCGTCCGCGAACCGAGGAAATGCCGAAGCATGTTCGAGCGTGAGGGGACTTGGCCGGACAGGTTCTACTACAACGCTCTGTTGGTTTCGCTACGCGGACGAAGGGTTGAGGATACTCAGCTCGGAAAAATCGTTTCGATAGAAGCCACGATCCCGACTGAGCAATCGATCGGCTTGGAGCTGCGCATGGGCACCGATGAGATAGTCGGCAATCACGCGCTGGCGTCGGCCTCCTCGCCGCCGGTAGTTGAACCAACGGCGACCTGCGAGCCAAGCTGCGTCTTGGTTCACTGTGGAGAAATGGACTCGAAGCTTGGTCAGGGTTCCTTCAAACTGCTCCTGTCTCGAAAACCACGCGCCGAGTTCGGCCCATACGATATCGCATGCGATGAGCCGACCTTCTTGCTGGCACTGTCGTAACGCAGCTCTTGAAGCTGGACCGTGTTCGGGGTCTGCGTTGAGAATGTCGAGAAGCACGTTCGTATCGACGGCCGTAATCACTCGAAATCCGCTTCGCCGCGCATCATGTCGATCAGCTCGTCGGTCGTCCGGTTCATTTTGAGAATTCCGTACACCTCGTCGAGAGGGTCCGTCTGAACAACCTTGGTGACGATCAGTCTGCCTCCGCGCGCTTCAAAATCCAGAACCTCTCCCGCCCGAATACCGAGGCGTTCTCGCAACGCCTTTGGAATTACGACTTGTCCACGTTCCGAAACCGTAGATTTCATACTCTGAGAATACGAAATCGTACTTATTTCGTCAAACCAACGAACATCCAGCGTCGTTTTCTGCTTCGGATCGTTCGACAACTGGGCGTGGCGAACGGCCCGGGCGTCATGCCAACACAGCGTTTGAAGGCGCGCGTAAAGTGCGCATGGTCGTAAAACACCCGCTCCACGCAAAGCCGCGCCCCGGTCGCGATGCGCTTTCGTCCTTCCTAAATGGAGTGCGGTGCTTTTTCGCCGGCTTTGAGACGCTCGTTCATCTCGTATTTCGACGGGCATCGAGGAACCACTTGCGTAGCGAGAAATTCGCCTTGGTGATCAATGGTTCCTTGCACGGTAACTGAAATACCGAACCCGTCGCGAAACGTGTCGGGCACCACGCACTGAGGAAAGCGGACCGGCATCGCCTTGCCGTGTTTCTCGAGGACGAATCGCCACTCGCACGGGTCTTCGCGAAACTGGATCGAGCCGTTTCGAAGATCGCCCTCCACGCGCAGCGTGCGTCCGTCAAACTCCTCAGGAGCACCGACCACCTCGTGTACCAGCTTTGAGTACACAAACGCGTCGCTCGCATCGCTCCCGAAGAGCAAGAACGCCATCCCGCCGGCCAGCAACGCGAACAATATGCCCGCCTTGAGCCAAACCGGAACCTTCCTCGCAGACCCCGACTCCGCCGAAACCGCCTGTACCGGCCGCGCTTGCGAATCCACGCCCGCCTCGTTGACGCTCATACTCCCATTATGAGACACTGCGCCACTCCAGTCCGCTGTTTAATTTAGGGTCTGGCACCCAGACCCTCTCGTCGGGGTACGACCCCGACGATTCACCCAAGCTCCCCCGCCAGGAGACACGTGACCTGGTTACGTTGGGTTG
>JANQQS010000167.1 GCA_028284955.1 Myxococcota bacterium | reverse complement strand
ACTACCCGGAAACCAGGTTACGTGCCTCCTGGCGGGGGAGTTTGGGTGAATCGGCGGGGTCGTACCCCGACGAGAGGGTCTGGGTGCCAGACCCTCAGGCAAACTCATCAGCGCCTAGACTACACTATCATCGGTTTCTTCCCTTTGGTTTCGTGGGCTCAGACGCGTTCGTGAGCGTTAGACTTCGCGCGTGACACGGAAAAGAAACTGTGCGGAGATGGCGCCTTCGCCGACGGCGGACGCGACGCGTTTGACGCTTCCTGAGCGCACATCGCCGACTGCGAAGATGCCGGGTCTCGAGGTTTCTCCGATGTAGGGCATGCGCTGGGCGGTCCAGTCCGCGGTGACGAGGTAGTCTGTGGGCAAATCGCTTCCGGTTTTGATGAATCCTTTTTCATCAAGCAGAAGGCAATCACCGAGCCATTCGGTGTTGGGCACCGCGCCGATCATCACGAAGAGGTGGCGAACCGGTCGCTCCTCGGTTTCGCTCGTGCGTCGATGCTTCCAGGTCATGCCTTCGAGACGTTCTTCCCCGCTCAGTTTCACCACTTCGGTGAAGCGATGGAGGGTGATGTTGGGCGACGCTTCGATGCGCTGAATCAGGTAGTCGGACATGCTCGAGGCCAGACTTTCACCTCGAATCAGAATATGAACATGGCTTGCGCGACCGGATAGATAAATCGCGGCTTGGCCGGCAGAGTTGCCCCCGCCCACCACCGCGACCTCCTCGCCCTCGCAAAGCATCGCCTCCACTGCCGTCGCGCCGTAGTGTACCCCCGCGTTTTCAAACAGCTCTTCTTTATCGAGATGGAGGCGGCGCCACTTCGCTCCGCTCGCGACGACGATCGAGGACGCACTGAGCGTCTCGCCATCCTCCAGCTCCAGCACGTAGGGGCGGGCGTCGCATTCGATGGCTTTGACTTGGCGGGGCGTCACGATCTCTGCGCCGAATTTTTGGGCTTGCAGCAACATGCGCGCGCCGAGTGCTTGCCCAGAAATGCCCGTCGGAAACCCGGGATAGTTTTCGATTTTGGAGCTGGTGCCTGCTTGGCCCCCAGGTGCGCCGCCTTCGATCGCGATAACCGACAAGCCCTCGGCTCCGGCGTTCACTGCTGCGGCGAGACCGGCCGGGCCGACGCCCACTACCGCGACGTCGTAGTGAGTCTTGTTGCCAGACGGCTGTGACAAGCCGACCAAGTCGGCCAGCTGCCGCACCGTAGGCTGCTTGAGCACAGTCTTGTTCCGGTAGATGACCACGGGAAGGTCGCGGCTGGTTATCTCATAGTGCGAGAAGACTTCTGCGGTGCGCTTCTCGTCGGTTTGGGGATCGATCACGCCGTGAGGATGGCCATTGCGCGCGAGAAATGCGCGCAGCGCAACAAAGGAGCCATCCGTTTCCGTACCCACGATCACAAGGTCGCCGCGCTCATGAAAAATGAGCCCGCTCCGGCGCAGAATGAAAGCTCGGGTGATGAGTTCCGAGAGATCGGCATGCGTCGCGAGCAATCGACGAAAGGCGTCGCGCTCAACGAAAATCATCTCCCCCGGTTCCACGCAGCGACCTCGCACCACGGCTCGGCGATTGGAGAACATATCGATCTCACCGGTGAACGCACCGCGCCGATGTTCCACGATGGTCGTGGTTTCCGTGCATCCATCGACTTCGATGGCCAGAGCCCCGGAGAGGACCACAATGAAGCGCGTTAGCTGGTCACCAATATCGAACAGCACAGCCCCTTGCTCCACCTGCTCGACCGTGCCGAAGCGCTGAACCTGCGCAATCGCCTCCGCGCTCAAAATTGGCTGCATTTCATCCGAACGCTCGTACGGATCTTTACGAATAATGTTTTCGACGATCGACGTTCGCTTGCTCATCGTGTTGACGCTCCGATTTGGTCCCCGGCGTCCTCGTTTATGGGACCTGCGGCGCCATTCGGCAATGGCAGAGCTCGGCAGGGGGGGCGATTCGCGCGTCTGGGACCAACTTAGCCGATGAGGATGTCAAAACCGCACGCATCGTGGCCAAGTCCCCCGATGCAGGTCTTCTCCTGAGCGCGCGTCTTTTTCTTCATCACCGACTCGACGACTCCCGCGATCAAGCCGCCTTCAAAGTGACATAGAGTGCGACCCATCGGTTTCATGCCGCTGCACGTGATGCATTCATGCACTGCGACATGCGCTTTTGAGCTGGTCAATACGGGCACTTTGATGATGCCGATTTTGAGGGTGTCACAGAGCTCGAGAAAGGCGTCTAGATCCGGAAGACCAAGCCCCTTCCCGAGCTTCTTTCCGGCGATGTATGCCGTGCCTGCGGCGCCTCGCCCAATGATGTCTTCCAGCGCGACAAGCCGAAGCAAACGATAGAGCGCGACGCCGGCATTGTCTCCTAAGGTCGGCCGCACAATGCTCATCGCGTTGGCTGCATCGACGCGATCGATTCGGGGGGATACCGTAGCAACCTCTTTGGCGCCGACGGTGCGAGGCATCTGTTGTCGTTCAGTCATCTTGTCTCCTTGCTCAGTGGGTCGCCGTCGGTCGATTTTGCTCGATGTCTCGCTCGAGTAAGTCGATGGAATTCTGCAAAGCTTGTTCAAGGTGGGCTCGAGAAAGTCTTTCGTCGCCCCCGAGAACAAGAAGAGAGGGTTCTGCTGGTTCGAATGTGCAAAGTGTCAGCGTGGAGCCATTCACGTCTTCAACGGTTACTCGAGACGGCATACCCACCGGTACGATTTCGCATGCGCGACGCGCCATATCTCGAAGAAAGGCGCAACAAGCAGCCATCGCATCGGCTTCCGAGCCAAGGCTCGCCACGGGAAAACCGATCCGGTCCGCAACCACAACCTCGCGCAGCCGAACATCGCGGCGCAGGTTCTCGAGGACTCGTTTGAGCGCGTACTCAACACCGCGCGCAGATTGGGTTACCGGCGGCGGAAGCGGCGTCTTGACCGGTGGCGCACTAGACCGTGGACGCGGTCTGGTCGATGCGGACGAAGATCGATGGGCTACGCGAAGCTGTGCGCGAAGCTCTTTTTCGATCGATCGAGCGTACTTGATTTGGGCTTGGAGCTCCCCGTTTTTCTTTTTCAGTTCTGCAAGCTCCGCTGTTGAACCTTGGGCCCGATTCAGCGAAGCGTGCGCCTGGTTCAGCGAGCCGCGCATCACGTTGAGTTCTTCGGTGAGACGCCGGCACCGATCCTCCGTTTGGATGAGCGAGTGCCGCAAGGATGCCTCGGCGCGGTGGTCGCGCGCCGGTTCGGGAGGGATCGTCGGCATCGAAGGCACCGGATCTAGGCGCGCCACGGTGGTACGTCGACCGCGAGACAGCAAGTAGCCCGCGCAGAAAAACAATCCCGCGCCGAGCGTCGACATAATCCATAGACCGTGAAGCGGGTTTCCAAAAAGTGAGGTCATGGTTGCTCCTCCCAGTGCACGGTAATCTCTACGCGGCGATTTCGCGCCCAAGCCTGTGGCACAGAACGCGAATCGATTGGCTCGGTTTCCCCGCGGCTTTCGATTCGAAGCTTGCTTCGAGGAATGCCGAGGCGCCGCAACTGGCGCGCCGTGCTGTCTGCCCTCTTGCGGCCTAGTGCCGCGTTGTATCTTGGGGTACCTCGATTGTCTGCGTGGCCCACGACAAGAACCTCATGCAGTTTCTCAGGAAAGGTTTTTTCTGATGTGATTGCGTGTCCGATGCGCTCGACTTCGCGAACGGATGCGATGTTTAGCTTTGCGCTGTCTTGCGCGAACAGCGCTGTGGCTGCGGTGGGCGGAGGGTGACTCGGCGATGGGGGTGGCTCAGGATCAACGTTCGCAACGTTGTCTGAATTCGAAACTGTGCGATCCGAATTCGAAGCCGTGCTGTTCGAACTCGAGACGGTGTTCGAACTCGGAACAGTGTTTGAGCTCGGGGCGGCGTTTAGACTCGAGATAGTGATCGAAGTTGGACGAACACGTGCAGTCAATTCCGCGGCTGCTGCACGCGGCCTGAATACCTCTGGCCCGACGACGAAGTCGAGGTATGCAAGGTCTGCGAGTCCGATCAGGAGGACGACAACAGCCCACGTCGAATGGTGACTGCGCGACAACGCAAGCATCAGAGTACGTGCGCCAGCTCTCCGACCGCGCGTCGCAATTCGAGAAAAATGAGCCCCAACTTCGCTTCTCGCGTGACCAACAAAACGAGCGCAGTTTCGGACGTGACCGCGTTGACCACGATGTATCCCTTGGGGGAGCGCACGTACACCTGCTCCATTTCAGATGCCATCAAGTCACTCGAAATTCGTTCGCCGACGCCCAGAATGGCGGCCGCCATTCCGCCGATCAGCTCTTCGTCGACTTCGCTCGGAAGAAGGGACGCCACGATGAAGCCGTCCATATTGACGAGGACCGAACCGATGATGTCCGGCGTCGTCACTCGCAATGCGCGGAGTACCTCGTTGACGCGTTCCGAACGAGTCGCCATCGGTACGACGTTTTGCTGCTGTGCCATAAATACCTCCGCTATCTATGTATTGTTCTCAGACTCGGAATCGTCGGACATAGTTCGTACAGTCACAAAAGGTGGTTTTCCCGCTGGCGCCGTTTTGCGCATGCGCAAAGCTCCGAACGCGTGGTCGCTTGATGTCACCCACGCCGGCCAACCGCTTGGCCGTTTTCTCGCTGCGCTCTGCCGATCAAACAGATTGGATGGGTCAGAAGGCGGTCTCGCTCCTGGCTTGACTTCGCTCGGCTTGCTCGCTCCAGAATCGTATCCCCTCGAACTGGTTCGCTCGCTTGAACGCCGGGCGGGACGACCGACGGCAAAGATGTCGCTCATATGAGGCTTCCACGACGCAGGACCTGATCGAACCTCGGGTCGAATGCGAAGACCTAGTTCGTCATGCAGGGCTTCCAGATCGAACTCGATGTCGATATCGACTTCATCGACTTCATCGTCGTCCGAACTCGCCGGCGCGGAGGTCGTATCCGTGCTCATCCTCGACGAGGGCAACCGACACGGTTCCTCGAAGAGAGCAGACACGAAATCGGCCATTTGCTCAGGACCGTGGGGAGGGCTTTCCGCCGCAACACATGCTTGTTTCAAATCGTTCAAAAACGCGGATGCGCTCTCGGGACGACGAGTCGGCTCAATCGAGGTGGCTCGGCGAACCACCTCTCGGAGTGACAAGGGAAGATGCGGCGCTCGGTCGTCGATCGACGGCAAGCCCTCGTTCACTACGCGACGGAGTACTGCGGGCCCGGTTTGTGCGCCAAAAGGCCGCTGTCCCGTGAGCAACTCGTAAAGCACCACGCCCAGCGAATAAATATCGCACCGGGGATCGATCGGGCGCCCGCGCACCAGTTCGGGGGCGAGGTATGCCGGCTTCCCCTTCACCACCCCGGCCTCGGCGCCCATCTCCCCAGCCGTTGCGGCGATTCCGAAGTCAATCAGTTTCGTGATCCCGTCATCCGAGACGATGATGTTCTCAGATGTCACATCTCGGTGAATGATGCGGTGGGCGTCGTCTTTGCCTCGTGTTCCGTGTGCATGAGATAGCCCGCGACAACAAGCCACCACTGCGCCTGCAACAAAACCGAGCGGCAAAGCCACCCGCTGCTCCGCTGCGCGACTCGCAATCT
This sequence comes from Myxococcota bacterium, assembly GCA_028284955.1. GTDB lineage: Bacteria > Myxococcota_A > Polyangia > Polyangiales > Houyiibacteriaceae > JANQQS01. The sequence goes on along the minus strand of JANQQS010000167.1, from coordinate 30,914 downwards.
GGCGCAGGTTGAATCCTGGCACGTATTCCATCGCGATGAAGTAGGTGCCGTCACGTTTGCCAAAATCGAATACTTGCACAACGTTTGGGTGGTTCAACTGCGCCGCGAGCGACGCTTCCCGTACAAACATTCGAACAAACTGGTTATCTTGCGCGCGACGTGGCGCGATGACTTTCAAAACGACTTTTTTCTGAAAACCCTGCGGACCCATCGCGGTCGCGAGCCAGGCTTCAGCCATCCCTCCGCGGCCAATCCGTCGATGGATCCAGTACCGACCAAACATCGTTTCCGGCTTGATATCGGCTGGAACTGCGTGCGATTGTGAGTCCAGAACAGCACCTCAAACGATCGCGCTCGGCAGTCCACGGACCCCAACTCCGGAACAACCTAGGGCAACCGTCACTTCATCGTCGTCAGCAGCCCGCTGACCACGAAACGGATTCATCGAACGTTACCATGCTTGACGCTGCGATCTACCGGGAAGTTACCGTCCGTTTACTTTCTTGAAATGATCATCCTTAGAGGGTAATCCCAGTTTGGGTACATCGACGCGCTACTCATAGTAGAACGCGAACCAAGCATGAGACGCGGCGAGCGCCGTCACCACCGCTGCGAACGCGACATGCAGCACGGTCCAACCGGCGCGGTACCAAGGGGCGCTTCGATGAAATCGCTCCGGACCGATCATTCCAATGGCCACGTTGGAAACGTATGTGGTGCTTAGCAAGATCAAAAAGCCGTACCCCCACCGGATCGAATGCACATAGAAAACAATCGGCGCCAGGACCCCGAAGTATCGGTGAGGCTCGTAGGCGCGTTTGGCCATTCGGTTCCATCGAAGTCCGCGAGCCACCGCAAGCCACCATTGATGCAGCAGATACGCGGCTAGCGCGCCACCGCTCAAGAACTTGAACGTTGGGTTGGTCTGCTGCTCAGCGAGCCAGGCCCATTCCGGGCCCCAGGTCAGGAGCAAAGTCAATCCAACGAGTAGTGCGATTCCGACAAGAAACAGCCAGTCGAACTTCACCGTCACTCCAAAGCAGCAGAGATCAAACTGTTCAGGGTTTGTGCCGAGCTGCGCTTTGCGGCTCTCGCCGCAAACCGGTCTACGCGGGGCAAGTAGTAGCCATCCCGTGGCCAACGTTCGCCGACCGCAGGAGCGTTCTCAAACTCCTGGGCTTTGCGAACATACTGCGCATACGCCTCGAGATAGCTTTGCCGCAACGCAGCGACCACACGCATCGCTTCACGCAGCGGCACGGACTCTTTTGGATACGACCACGTAGTTGCGCCCATCACATCACCGAGTTTCCAGTCTCGTTTGGTGCTGTCTTCGTGCTCGTTGTGGCAGCTCACGCAGGGCTTGGCCACCGCGACATCGGGAAACATGGCTGTATGGCGCTCGGTGCTTTCGTCATAAAAGAACTCTGGTTCTCGAGTCTCTTTGATGCGGCGAAAAGCTTCGCGTTGAATCCCGCGAAAAAGGTTTGCTTTGTTGATTGGATTGCTCGAACCAAGAAAGAGTCCGAGCGGGACCGAAGACCGTTCCAGGTGCGCCGCGGTTTCTCGCAAGAAAAGCGCAGGAAGCGGGCCAGAGTTCTCGTCGGCTTGCTTCCACTGCTCCGAAAACGAAAGGCCCACTTGTTTGCCAAACCCCACGATCTCTTTCGTGTACATCGCACGCACGGCCGCGTTTTCGTCGGCGCATACCTGAATCAATTGGGCCACGCTCAGCATCGCACCGCTGTCTTCGACGGCACGTTCCGGCAGCGGCGGCGGCGCACTCACGAATAGGTACACGATCAACGACGCAAACGACAAAACCATGAAAACGAGCGGCGTCCAGCGAATGGGTTGGCGACGACGTCGGGCCGCGGCAAAGGGTGTCGACGATGCACGCTCTTCTTTCTTGTGCACCAGCGGGATAGCCTCGATTTTCCTTGTTCCCGAGACCGCGCCCTCCCGCCGCTGACGGCGATGTCGAACGTTGTCATCACCGCGCGGCTGCTCATGGCGGCTCATGGTTGCGCCTCGCGCTTCGCACGATGTTTTCTCAGAGGAGAGTACGGAGAATGGGAATCCTTGAAATACGCTTCGATTCGCGGAACCGAAATCGCCTCATCCAATACGCGCGGCACCTGCATCAAATGATTCCCGTGAAAATCGTGACATCCCAGGCACGTCTGCCACTCCTGTTGGCTCACAAGCTCCCGGTGCGGTGTGTCGAGCGGGTCCGACGATAGTTTCAGGTCTTCATGGCAATGTTGGCAATACGTTGGTTCCGCGCTGACGCGACGGCCTTTATGCTCGGCGTGACAAGAGATGCAGCGATGGGGCGCAATGCTTCTGCGCGCCTCTGCGAAGCGTGGTTCGTTAAAACGAAATACGGGATGCCGATCGTTGGGTCGCTCGTGGCACCCCAAGCACTCTGCGTTGCCGACGTCTCGCAAACCAAAATCAACCGGCGTTGCTCGCTGCCCAAGCAGATAGCGAACGTTTGCTTGAATCTGCTGGCGCGTGCTGCCCGCGGCGTCGGCATGACATTGGGCGCACCGAATATCTTCGTGACCCGGATTCATCGGGCCTCGTGCTCGCAGACGCTCGTTGCCGGACGAAAAAATGCCGACCGTGATCCCGGTTCCCAAGACTGAGCCGACGACGAGGCCCATTTGCTGACGACGGCGCACCGGGCCTCTTCGACGAGCAGGCTTTTGGTATGCATGCACCACGCCGCCTTCCTCTCCGAGGAACGTCCCTCCGCTAGGCGGAGAATCGCCCGGCGCGTGTTCACTATGCAAGCCTATTGTTGAGTAATTTCGTTAACCCTTTCGTGCGAACGAGCGCGAGTCCCGCATCGCCGCGTGCACGGGCTCTGTCTGAACGGGCGGTCACAACGCTACTGACTATTTCGGACACAATTCCCGTTTAGTCTTGTCTTTTTCGGAGCCTATGCCGCTTTGGTCGGATGAACCGCGCGCAATCAGGGCCGATTTCGAATGGATCTCGAAGAGCGCGTGGTCTTGCTTAGCGGTCCACGTCAGGTCGGCAAAACAACGCTCGCCAAAAGCCTCGTCTCTTCCTACGAATACTTCAACTACGACGAACACGCAGTCGGGATCCGTCACCGAAACGGCGCAGTGCAAAGTGTTTGTCGCGTCCGGCGAACGGCAGGCGCCGGACTGTTCGTGATTCGCGCAAAGGCTCGACGAGCTATGCGCTCGCGATTTCATCGAGAGCCTGCTGCCACGGCAGCGCAATCACGTCATCGAATCGTTTGCGGATCGGGTCGGTCGAAATGAGTCTCAGCTCAGGGTTGTCGAAATCTTTTCCGAGGGTGCGCAGAGCGTGGGCGTGCCGTGCGTCGACTCGGTCGGTCGATTTGATTTTGCACACAAAGGTTTTTCGTGTTCCTTTCTCAACAATCAGATCGATCTCCTGCGTTTCCGATACACGAAGAAACGAAAGACGAAATTCTTGTTCAGCGTAGCTCAGCAGGCGGTGTACTTCGTTGACCACGAAGTTTTCAAAGAGCTGGCCGTATTCGAATGTCTTGGGTCTGAGCGGGTCGTCCACACGTCGACTCAGTGTTCGTGCGACCCCATTGTCGAAGAAGTAGAACTTTTTCGCCTTCCTCTGCTGCTTTCGAATCGATTTTGTGTAGCTCGGCAGATGAAAGCCGAGAAGCGTGTCCTCCAAAATATCGAAGTATCGCGAGACCGTTTTGGGATCTGAATCGATGTCTCTTGCGATATTGGAGTAGTTGATGATTTCGGTCGTGTGGGCTCCTGCGATATCCAGAAAGCGACGAAAAGGAGGCAGGTTGCGTACGATCTGCTCTTCAATCACCTCTTCTCGGAGGTATGTGTTGGCGTAGGCTTTCAGAAAGCGACGTTTGTCGATCGTCTCGCGTAGATTGCACGCTTCGGGCAGCGTACCGAAACGAAGATTCGTGTGCAGATCAAAGTCGCTGCCCAGTTCGTTGTGGGTAAGCGGGAAGAGGCTGAACATGAACGCTCTCCCCGCAAGCAGATTGGCGGCGCCTCGCTTGAGCTTTCGGGCGCTCGATCCCGTCAGCGCGAAGAGAAATCTTTTCTGACTGAGTTGTTGATGCACGATCTCAAGAAGCGCAGGAACCTTTTGCACTTCATCGATGATGATCCACGGCACTCGTGGATGCTTTGCGTCGAGGCGCGCCACAAGTCGATTTGGATACGCGCTTAGTTCATTCGCGAGCTCAGGATCCAAGAGGTCGATCCACAGAGCCTCGTTTGGCCGAAAGAGCTGCTTGAGCAGCCCGGATTTGCCTGTCCCCCGCGCCCCAAACAGAAAAAAGCTATGCGATTTTGAAAGCTTAGAGAGCCGCGGGTACATGTGCCAAATAATACGCTGAAATTTGGCACATGGTCAATCTGGCGTTCTCGCTTCGTGGAGTGCACCTCGTACCTCTTGGGGAATCAGAGGGAGAGACGGCGTGAAGACCGTGCGACCTGGGCCGGGAGCCGATTCTGATGCGCGCTTAGTTTTCGCGTCCAGCGTTCTCGTCTTCGACGCGGGTCCACTGGTCGTCATTTTGCTGAAGTCGCTTTGCTTGCCTGGCGATTTGCAGCTCATTGAGCGCCTTGTCGTAGAGCGCCGCGTACCAAAGATGCATATCGGCGGTGCGGGTGTCGGTGTCGCTTTCCGGCGAGCCCAAAAGAAGTTCTGTTTCGGTGCCAATATCCATGCCGTCGTTTTCCGCTGGGAATCTACCTGTGTAGGGCCCCCCCTGATACGCCACAACGGGTTGCCGGGTGCCGTTGATGTACGCGCGAACTCGGTCTGCTTCCACCGCCTCGCGGGTATCGACGACCCAATGCACGACCGAGATGGAACGGATGGGACACTGTTGCTGCAGATGAAAGAAAGACCAACGCGAGCTGCGGAGCGAGCGCAGGATCAGGCCGTCGTGCGCGTCGAGTTCCCGCATGTAAAACGCGCCGCTACCCACAGATCCAGACTGGCTTAGGCCGAATACTCTCGGCTGCTCGTCGGTGCATGGCCCGCGTTGATACTTGACCTCGAGGGTTGCTTGCGGGCTCCCTTGGATTTTTGAGAGTTTGGAGCCAATCGTGGCTCTTGCTCCTCCAGTATCTACGGCCTCAGGGTCGAAACGTAGATGGGTGTTCCCCCCTTCCACGATGTCGCCAAACACCGGACTTTGGGTTGAAGGGTAGAGCAGAGGCACATTGAAAGGCTCGACCGTATCGTCCACCAGTTCGCTAGGCGACTGCCCACTTGTCGCTTCGCGAATCCAATAGCGTACGAGGGGGGATAGATCGTCTCGATCGGGGATGATGGCCGCATCCCTTGGCAGTTGCGCGTCGCCGTCGACGGACGCGTCTTTGGCGGAAGATGCGTCCGTCGCGCTCGACGCATCTTCCGCGCCAGCGACATTGATCGATTCGAGACCGGTTCTGCAGCCCCCTCCCAGGAGCAACAGTGTCGCCAGCCCCGCCCGCCATTCGACCCGCCCCACTTCCATCATTAAAGCAAGAGTGCATGTATGTTGCAATTTGCCTTCGATACTGGTGTCACATCCCCGAATCCAATTCGGTTTGAGCCGATTTCGTGTCGTCACGGTACCTACATACGCGCTGGAGAGAAACGACCCGAATCAAGTGAGGTCCCCCGATGATTGCGAGCCAGTATTTCGTTCGTGCTACCTGCTTCGTCCGTACTCGCAGAGTAGCGCTGAAACTCCCGTTCCTGGCCGGAGCATTGGCCGGATGCTTGGCGTGCACGTCAAATGCTACATCGCCGAATGAACCCTCGACGGTGGAGACGTTTCCAGTCACTGCCAATATCACGCTCACCTTGGTCGACGCGTCCACGGACTCAGACGTGCGGTTGCTACAAAACGGCGACGTCATCGCATTGGACGAATTCGTCATGGGGTTGAGCGTGCGGGCCGACACTACCGCGACGAATCACCAAAGCGCTCGTTTTTCTTTGAATGGATCTGTGTTCAGCACGGAAAACTTCGTGCCCTACGCAATCGCCGGCGATCGAGGCGGCGACTACCGCGCATGGAACCCCGCGCCGGGCGAATACGAAATCGGAGTGAAATTGTATTCCGAAGACCGAGGTGCCGGGGAGACACTGGGCGCCCACAACATCACGGTGGAGATCGTCGCCACAAACCCGAATCCCAACCCTGCTCCCGCCCCCGATCCCAACCCTGCTCCTGCCCCCGATCCCGATCCAGGTCCCGCTCCTGATCCCGATCCCGATCCCGCTCCTGCTCCCGACCCCGACCCACAAAACCCGCCAGGAACCCATCCCGACATCGTGACCGTCCGCACCGTTGCCGGACGAAATCCCCGACCGAATTGGCGAGATAGCTACTCCGTCGGCGACAAGTGCTACTGCGATTCGACGTTCGACCACAACATCGGCTCGATCCTCGTAGACACGCCTCGCGGTAGACGAACCGTGCGCGAAGTCTGCGATGCCATCGGTCCCGGCCCGGGGCGCGACGGGCGGCCCGTGTACAACGACATTCAATGCGGCAACGGACCCCCCAACGACGCGGGAGACGAGGATGACTGTCCTGGCCGAGTGGATATCGGTCGCGATGGCTGCGGCCACATCGGACCAAGATGGGACCTGAGCGTGCTGTAGTGGAGCTCAAGCTCTAACAGACCCTCAGGGTTGAGTGCCGTTCAGAAACTCTTCCGCATTTGTGTAGCCGTCGCCGTCTCGATCTGTCGGACCATCACCTAGCTCTTCACACTACCTAGAAGCCCAGCGCCGCAAAGCTCGACCTCGCACATTGCTGTCGCTCAGCGGATGCACACCCCGGTTGGCGTCGAAGAAGGCTCGGTGTTTCCTTGGCCGAGCTGTCCCATATCGTTCTCCCCAAAACAATCGAGGCTGCCATCGGCATGCCCCGCGCATGAAAATGTAAACCCAATAGACAATGTTCCGGGCAGCCAGTCGACGCGTTCGTCTACCTGAAACGGCGTCAATGCACTGGCTACGGTTCCCAAACCGAGCAGGCCGCGGGCGTTCGTTCCCCAGCAGTAGAGCGATGTCTCGCTGCCATCCTGCTGTATCGCGCACGTGGCTTGGTTGCCCGATACGACCTCGGCGACGTCGGCGAAGCCACTGACCTCGGTGGGCATCATTCTCGTCTCGTTGTCGCCCAAGCCCAAAGCGCCCACCGAGTTTCGCCCCCAGCACCACAACGTGCTGTCGGTCTTCGTGGCGCAGGTATGATCCAGACCCGGCGCAACGGTCACCCAATCCAGATCGGTGCCCACTTGAACGGGGAAAAGTTGATCCATGGTATCGCCGGTTCCGAGCCTCCCTTGCTCTGCGTTGCCCCAACACCAAAGCGACCCGTTGGTGCGAACGGCGCAGGTGTGGGTATTGCCCACCGAAACAAAAGACCATACGTCCGCGGGCCCCACCTGCGTTGGTGTGCTGCGTGATTTTTCCGGGTCCGGAGTCATTGCGTCTCCCGTGCCTCCGACGCCGAGTTGCCCACGCGTATCGCGCCCCCAGCAATACAAAGAATCTCCGCGCAGTCCGCAGACGGTCGCTGAAAAACGACCCGCGCGAACCATTCGCCAGTCCGAGTCGTTGCCGATTCGGAGGGGTACTTCGCTGAGTCCCAGCGTGTCGCTGCCAAGTTGCCGAAAACCGTTGTCGCCCCAGCACCACAAACTACCGTCGTTGCGAATCGCGCACGAAAAATTTTCGCCGGTCGTAACCATCCGCCAATCCGAGCTCGAGCCAACCCGCATCGGCAGCGCCGAGGTATTGTCTCTTTCCCCGATGCCCAGCTCACCGCGCATATTGTCGCCCCAACACCATAAGTTGCCGTTCGACGTCACCGCGCACGCGTGAAGGTCGCCGGCATCGGCTTGCTGCACGGGCTCTGCGATCACGCATTCGCCGTCCGTGCACGTCGTCGCCGGGCACACGCATTCCTGACAAGTGCTTCCGCCCGCGCCGCACGCTTCGATGACGCCTCCGCCTTGGCATCGCGTCCCGTCCCAGCAGCCCGCGCAGCAGCTGCCGCCACGGCACATCCCTGTGCCTTCTTGACACGCCGTCCCGTCTCCGTCGGGGACGCAGCCGCGGGTTGCGGGGTCGCATACCAGGCATTCCGCGCAGTCGTCGTCCGATTCGCACGACGAACACCGTCCGTTCTCGCACTCCCGCGCGCCACACAGGGTCAGTTCTTCGCTCTCTCGAAGGGTTACGACGACCGTCATCCCTTCGCTAGGAAGCTCCACCTCCGTGCACCCTCGGGCGTACGCGCGGCACTCCTCGTCTTGGGCCTCACCGAAAAAACTATAGGTGCCCGGAGGCAGGCTGGGCGGCGTGACGATCATGCCTTCGCCCTGCCGGTCTTGGTCCGCGCTGTATAGAATCACGCCCGAATCGCAGCCGCCCTCCAGAATACGTCCTCGGAGGAGGGTGGCACGAGCGCTTAGGCTTTCGTCTTCGAACCGAATGCTCCACGACAGCGCACGCTCGCTGGATCCACACGATGCCAGCAGCACAAGCAAGCACGCACATCCACCACACGAATGCAATAAACTGTGTCTGGGCAATTGTTACCTTGGTCTAGGTTGCTACCGTTTGAGAACTCTTCTCGCCTATCCCGAGAGCGCCGACGTTTGATCGGAGCAAAGTCATGGCGCGGGCGCGATATTCTTTACACCGGTTACGCTGCTCATGCTGATCGTGTCGCGAAACAGCGTCGCCGCTCCGCCGTTGTTGGGAATCGCCATGTACGCTGTCCCGACAGTCGTGCCTTCGTGATCTACTATCGAATGCCTAAGAAACTACCCTAGGAAGGGGTGAACGCGCGAGCGTTTTTGTAGCGCGCCAAAACCAGGCGCCCCGCGAGCATCCAGCGCTCACATTGGAGTTCCTGAGCGGCACTCGACCGTAGACTACGGTGGAACAGTCGCTGGCAGAGCTTCAGCGTGAGCGTGATGGCTACGAGCGTTTGGCGGAACAGCTTCAAGAGCGCTGTGCGCTGAAACTCCCATTGCTGGCGGGCGCACTCTTCGGAGGTGCAGGTTTTGCCTGGTGCACCTCAAACACTAAGTCGTCGGATCAACCTTCGACAGCGGATTCGACAGTGGAGGCGTATCCGGTCACCGCAGATATCGCGTTCACTTTGGTCGATGCGGCCGCAGACTCAGATGTGTGGTTGCTGCAAGACGGCGACATCATCGCGCTGAACGAATTCGACATGGGGTTGATACCGGCGACATTCACTATGCGGAGCTCAAGCTCTAACAAACCCTCAGGGTTGAGTGCCGTTCAGAAACTCTTCCGCGTTCGTGTAGCCGTCGCCGTCTCGATCTGTTGGCCCGTCAGATGCTGAAGAAGGATTGAACCCATGGATTCGTTCCCACTCATCCGCCATACCGTCTCGGTCGGTGTCGGTGTAGGGCTCGCCGCTCGCGACATCCGGAAATCCGCCGACGTCCGATTCGGTGAGGATGATCGCGCCTCCGCCATCTCTATATTCGCGTAACACACGCTGGTCGACTTCGTCCCGATTGCTTACCCATTCCCCTCGCGCGTCGAGTCGACGGCTTGCGCCGACGTTCGGAAGCAGCGTGTCTTCCAGCTCCTGCACGGGATCGATGGTGACCGGACACGCAGCGAACGACATTCGATTCGAGCGCTGGTAGTCGCGCGTCACGCGGGTGGGACGAGTGAACGGAGGAGGGTTCGCCCACGCTTCCGTGCGTTCGAGCATGGTGTCCCATCCATCGACACTTGGGTCGTCGTTGTGCGGGCCGACGTTGCCCGCCAGATGAATCGACGGTGGCCCGGGCGGGCCCTCGTTGCAGCTGCGTCGATCCGAACGCCACGCGACCTCAGACCTTCCCTGATCGTCGACTCCAGCTTTGTACAGGTTGCCTACAATGTCGATCTCGACCCCGCCCGCAATCTGCGTGGCCAGCCAGCCCCAGTTGTAGACGATGTTGTTGATCACCTCTTGCGACGCAACCTTGAGATACGGGTTTCGGTTGTAGTTGTGGGCGAAGAAGTTGTGGTGGACGCTGATGCGCTGAATGTCCTCGCAGATTAAGTTGCTGCCGACGATCAGCCCTGTGCTGTGTCGATCATGGTGCAATCCTTCTGAGATGATGTTGTTTGAGATCGTGACATCGCGAATCACACCAGAGTCTGACCACAGCGCCACATTCTCGTCATTGCCCCAGCTCAAAGAGCAGTGATCGATGATGACGTTGAAGAGATCGCCGCCTTCCCCCATCGCGATCACGTCTCCCGCGCCTGGTCGATAAGAATCGCCGCGCCCGGTACGAATCTTCAGATAGCGCAGAATGACATCGTGCGTGCCGATCGAGAGCGGCTGCAGGTCGATGTCTTCGCCGCTGAGCATCACTCCACCGCCCGGCGCAGTTTGGCCCGCTACGGTGACGAACGGTCGATCGATGCTGAGCGGTCGCTGGAGACGAATCGTGCCTGAAGTGCGGAACACAACGATTCGTGGTCCTGGGGCATCCAGCGCGGCGCGCAGGCTGCCTGCGCCGCTGTCGGCCAGCGTAGTCACTTCAAGAACCCGGCCCCCGCGGCCTCCGACCGATGCCGCTCCGCCTCCCTCTGCGCCTGGAAACGCCGGAATGAGGCCGTTCGCGCATGCGTTCCCACTGTCGTTCGTCGAGCCGTCGGCGCGCGCCGCATCCCGCGTTTGATCGGGAAGCGACGTGTCACTAGGAACATCGCGGGCTGCGTCCGAGTCTTGGGGACCAAGACCGCTGGTTTTGTGGTCGCACGCCAGAGCGAAGAACCACGCGCACACAATCAACACAAGCCGGTTGCTGCGCACATCTACATACATGCTTACATGCTCCGATACACCCCGACCGCTATGCTTTCACAGTACCAACGAAGTCAGAACATCGCAAAGCGCGAGACCAACGGTGAACGCTAGGCCAATCGATTTCGGAGTGGCATACGGGCTCAGCGAATACAGACGCCGGTCGGCGTAGTTGCTGGCTCGTTGTTCCCTTGGCCGAGCTGCCCCATGTCATTCTCTCCAAAACAATCGAGGCTGCCGTCGGAATGCCCCGCGCACGAGACTGAAAAACCGACGGATAGCGTTCCCGGCAGCCAGTCGACGCGCTCGTCCACTTGCAACGGTGTCAGCGCGCTATCTACGGTCCCCAGACCAAGCTGACCATCATCATTATCTCCCCAGCAGTAGAGGGCGATTCCGCTGCTGTCTTCTGTCATCGCGCAGGTGCCTTGGTCGCCTGCCGCAACTTCGACAACGTTGGTTAGGCTGCTGACCTCGGTGGGCATCATTCTCGTTTCGTTGTCACCCAAGCCCAACGCGCCCACGGAGTTTCGTCCCCAGCACCACAACGAACCGTCCGTCTTCGTGGCGCATGTATGGTCCAGACCCGCCGTAACGGTGGCCCAATCGAGATCGGCGCCTACCTGAGCGGGCACGACCTGGTTCATGGTGTCGCCTGTCCCGAGCCGGCTGTTGTCCGCGTTGCCCCAGCACCAGAGAGAGTTGTTTGTGCGAATCGCGCAGGTGTGCGTGTTGCCCACAGAAACCGAGGCCCATACGTCGGCTGGCTCCACCAACGTCGGCGAACCGCGAACTTTTTCCCTGTCTGGAGTCATTTCGTCTCCAGTGCCGCCGACGCCGAGTTGTCCGCGGGTGTCGCGGCCCCAGCAGTACAAAGAAGCTCCTCGAAGGCCACAGACGGTCGCGGAATAACGTCCCGCGCGAACCATCTGCCAATCCGTGTCGCTCTCGATTTGAAGAGGCACATCGCTCAGCGACAGCGTCGCGCTGGCGAGCTGTTGAAACCCGTTGTCGCCCCAGCACCACAGACTGCCGTCGTTGCGAATCGCGCATCCAAAGTTCTCGCCGGTTGAGACCATACGCCAATCCGAGTGCGAACCGACCCGCATCGGTTGTGTCGAGGTGTTGTCTCTTTCTCCGATACCGAGCTGCCCGCGCGAGTTGTTGCCCCAGCACCACATGCTGCCGTTGGAAGTGACCGCGCATGCATGAAAGTCGCCTGTATCGGCTTGCTGCACGGGCTCGGCGATCGTGCATGCGCCGGCCGCGCAAGTCGTTGCCGGGCAGGCGCATTCTTGGCATGCCCCTCCGCCGGCGCCGCACGCGTTGATGACCCCTCCGTCTTGGCACCGCATCCCATCCCAGCAGCCAGCGCAGCAGTTACCGCTGCGGCATGCCCCGGCTCCGTCCTGACACATTCTCCCCTCTTCGTCGGGAACACAGCCGCGGGTAGCCGGGTCGCAGATGAGGCATTCTGCGCAATCATCGTTCGATTCGCACGAAGAACACCGTCCGTTCTCGCACTCGCGCTCGCCACACAAGGTTACCTCGTCGCTCTCTCGAAGGGTCACGACGATGGTCATTCCTTCGCTCGGGAGCTCTACCTCCGTACAGCCACGGGCGAACGCGCGACATTCCCCATCTTGAGCCTCACCGACGAAACTATATGTGCCGGGAGGTAGGCTGGGCGGCGCATCCATCATTCCTTCGCCTTGCCGGTCTTGCTCGGCGCTATACAGAATCACCCCCGAATCGCAGCCGCCTTCCAAAATCCGACCGCGGAGGAGGGTGGCGCGAGCACTCAGGTTTTCGTCTTCAAAACCGACGCTCCATGTCAGCGACCGTTCGCTGGATCCGCAAGATGCCAGAAGCAGCAATGCGGCCACCCATCCACCATGCACATGCCTTCGACCGTATTTAGGCAATGGTTACCTTGTTTGGTTTTGCGTACCGTTCACGAATTTTTTTGATTTGGCGTTTGATTGGAACACGTTATTGCGCGGGCGCAATATTCTGCGCGCCAGTTACACTGGTGTCGCTCACTTGGTCCCGGAACAGCGTCACCGCTCCGCCGTTGTTGGGAATTGCCATGTAGGATGCGTGGCCAGTTCGAACGCCAGTGAAGGTGCTGCCGTCGAAATCGGTGCACCGTCGTCCGCCGTCGTCCACGGGCAACCCAAGAAAATAGAGTTTGAGGGTTCCGCCGATGGCGTCGAGGTCGTCGTGGTCGACTTCGGTCGTCGCGGCTTGTTTGAATTCAAGCCCTTCTGCGACATCGGGAATCAGGTCGACTTCGCTGCCCGACGAACCCTGTTGGCAGAATATCACTGGAGGCGACCCGGGCACTGCGTTCACGACCGTAATCGAGACCATTCCGCTGTCCATGGGCGCGAAGACCTCCTCGACGGCAATGAGCGTTGGCTGGTCGTCCGCTTCGCTTGCGTCTAGGTCGCCAACCGCGGCGATGGTGTACGCGTTTTCGGGATCGATGTTCAAATCTGCGAGCGCGACTGAAATGACCGCTTCTTCGCTTCCCGTGCCATCCGGACATGCCGTCCCGGAGATGTCGTCAAACGCATAGACCTCAAGCGTTGTCCCAGCAGGCAGCGCCGAGACCGGCGCGAGCACAAAGTCGGTCACGTTTCCTTCGCCGAGAGCGGGCGGCGCTCCGTCGCTGAGGAGCGAGTTGAGAAGCGTAATCTCCGTGCCGGTATCGGCGCAGACTCCGACCGGGCCCGCGCCGCCGATAAGGTGCGCAAACCTTAGGACGATTGTCATTTCCGGAGGTCCCCCGTCGGTGGCCGCGTCGCCTGCGCTGGAATCGCCCGCGGAACCATCGTTTGTGCCGCTGTCGCGAAGGATTGTGCCGCTGTCGCGAAGGATTGTGCCGCTGTCACGAAGAGTCGTACCGCTGTCACGGGCGGTGGTGTCGTCGTCTCCGCAGCCCACCCCGACCACGAGCGTTGCCGCGACAAATAAGCAAGAAAGATTTCGTGTCAGCATAGGTATCCCTTCCGAGTCCGAACGTAGTGCGGTTTAGCCTGTCACGTGATTCATCTGATCACTGAATTGGAACTATCGCCAAGCCAAAACGATACACTGGGGTGGCTTGTATGCGCGAGCTTTTTTGTGACGGCATCAGAAAACGGTTGTACTGCAGCCGTCCAGTATTTGAGTCATCATCCTTTGTCTGAAAACGTCTCGTGCTGGATTTTCAAATGAAAGAGCTTCCGAGGGCAAAGTGTCCCCCGGAAGCTCTTTTCTTTCGTTCTAGTCAGGTCGAGTTTAGGGTTGCGTACCGTTCAGGAACTCTTCCAAGTTGGTGTATCCGTCGCCATCGCGGTCCTGAGATCCATCTGAGGCGTTGTTTTTGTTGAAGCCGTGGTCGCGTTCCCAGCGGTTCGGCATGCCGTCATGGTCGTTGTCGCTGTACGGGTTGCCGGTCGCGATGGTCGGGAATCCTCCCACATCATCTTCAATCAAGATGATCCATCCGTACGTGTCCTCGTATTCTTGAACGATGCGCTTGTCTACCGAGTCACGCGCCCACACCCAGTTGCCCCGGCCGTTCAGACGGTGGCTGGCACCCACGTCGCCGAGAAGCACGGATTCGAGATTTTCGACGGGATCGACAGCGATGGGGCAGTCCGCAAAGTCGAGCGGCGCCGTGCGCTGAAAGTCGCGAGTCACGCGCGTGAGCTGGCGGTCGGGCAGCGGATATCCCCACGCCTCAGCGCGCTCAAGCATCGTATCCCATCCGTCAGAGCTAGAATCGCTGTTGTGTGGGCCGATGTTGCCCGCCATGTGAATTGACGGATCTCCGGGAGGCCCTTCGTTGCAGCTCACACGATCGGAGCGCCACACGACCTCAGACCGACCTCGGTCATCGTCGCCCGCTCGGTAGATGTTGCTTACGATGTCGACCTCGACACCACCTGCAATTTGGGTAGCCATCCAACCCCAGTTGAAGATGATGTTGTTGACGACCTCTTGCGACGCCACCTTCAAGTACGGGTTTCGGTTGTCGTTGTGGGCGAACATATTGTGGTGAACGCTGATGTTCTCAATGTCTTCACAAATCGTATTGCTGCCTACGATCATCCCCGTGCTGTGACCGTCGTGATCCAGCGCTTCCGAGATGATGCTGTTCTGGACCGTAATATCGCGAATGACCGCCGAATCGGACCAGAGCGCCACGTTCTCGTCGTTGCCCCAGCTTAGCGAGCAGTGGTCGATGACCACGTTGTAAAGCGGGGCGCCTTCGCCCATCGACACCACGTCACCCGCGCCGGGTTGATACGAGTCGCCGCGCCCAGTGCGAATCTTCAGATAGCGCAAGACTACATCGTGTGTGCCAACCGAGAGTGGCTGAAGATCAATGTCCTCACCGCTGATCATGATTCCGCCGCCTGGCGCGGTCTGGCCGGCCACCGTGATGAACGGATTGTCGATGCTCAGGGGGCTTTGGACTTGGATGGTCCCAGCTACTCGGAAGACGACAGTTCGAGGCCCAGAGGCGTCCAGCGCGGCGCGCAAGCTGCCTGGCCCGCTGTCTGCGAGCGTGGTGACCTCAAGGACCGCTCCTCCGCGCCCACCGACTGCGGCCGCGCCGCCGCCTTGAGCACCCGGAAACGCGGGGATCACCCCTCCGGAGCAAAGGCCCGCGGAGTCGTTGGTGGAACTGACATGCGCAACTTGCGCGCCTATTTCAGGATCAAAGACGGAATCAGCTCCGGATATTGTTCCATCTTTTCCGTTACTTGAGCATCCGGTGGCGACTGCCGCCATGCACAAGAACAACGTTGCGCGTCTGCCGCGCACATGAGCGTACATCGAAACTCCTTGGGTTAAATGCGGATGATCAGATTATCAAATTCCGCAGATACCGCAAGCAGTGTGTTTGAAAGATTACAATAAAAAAGGAAATTTTATGCCGCAACCCATGCCCAGCAACGCAGCCGGGTGGCGGCTAAGACAAGCGAGCCGACGGGAGCGTTTGACACCAGTCTCTTAGGGCTTTGTGCCGTTCAAGAACTCTTCGACGTTGGTATAGCCATCGCCATCTCGGTCTTTCGGCCCGTCTGTCGGGTCATAGCGATCGAACCCGTTGTTCTTTTCCCACCAATTCGACATGCCATCGTGGTCGGTGTCCCAATACGGGATACGGCGCGGCATATCGGGAAATCCTCCGACATCTGACTCGGTCAAAATGATACTGCCGGTTCCATTGCGGTAGTCTCGAATCACGCGTCGGTCGACTTCATCGCGCGCCCAAACCCACTTGCTTCGGCCGGTGATTCGTCGGCTGGCCCCGACGTTGTTCAAGAGTGAAGACTCGAGTTCCCCGACCGGATCAACGTCAACCGGGCAGGCCGCGAACTTCAACCGTGTGGATCGTTGAAATTTGCGGTCGACTCGCGTGAGACGCCGATCCGGCAGCGGGTAACCCCACGCTTCGGCACGCTCCAGCATCGTATTCCATCCGTCTGACTTGGGGTCGCTGTTGTGGGGACCGACATTGCCGGCCATGTGAATCGAAGGCGGTCCTGGCGGTCCTTCGTTGCAACTTACGCGGTCCGAGCGCCAGACAACTTCAGAGCGGCCGCGATCGTCCGCCCCAGCCTTGTACAGGTTGCCCACAATGTCGATGTCGACTCCACCGGCTATTTGAGTGGCGAGCCAACCCCAGTTGTACACGATGTTGTTGATCACTTCCTGGGACGCCACTTTGAGATAGGGGTTTCGATTGTCGTTGTGCGCAAAGAAGTTGTGATGAACGGAAATGTTCTTGATGTCTTCGCAAATTGAGTTGCTTCCGACAATCAGCCCTGTGCTGTGACCGTCATGGTCCAATGCTTCCGAGATGATGCTATTTGAAATGGTGATGTCGCGAATGATGTCGGAGTCAGACCAGAGCGCCACGTTCTCGTCGTTGCCCCAGCTTAAAGAGCAGTGGTCGACGATGACGTTGTAGAGCTCTGCGCCTTCGCCCATCGAAACCACGTCGCCCGCGCCGTACCGGTAGGACCGGCCCCGTCCGGTACGAATCTTGAGGTAACGCAGAACGACATCGTGTGTCCCAACCGACAGAGGCTGCAAGTCGATATCTTGTCCGCTAAGCAATACGCCACGACCCGGCGCAGACTGCCCGGCCACGGTCACGTACGGATTATCGATGCTCAGTGGGCTTTGAACTTTGATCGTCCCGGATACCCGAAACACAATGATTCGGCGCCCGGATGCGTTCAGTGCTGCACGCAGACTGCCGGGCCCGCGATCGGCAAGCGTAGTCACCTCGATGATTCGTCCACCGCGACCACCTACCGCTGCGGCCCCGCCGCCTTGAGCGCCTGGAAAAGCCGGAGTGATTCCGCGAGAACATGCATTCGCAGAGTCGCGGGTCGACGAACTTGCACCTCGGGTGCTGTCTATCGTGACTTCGAACGAACTGGCGTCTTCGTCGGTATTGCTGGAGTCGCCGGATTCGACGTTGCTCGAGCAGCCGACGATCGCCGCTATCGCACACCACAGGAATGGTGTAGGCCCGTTTCGCACAACATCATACATCGCGACTCCTGTGGGTTTGGCTCGGGAGAATGTGAGCTTCGGCGCACAAGGGTAACAACCTACCGACACATCTGCAAAGACACAAAGACTGCCGCGGTGAGACGTTATTGCTCCAATGTGTCAGCGGATATCACTGCGATAGATGTCACTGTTCCAGCGCAAACGCAGCTTCATGAAGTCGCTCTTCCAGGTTCGAGTAGCCGTCGCGGTCGTCGTCGCCGCTGGGGTCGCTGCCTTCGTCAAAAACCTTTCGGTTCTCAGCGAGCTGAGGCAGGCCGCCGACTTCTTTTTCGCTGTCGATCACCCCACCTTTTCTCGTTCGGATCTGGTCGAGCACGCGAGCATCGACCGCGTCTCGATCTCGAGGTCGTGCGCCGACATCTGCGAGCACCACGTTCTCCACGTCGTTTGACCGGATCACCGTCAAACGAGATGGCATATCCAGAGGAGGAGCATCGACGAGAGGATCGAAATCAGCTTCGTTGTCGTATGCGTCTACCCCCATCGCTAGGGTGTCGTTCATGTAGATCTCCGAATCTCGGTGCAGACGATCGTGAACGGACACCGCAAACGAATCGCTGGGCGAACTCGGACCGGCAACGTACACGTTGCCGAGAAATACCGCCGCAATCGGCCAGTCTCTGGAGTCAGACGAGCCGAAACGAGCGCCGTAGTCTTTGCCCCAATCGTAAAACATATTGTTCGCTACCACCGCAATGCTCCCGCCTTTGACGAAAGGATTGCGGTCCACGTTGTGCGCGCCGACACTGCGGATGAGCGTGACGTTCTTGGTCAGGTCGCCGAAGAGAATTCCCTTGGAATGCTCGCCCTCTGAATGACCCGCGTGGCTCAAGCTTTCGCTGACCAGAACCGACGACACGGTGATCTCGCTCGGCTCGTAGTTGAAGCTTAGAGTTTCGTCGATTCCCCAACTGAACGAGCAATGGTCGATGATGATGGAGTGAACCTGATCTCCGGTAAGATCGGGTCCCAAAATGTTCATGGTATCCGCGTCTCGCCCGGCATCCTCTCCAGCACGAAAGCGAAGATGTTGGATGAGAATGTCGTGTGTTCTGAGTCCCACTGTTCGGTTGGCCACTGTGATTCCCGGCGATGGCGCGGTTTGTCCCGCAATCGTGAGGAAGGGATCACGAATCTTGATCTCGGATTCAAGCTCGATCGTTCCTGAGACATCGAACACCACCGTGCGTGGTCCGGAGGTAGTGAGCGCGTCGCGAAGCGATCCGTCGCCGTCATCGTCAAGCGTGGTGACATGAATCACGCGGCCGCCACGGCCGGCCGGAGTGAGCGCGCCGTAGCCTTCGGCACCGGGAAACACGCAGAGATCGCTTCCGCACTGTGTTTCGCGGCTTCGAGCCACCGCGCCGGCTCCGTCGTCCGGCAACATGGATGCCCCGTCGTCGATGCCTCCTCCCGGTTGTCCGCCTCCGCGAGAATCGCGAGCATCATCGTGGGTGAGCGACGGGTCAGAGCCGTGGCACGCACTGATTCCCAGCATGCCGGGGCCCAGCACGCCTGCGACCAAGCTGAGGCAATGAATGCACCGAGCGGGCAAGAATGGGGTTGAGCGGTGCATCGCGGACCTCTCTCCTCCCCGACCTTCATGGTACCCATGCCGTCGCGCTCGACAAGATGGGAAACCTGTTTCTGGCGCGTGGTCTCGTGCGATCGGTGCGCTTTCTCGTTAGATTGCTGAGATGTTTTGGATGTTGGTGATGTTCTGCGCAATTGCCGGGGTAGGCTGCCAGTCCAATACGGGAGGGCTCGACTTTGTCGCGGACCAAGATGCGGACACAAGTGCCCGATCGGATGCCCACGCCGCCCGCGATGGATCGACAGCCGACGATGCAGCCGTGGCGCTCGTTCCGAGCTGCCCGACGACGAATCAACCCCTCCCGATTCTTCCCTGCGGAGATGGCTACGGGATGGAAACGGTCGCGGGAAGCGGCCGGCACCTCGACCCACCCCAGGCGTCCATCATGCAGGTCACGAATTTGAACGCCAGCGGGCCCGGAAGCTTGCGCTCGTGCATGGAGGGCTCGGGGCCTCGCACCTGCGTGTTCGCGGTGTCGGGGGTGATCGAGTTGACCGATGACCTCCAGATCCGTGAGCCTTATATCACCGTGGCGGGACAGACTGCGCCCCCGCCTGGCGTCTCGATTCACGGCGCGGGGATTCGGATTCGCGCGAGCGATGTGCTGGTGCAACATCTTCGTATTCGAGTCGGCGATCGTCCGGGCGGTCCGCCGACCAACGACCGCGACGCCATCGCTATCGTGAACTCGTCCGATCCACCAGAGCGAATTGTGATCGATCATTGCTCGTTGGCCTTCTCCAGCGATGAAATGTTGTCGGTGTGGTTCGATGCTGGCGATATCACCATCGTCGACTCCATCATGGGATACCCGCTGCATGACTCGATTCACGTAGACGAGGGTGCCACCACGACCGACCCTCATGGCTATGGGCCGCTTTTCGGAGAATGGGGCGCTCGAGTCTATCTGGCGCGTAGTCTTCTCGCGCACATGTTCCGCCGCAATCCTCGCAGCCTAACGAAAGAGCTCGTATTTGCGAACAATGTGGTTCTCAACTGGGGCGCGCTCGGTCTCCAAATGCTCAGCCAAAATCAGACCACATCCAATACCGTCGTGGGCAACGCGTTTTTGCCCGGCGCCGACACGCTCGATCGAAAGCCGATTTTGGTCACCCCGGTGTCGGGCAGCAAGGTGTTCTTGGAGGACAACTCGCTCGATGGTTCGGCCCCATCTGAGGCGTGGGACCTTGCCGAAGTTGGCACCGACGGGACGCGGGTCGACACACCTCCGACGTCGCTCGTCCCCGAAACGGTTTCGGTCGAGCGCGTGCCCCAGCAGCTCGAACAAAGTGTAGGCGCGTGGCCGGGATATCGGGATGCCGTCGATGCGGCTCTCGCAGAGCAAGTAGCCGCCGGAGGGGGCCAAATCATCAACTGTGTAGAACCAGACGGATCGGCTCGTTGCATGAAGAACGCCGGGGGGTGGCCCACGCTTCGAGAATCACGTCGCGATGTGGCAGTTCCGCCAAATCCTTTTGGGGACGACAGCGGAGACGGATACACCAATCTCGAAAATTGGATGCACGTGCAGTCCGCGATGGCTGCGGGCGCGACCCGGTAGACCATCGGCTTGTGCTTCGATGCTGTTCGGAGTTCTGCTGGAAGTACCCGTGCAACAAGAAATCACCATTTGCGGATTTTGAACAACCCGGCTTCTCCGCTAGGCTACATGGATAAATCGGCCGCCGAAGTAACCCGTTGAGGTGGTTCTTCTAAGGTGGTTCTGCAGGTGTGATTCTGCAGAGGTGATTCTGCAGAGTTGATTGCAGAGGTGATGAAGTTGAGAAGTATCACTGCTCTGGTTGGTGGCGGTCCGTCCGCGCCGGTTTTTTGTTCGTGTTTCGTGATGGCGATGGCGCTGGTCGCGTGCGGTGACGACGACGACGCTGGGTCGCGGGATGCGGGTTCCACGACGCCTCCGCCGGTTTCGGATGCAGGAACCAGAACGGATGGGGGGAGCACCTCCAACGTGTCGTCGTTTCGGTCGATCCTGGCCGGAGAGTTCGCGCCTTTGCGGGCGTATCGAGGCATGCCGTTCCGCGGCCGAGCACTTTTGCTTCGCGGGTCAGATGGAACGACCACGGTACACGTTCATGCTACGGGGCTCGCGCCGAATACCGATCACGCGGCGCACGTGCATGCCTACCCGTGTGCGTTCGATGCGGGGCCCCACTACAAAATCGACACCACGGAAACCGAAGTCGTCGAGGAAAATGAAATCTGGCCTGCGTTCAGCACCGACGCCGATGGACGAGCTGTCGCTACCGTGACCGCGCAGCATGAGGCGCGCGGCGACGCCATGTCGGTGGTGATTCATGACCCGGAAAACGGCAACAAGATGGTGTGCGCGGATCTGGTGCCCGATGATTCTGGTGACGTGATGGCGACTGGAGATTTCGAACCCTTTGCTGCGGCCGAGGACGACGATCAAACCATCGCCGGAACCGCGACATTGGTGCGCACGCCGATGATGGGCACCCGCGTGACGGTGATGGTCAGCGGGCTCGATCCCAACGCGGAGTACAGCAGTCATGTGCACGCGCTACCGTGTGACGAAAACGACGCGGGTGGTCACTATAAGATCGATCCCACGGAAATGCGGGTGGTCGAGCAAAACGAACTTTGGCCCACCATTGAAGACTTCGCTGATGGAGTCGCCGAAGACATGTTCGAAAGCCGTCGCCATCGAGCTCGCGAGGATGCGCAGTCCATCGTGATTCATCGCCGGGTTGCCAGCGAAGCCCCTAAAGTCGCATGCGCGAATCTAGTGCGCGCGAGTTGGCCTGACCTCGAGACGAGCGGTGACTCGGTGCTTTTCGACGAAGCTCGAACGAGGGGATACAGAGACCTTCGAGCGAATGCATCAATGAAGCGATTGCTAGACGGAACGACGGAAACGGAACTCTCCGTGACCGGAGCGATGGCCGACAAAGAGTACCCCGTGCACGTGCATGACTTGCCGTGCGATGTGGACAGCGGCGGCGCGCACTACAAAATCGATCCGTCCATTGCGGATACTGAGGAAGAAAACGAAATCTGGCTGAACTTCACGGCTGATTCGAGTGGTGAAGGGCGCTCAAACGCACGCGTCGAACACCTTGCCCGTCCTGAAGCCCAGTCCATCGTGATTCACGATCCCGAGGATGCAGAGCGCCTCGCGTGCATCGACCTAAACTCGCCTCGCCGCACACCATGAGCGGCGTGCGTCTGGTGCCTTGATTCGCTTCCGGGAGGCACAGCGGGTTTTCGGTGGCGAGGCCACCCCAGCATCGGGCGTCTTGGTATTCCATGAAGCGGTCTGCGGTGAACTCGGCGACGTTTCCCACGAGGTCGAAGAGTCCGCACGATGGCGTAGTTCGTTCAACTTCGATGGTTTTCGACGCTCCTCCGTCGCGGCACGGTGAATAGTTTGCATACCGACACGAGAGTTCGTCGCCTCAGGCATAGATTCGGTCGGTGCCCGCCCCCGGAATCATTCGTCCGCGAGCAAGCCATTCCCATTCGGCTTCGGTGGGCTGAAATCACCTTGTCTCTTTTTGAGACTCTATTACACTATTCGGTATACCGTCATGATTGTTGGGTTTGGAAACGAACCATGATTGTTGGGTTTGGAAACAAGGTGGCGCGTGATGTTTGGGAACGGGATAGCAGTAAACGATTGCCGAGGCCGATGTGGGAACGTGCGAAAGCACTCCTCACGATCATGCACAACACATCCGCGCTGGAAGACCTCAGGATTCACGGGCAGCCACCCAACATCCGACTTCATAAACTTAAAGGGGATCAGGCGGGGCGATGGAGCGTCACCATTGACCTGCCGTGGTGCATCACGTTCGCGTTCCATCGCGGCGAATTTCACGACGTCAGAATCGAAAACTATCACCGAGGGTAAACATGGTTCGTAATCCAAAACCAATGCATCCTGGTCGAGTGCTAGCCACAGTGTATATGGCTGACATGGGGCTCAACCAAAGCGAGCTCGCAACCCGCTGTGGTTGTGCGCCTCGCAAGATTAACGAGATCGTAAACGGCAAACGAGGCATCTCGCCCCAGTTTGCACTGGTGCTCGAGGAAGTCTTGGGCACAACAGCGGAACTCTGGGTTCGTATGCAAGCCGAGTACGACTTGTGGGAAGCTCGCCAGTCGGCAGCCTAAGCCTAGTCGGAGCAGGCACGGGGTTACGTGTCGTGACGGTTCAGTCATCGAGCTTCGGCTTGTGGGCAATGACCTGCGCAACACTTTGCCGGCGGCGATTGGAAACCTTTCCAAAGTCACCCGCCTGGTGCTCAACGCGAACGGGTGGCGAAGCTCGTCGCGAAAAGCATCCTCGTTGACCAATCATTGACTCTTCACTGACTTTGCACGAAGTTGCCGCCCATGCCGTTGGGGCTCAGCTTCCTGCATGCGGAAAGCAGTCTGCATGCCCAGTGATTCTCAGGGGCTTTCGCTCATCCCGGTGCTGGTATGGACGACGGTTTCGCAGGGCGCGGCCAGCGCTGCGGTGCTCGCGACGCCGATATTGGCGCCCCTTCTCTTTGAGAGCTTGGCGTTTTCCTCAGCTTCGCTGGGGTATTTGGTAAGCGCGGCGTACGTGGGTGCGATGGCGAGCTCTATGGTCGGCGGACGGGTCGTGGGCCGATGGGGAGGTTGCCGCGCGTTGCAGCTCAGTTTGGGCGCCTCGGCGCTCGGGAGCTTCGCGCTGGCGTACGGAACCGTTCCAACGATCTGTGTAGGCATGTTGTGCGTCGGGGTGGGCTACGGCTTAAGCAACCCGTCGGGTATGCACTTGCTGTCGCGCGTGCGTATGCGGCATCGCCACAATTTGGTGTATTCCCTGAGGCAAGCGGGCATTCCCATTGGCGGCGTGTGTGCGGGTATGGTGTTGCCGCTGCTCGGAGAAGCCCGCGGGCATGAATTTGCGCTGTTTGCCGTAGGCGCAACTCTGGTTGGAATTTTGGCGGTGTTGCAGGTGCGGCGCAGTCGCTGGGACGATGATCGAAATCGTCACGAACCTGTTTTCGTGCGTCCTTCGTGGCGATTTCAGTCTATGTGGCCGGACGAACGTCCGCTTCAGCGCCTGGCCGTCTATTCTTTTTTGATGGCCGGGATTCAGCTCAGCATCGTGAGCTACGTGGTCACGCTGTCGGTCGAGGCACTTTCTGTTTCTCCCGTCGACGCGGGACGGCTGCTTGCGCTTCTTCAGACAACCGCGGTGCTGGGTCGCGTGGCATGGGGGGCCGTCGCTGATCGGATCGGGCGCGGTTTGGTATTGTTGCGCTACGTTGCGTTTTTGAGCGCCTCGAGCTTGATGTGCCTCTGCGCAGCGACCGCAACAAAAAGTGTCGCGGGGCTTGTTGGCTGCGTGGTTGTTATCGGCGCAACTTCGGTGGGCTGGAATGGGCTTTTCATGGGGCAGGTTGCGGTCCACGCGGCTCCTGGCACGGTTGGCCGAGCGACCGGGCTGATCTTGGCGTACAACTACGCTGGCGTGCTCTTCGGCCCCACCGCGTTCGCCGCGACCAGATCGATGAGTGGAAGCTATGTGATACCGGTCATGTTCACCGCTGGCGTAGCTGGCGTTGCCGGCCTCGTGATGCTGATGCGCTCGCCGTCCGTGTCTTCGTCCGAGCTGGCGTAGCGAATCAGTACCTCATCCGGCACGGCATACATGCGCAAGAAACAGCGCTGGTGGGGAGGGCGATGCAGCGCGGTGCGTCCGTGTAGCCATGTGCCGTTGCGGACCACGTACATTCGGCCGCGCTCGGGTCGTAGTTCGTGCAAACGAAATGCCTCGACGAACTCCTTGAGCTCCGGGTGGCGCTCTTGTTCTCGCAGCAGGCGCGGATGAAAGCAAATGTCCTCAGCGCCCGTGACAGGGTCTCTCTGGATCACCGTAGACGTTACCCGTGTCGTATCGATATGGCCCGGCGCGTCCATTGGAAACTCATGTTCTCGAAGAAACCGGAGCGTGCGCGCCGACAGTCGCCGTAGCGCGTGGGCGCCGTGAGCGATGACCGGATAGCCACCAACGGAATCGACCTCCAAACACAACATGATGAGATAGAGGTCCGCACTGGGAATTTGGTGGACGGGCGGAAGGCCATAGCCGCGGAGCCCACCATCAATGTGATCCAAGAATGAAAGATCGGTGTGCAACCGGAACTCTCCTCGGCCGCCTTGGGATGCCTCTTCGAATCCTGGCTTGGGGGTGATCATGCCGGTGAGCGTTTGATCGAAAAAGCAGACCGGCGTTGCAAATCCTCGAACGAAGTCGATGAAACGGTTCTTGGTGTCTTGAACACTGTTCGTCAGGACAGAACGCGCGTCGAAATAGAGTAGGTCGCCTCGGCGAAGCGCTTCTTGTTCCACTGCCGAAATCGTGCCCAGCGTGTTTGCGCGGACTTGTGAACGGCAGGTAGCGAGACTTGTATTGCGGTGCGTCTCGTTGATGTGCGCTTCGATGTCGCTCCAGGCGCGGGCCGAGCGCCAGCGCACTTCAAAGCGCGATTTTCCCGTGTCGTGAAGCCACCGTTGAGCGCTTTGATCGTAGGAGCGCCGAGGCATCGTACACTCGTCCAATTCTATCCACGCGCGGCTGCCGCTGCGTTGAAGATCACTCATCAGTGAGACCAACGAGACAAACAATGCGTTCCCGACATCGTGCAGCCACGCACATTGTTCGCGCTCCGCGATTTCCAAGTGTGCGATTTCCAAGCAAAAGCGTCTCAGCAATCGCAACAAGACTTCGGGGTGGCTACGCACAAATGAATCAAGGCTGTGGTTCGCGAAATCGAGGTTGTGGTTGGCAAGACAGAACGCGGCGATGCCTAGGTCGACCAAGCCGCGCCAATCTACCCATCCGCCGGTTGGTATACGGGTGCCCGAAACGCGATCGCGCAGCGTTTGGTCCTCGGCGATGGCGGTTTTGACGGTGGCGTCGAACACTGAAGATCGAGACATGGCATGGCAGAGTGTTCGAGCCGCAGCTTCGAGCTCAAAGATCGGCCCCGTATGGAACGAAGCGCATTCGGCTGCGTAGCGAATGCTGAGTGGTGGTTGTTCGACGCTTGCACCGTCGGGGGACACCAGGAGAAGGAGGCCGAGCGCGGTTTCCGCGTATACCTCGAGCGTCTTGTGCGGAACGGACCGAAACGAGCTCTGTGCTTGGCTCGAGGCTCCCTGGACCAAGATTTCGATTGCGATATGACGAATGCATCGAGGCAGTTCGGCGCATTCTGCCACCGTGGATGCGACCAAACTCCGGCCCTTTCGAACCGTCGAGGCCAACTTCGAAAGGGTTCGCAACGCGCGAGGGCCCTCAGCCTGGCTCTGCAGCCATGGATGTGCGGTTTGCCAGTTGTCCGAGAACGAAAAGTAGCGCTGAGCAAGCGAGCGGTTGTTCAGAATCTTAGCGATCAGCGCGGCCGTGGGCGAAGCCTGCCCAATGCGTTCCACGTCAGTCGCGGCAAACTCGAAGTGCGGGACCAGCGCATACAAGTCGGTGTCGTCGATGAACAGCAAAAACTCGCCCATGCTTATGCCTGCGGATTCGACTCCCTCCGAAACTGCAGAAGCAAGTACATAGGAGGCTTCCTTTCCTGCCGAATGCAGGCTCCGCCGCAGTTTTTCATAGGCCGATTTGTCGGCGCCGTGCTGAAGCGAGCGCGCGAGATGTTTCGCGGCATCAACTACTCGATTGATTTCGTCGCGTCGCGCACCGTCGACGACGCGATGTTTCAGAGCTGGCGTGCGGCCAAGCAGCATGCCCAGAGTCGTGGACAATTGCTCTGGGCAATCGTGTTGGCGTTCGCGTGCCTTTTTCTGAATTTCAGTCGCGAGGCGTTTGCCGGAAAACTCGGGATGCGCGACCAATACCTCCGCGATCAAGGGCAAGCTGGCTTCTATGGCATTGCGGTCCGATGGGTTCAGCTTGTCGCGATCGAGCTGTGACCAGGCGTCCAACACTCGCTGCTCGATCACTCGCGCGTTGCGTACGTTTGCGGAGGCGTCGCGGTTCGTTTCTGCGTGGGTTGGCATCTCGTTACTTCCCTGAGGGTCGATGGTCGCTAGGGCTACATAGCCCAGCGCGCGTAGCTATCGACTTCTGCATGTTTGAGATAGGCACGAAAGCCCCGAGTGCGCGAGGAAAAACCCGAGCGCATGGCCGAACGACCGTTGAGGTAGCGACGGTTGTCCGTGATCACGACGTCTCCCGATCGCAACGCGAAACTTCGAACGCGCATCCCTTGCTGCAATTGGTTGAGGGCAAGTCGTTGTTCCGGCGATAGTTTGTCGCGGTTGATCAACACGGGATTGAATCGGATAGCGGCGGTATCCGCGTCGATCACCGTGGTGGTCAGCGTTGGAGCGTGTGCGTAGTTTGGGGGAGTGATTTCGACAGGCGCGCAGCGCAGAATCTCCTTGGTTTCTTCGGGGAGCTGCTGAAACGCCCGGAGACCGTCGGCGAGGGCGAACGTAGGCGGTTCGGGGTCGAGCCTCGGGTAGTATTCGACGGAGAAGTCGGGGCACTCTCCACGAGGAAAGTAGGCACCTTCGCTATGAAGGGGACGCCGGCCGGGGCTGCAGCTTCCGTGCGCCGGAAAGCCCGGGGTAGGGCGCAACGACCAAATAAGAGGTTGCCGAAATCGCGAGTATGGCTCTCCGAATCCGCCGACGAAGTCGAGAAATCGGTTTCGCGCGCTTTGACCTGTGCCGGAGAGAAAAGGGGCCGAGAAAATGACGTGCCCATCCTGCGCGAGTTGGTTTCGCAATGTGGATGTGAGCGTACGAAATCGCGGCACGTGCACGGAGGGCGCGCCGCGAGCTGGCCGTCCATCGAGAACGTCGCGCCACGAACGAACGCGGGACCAGTCTATACTGAAATGTTTGCGACCGACTTGGCTGACGAGTCGGGCCAGGGAGCGGTAGCGGGTTCGCTCGGGAAAGCGGATGGCGTCGACGTTCGACCATTCGAGACTGGCATCGAGCGAGCTCATCCACACCATGAGCGCTTTGCTTAGCGAGCAAGCAATCTTTCGCTCGCGATCACTGAATGCTCGGTTCGCCAGGAGTCGCGACGCAAAACAGTTCGTAGTGGACAGGAGCAGGGCGTAGTCGCATCGAAGCATCGTCTTGAGGCGAACATTTGTCATGTCGATGTTCGCGTCGTCCAAGCAAAGGGATAGGGTTGCGATGTCCGCTAGAGCGGGTCGATCGACGATGAAATGACCGCCGAGAATGTATTCGTGCTCCTCGCGCCTGAGAACACGCTCCACGGCCGTGGAAATGGCGGCACACATGTCCATCGCGCGCGCCAACCCGTGAGCGACTTCCTGGTTTCTGTACGTGGCGCGCATATCCGAGCTCAGTACGTCGATCGCCCAGCCTTGGTTAGAAACCGAGTCCGCGTCGTCGCCGCGCCGTGCGAGCAGCATCTGCGCCGACAACATGGCCCAGCGCTGCTTTTCCTGAGGGTGGGACTGATAGAGTTCCGTAGACAGCACGCTTGCGACGCACTCGAGCAACAGAGTGCGAACCCGATAGTGAGAACGTTTCGCGGTATGCGCACAAAACATCACGCATAGATTTTCGGGTGGTCTGCGGCGCGCCAACAAGCAGCGGAGAAGACGTGATGTGATCCGGCGCAACGCCGCATCACCATGTGGACCGGCGAAGACTGCTGCCGCTTCGCCAGCGTCGTCTGACAGGCCAAAAAACAATCGAGTGGCGGAAACGTTTCGCAGAACGTTGTTCAACGCGGTGGAAGACCGGGCAAGCTCTTGCCACGCTTCAAAGTGTTGTGGGCAGAACTCGACTTCGCAAAATTCGAACTCGGGCAAAAGCAAGTCGGCGAGCGCGCCGTCGCGTAGTCGCAGGAGAATACGCCCTCCGTCTATATTCGCCTCTGCAAGCCCGCATTCCGCCGCGGATGCAGCCATGCGAGAAGAAACGCCGCGCTCTGTTGCGGATCGAATCTGCGTGGCCAATGCGGCTTGCTTCGGCTTGCTCCCTGAATCGCTCGCGGCGAGAGCACGCGCGGCCTCGCGGATCTTGATGAGTTGCCGCATGGCGCAAGGATTCTCTACCAAGCGGTAGCGGCAAGTAGGTTCTGAGGACAAGAGCGCTGCGAAAGCCTCCGCAGTATCGGAATTGGAGAGCGCTTCGTCGGGATGGAAACGATCGACCACGCGACTCAGCAGCTGTGCTCCGTGCGCGTTGGGTGCCTCGGACAACACGGCCACCAACGCGTCGAGACGTCTATCGACTGCCTGCAGCGTCGATTCGCTCAGGTTGGTTTTGTCGAGTGCGCGCCACCTCGAGGCGAGCCGCTCGCGCAGCGTATCCTGGAACCGTTCGCTGAGGGCGGGACGAACTCCCGAGGCCGCGCTGGTTGGAAAAGTCGCCTCCGATGCATCGTGCTTCCCCCGCGTTTGCCTCACCGGGACGCCGTAGCAACCGCAGCCAATCCTCGCAACGCGTCGCTCGTCACGACCGCGATCATGATTTACCTGGATTTTATCCTGCATAATGGGTCATTATCCAGGCAAATGACCCGCCTGGTTGATAGAATCCTTGAAAAGCGACTTCGCGAGAGTTCTCGGCACACGCTCTTGTTGGGGCCGCGACAAGTAGGAAAATCGACGCTGGTTCGGGGCCTTGCTCCCGAGCGCTACCTCAATCTGAGGGATGAGCGCGCGTATCTACGGTTCTCAAAAGACCCGGGGTTGTTGTTTCGCGAGTTGGATGCCGCGAGACCTGGTTTGGTTGTCGTCGATGAAATCCAGCGGGTCCCTCGACTATTGAACTCGCTTCAGACTCGTATCGACGATCCCCAAAACGAGCACCGCTTCGTACTGACCGGTTCCAGTGCACGCAAGCTCAAGCGAGGAGGCGCCAATCTTCTCCCCGGGAGATTGATCCTTGAGCAACTTGCGCCCTTGAGCGCGCTTGAACTTGACGAACTCGGGGGAGTCGATCTCGATCGCGCCCTGGCCGTGGGAATGTTGCCGGGGATCTACCTCGACCGTGACTTCGGCGCGGAGATTCTCGAATCGTATGTTGACATCTATTTGCGGGAGGAGATCCAGGCGGAAGCGTTGGTTCGAAATATCGGGGACTATGCGCGATTCTTCGATACGTTTGCCGCCGTCAGTGGTCATTGGCTGAACTACTCCAAGCTCGCCGATGATGCAGAAGTTTCGAAGGAAACGATTCGTCGTTACATCGTGCTGCTCGAAGATACTCTGGTCGCATATCGGCTGCCCGCTTGGCGAGGGAGCGACCATACAAGCCGAAAAACGCAGCAGCGCGACAAAGTGTTTCTTTGCGACGTAGGGCTTCGCAACGCAGCGCTTCAACTCCATCGCGCTATTCCCTCCCCCGACCAAAGAGGGCTTCTCTTCGAGCACTGGTTCGTGCAGCAGGTGTTCGCGCTGAAACACGGCTACCGAAAACCCTGGCAACTCAAAACCTTTCGAACCCGCAGCGGCTCCGAGGTCGACTTGATCCTCGAACTTCCGGATGCGCTCGACGCCATCGAAGTTAAAGCGACGCAAAAACCGACACGAAAGCACTTTCGCGGAATCCAATCTTTTCTTCACCAGGAACCGAAAAAGCCCGTTCGCCGTCGGTGGCTCGTCTGTCGGGCCGAACGTCGTCAACGCTTCGATGGTCTTGGCGAAGCCGTGCCCTATCTCGACGCGATCCGAGAGCTCGCCGAAGACTAGGAGGCTGGTGTCAAACGCTCCCGTCAGCTTCGCTTGCGGCGGCAGGCCATTCGCCGCCATCCCCTCACGCTCGAACATGCTTCGGCATTTCCTCGGTTCGCGGACGCGACGACTGGCCTACCGGCGCTGCGCGATCCTCGGTCCGCGT
>JANQQS010000166.1 GCA_028284955.1 Myxococcota bacterium | reverse complement strand
CCTAGAGTATCCGTTTTGATCAAGTAGGAGATTTGGCCCATTTACGGTCGTCTCTGAGGAGCGCGTTTGCGAGGACGATAAGTTTTCGCATGATGGCTGTGATTGCCTTTTTGGCTGGTTTTCCAGCGGCGCGTAACTGGGTGTACTTTGCCTTGAGGTCTGGATTGAAGCGCATGGCAACGATGGCCGGCATGTAGAGCGCTTGACGAACATTGGCCCGTCCGCCGCGAATGAAGGCATGGCTGGTGCGTTGTCCGGACTGGCGGGCGACGGGCGCGAGGCCGGCGAGAGAGGCGGCCTGACCGTTTTCAAGCGAACCGAGCTCTGGCATGTCGATGATCAACGCGAGGGCTGTGACGGTTGAGATACCGGGTATCGAGACAAGGATTTCAAATCGGTGGGCGAGCTCGGGCGCGGACGTGACAAGCGCCATGATCTCATCCTCGATGGCAGCCATGTGACGCTCGATCTGTCTGAGTTGCGTTGCGTTCTGGCGCTTGAGAATGGCCAGGGTGTGGGTCTTTGCCCTGTTTTTCAGCGCTGTCCGGTTCTTGACCAATGCCTCGCGGGCTCTGGACAAGTCTTTGAGATCGTTGAGGAGCGGGCTGCAGAGCGGCCGCGCTTGCAGATCGAGAAGGCTGCCCATGCGGGCCAGCATGGCCGCGTCCAGCCTGTCGGTCTTGGCGAGCTTTCCTGTCGCTTCCGCGAAGCGCCGTGCCTGGCGCGGATTGACCTTGACCAGCGCGAGGCCGGCTTCCGCCAACCTGCGCTCGAAGGCGCGGTGATAAGGCCCTGTGGGCTCGTAGACGATGCGGGTGTCGGCTGTGCCAAGCCAGACCTTGAAGGCTTTGTGGCCGGTCTTGTCGTTGGTGAAGCGGCGGTTTGCCCCGTCGCTCATACGGTGTGCGTCGAGATGGTCTTTCGAGATGTCGACGCCGATGGTATCGTTGAGCATCTTTCGCTTGTCCTGTGCTTGTCATCCGCAGCCGAACCGCGGGTATCCATTCAGGCCTCAAGGGAAAGACGAGGGTGATCCGACTCTAGCTCGACCCGTCAAACGGTCAGCGGTTTTGCGATCCAACCCTCGCCGCTGAGGGAGGGCGGCCACCCTCCTCCAGCGGTCCCTTTATTGCCTGTTCGGCACCAAGAGTCATAAGACAAGCGGTTCCGG
>JANQQS010000163.1 GCA_028284955.1 Myxococcota bacterium | reverse complement strand
TTTTGCGCCCGTAGGAGCCATCCCGCCCTACCGTCGCAACCGATCCAGCTTGTCCTCGATCTCGTTGAGCGCGCGCATTGCTTGAGTGATCGACCCGCGCGTTTCTCGAACTGCTTCTCTTACCTCGTCTGACGAGGACGAAGGCGCCTGACCACCTATTGCAGCGTCAATGGCGCCTTCGAGATGGCCAATCACATCGACCAGTTTGGCTCTGAGGTCGTCCAGCGGGTCCATAAGGCGATACCCGCCCAAAGACACAGGCGCAGTCCAGCCTGAATCGAAAAAGACCCGATGCAGCAGCGGGATTCTTCGCTCTTCGTATGGACTTTAAAGGTATTTCGAGCGGTGGTTTGCACCGCAGGCAAACACAAGACCTTGCCCGGTTTCGACCCGGGCTTGCTCCAGTGCAGCGATGCAGGATCGCTGAGCAACACGGAGCGTCTAATGACAAAGCTTAATCCGCCTCGACAAGGCACCAAAGCCTATCTGCTTCTCACCTCGCTTTCCGGTGATGGTGCGACGCTGCGCGCCCTCACCAAACGCCTCGATTGGAAAGCCCACACTGTTCGCGCCGCCCTCACCCGGCTCCGCCAGCGCGGCTATGCGATTGAGCGCGTGCGAGCGGAAGGTGCCGTCTCCTCCACCTATCGCCTGAAGACGCCATGACGCTGGACATTGATGCACTGCTCAAAGCTGAGCGGTCTGTGCTTGTGACCCGCTGGACAGACCTCTTCGATGCCGTCCCGCCGCCGCGGCTCAGCCAATCCATGATGGCGCGGATCCTTGCTTGTGAGCTTCAATGGGAGGCGTCCGGCCAAACCAGGTCAGCCATTGTCCGCAAACTCGATCAGGTGATCGCGGGTGGCGCCTCGAACAAGCCGGTTGCTGGAACTGGCCAGCGCCTGGTGCGCGACTGGAATGGTCGGCGCCATGTCGTCGACGTGACTGAAGAGGGCTATGTCTGGCAAGGTCGACGCTTCCGCTCGCTCAGCGCAATTGCACGTGAGATCACGGGAACCAAGTGGTCCGGGCCACGCTTCTTCGGCGTGGCCGCATGACCGGCCGGCGCTGCGCGATCTACACCCGCAAGTCGTCAGACGAAGGGCTCGACCAGGCCTTCAACTCCCTCGATGCGCAGCGGGAAGCTTGCGAGGCCTATATTCGATCGCAGCGCCATGAAGGCTGGCGAGTCAGCAAGGACCGTTTTGATGATGGCGGCCTGTCCGGGGGTACGCTGGAACGTCCCGCCTTACAGAAGCTGCTCGCTGACATTGATGCCGGCCGCGTCGATATGATTGTGGTCTACAAGATCGACCGGCTCACCCGCTCGCTTTCCGATTTTGCAAAGCTGGTCGATCGCCTGGATGCGGCGGGCGCCTCATTCGTATCGGTCACGCAGCAATTCAACACATCCACCAGCATGGGTCGGCTTACGCTCAACGTGCTGCTCTCCTTCGCCCAGTTCGAAAGAGAGGTCACAGCCGAACGCATTCGAGACAAGATCGCCGCGTCCAAGAAGAAGGGCATCTGGATGGGAGGCCCGGTCCCGCTTGGCTATGACAAATCCGATACCGGTCTCTCGATCAACGAGCCCGAAGCTGGAACCGTTCGACGGCTCTTCGAAGCCTACCTCGAGCTGGGCTGTGTTCGTCGGCTGAAAGCCTTCGCAGATCAGCATGGACTGCGCACGAAGACGCGAACGACCAAGGCAGGCAAAACGATTGAAGGCACAGCCTTCTCGCGCGGCAGGCTCTACCATCTCTTGTCCAATCCGATCTATATCGGCCGCATCCGGCATGGGAGCGACACTTATCCCGGCCTGCATGAGGCGATCCTCAGCCCCGCGCTGTGGGACCAGGTCCAGGCGCAATTGAAGACCAACGCAATCGCCCGGCGCTCCAGACACAATGCCAGTCATCCCTCTCCGCTTGCTGGAAAACTGTTTGACGAAACCGGTGCGCGTCTCACGCCATCTCATGCC
>JANQQS010000161.1 GCA_028284955.1 Myxococcota bacterium | reverse complement strand
CACGTGCTCCCTGGCGGGGGAGCTTGGGACTGTGTTGTCTGGTGGGTTTGATGCAAACCCTCCCCCACGCGGGTACGACCCGCGCGGGACCCCCACCCGACTCCGGCCGCTTCGCGTCCGGCCCACCCCTATGCGGCGGGGCCCCAGCAGTTCACGCCACGCAACCATGCCACGTGCCTCCTGGCGGGGGAGCTTGGGTGAATCGGCGGGGTCGTACCCCGACGAGAGGGTCTGGGTGCCAGACCCTCAAATTAACGAAGCGTGGTTCCGGGGGGCTTCTCTGGCCGACCCCCGCGATCGCGGTTGCGGTTCCGATTTCGATTGCGTCGATACCAGCGCCGCTTCGATTCTTCGGAAAACCAGCCGCCCGAAAGCACGTCCAAAATCGCGGTAAACTCGTCTACGCGCATTTCGAGCGCAGCGTAGGCGAGCGGATCTTCAGGCGGCCTGAGCAGCAGACGAAGCAGCAGCTGCCGACGCAGATAGTACGTACGCACCGCTTCCAGCATCAAGTCACGCTGCACGCCGATCAAACCGTAGACCTGAACTTCCGAAGCGTTGAACAAAAGCTCGCGTAAATCCCACACGCCACCGATCGACACCCCGTGGCTGCGCGTTCCTCGAGATTCATCAGCGATGAACGGCTCGGACATGGTTCGCGTTTCGTCGCGGTTGAAGTTCTCGTCATCGTAGAGATAACCCGCTGCGAGCAACGGCAGCCAACCGCGCGTTTTCGCTTTGCGCCGCAGGTCGTCAAATGCATCCGGATGAACCCGGAAATACTCGAGCGACACCCGCACTGTCTCCGCGACCGTGGGCTCATGGCGCAGCTTGGCGCGCGCGCTCTCGACGTCTTCTGAGCCCTGGGCGTGGGCCGCGGTCGGCGCGCCCACGAAGCCGATGGAGAACAGGAAGGCGGCCGCAGCGCGCGGTGAGTTTAAGGGCATGTTCCTGCTTCGAGACGTACAGACCACAGGGGCTCGCAATCTAAGGACCTCATAGCACGCGACAATGTAGTTGACGACGTGTAGTTGACGACGTGTTGTTGACGATGATGCGCTTGTCAACAGGCTTTTGTTGATGGCGCCGGGGGTAAGAGTTCTCGCGGGTTGGGAGACCAAGGGGCGCTCGAAGTTAGAGGGTAGGGTTCGCTTCGGGGACGCTTGCAATCGCGGTGACCTCGAGGGTCGTACCGGGCGCGCTCGCCAGTTGGGTCGCCTCTTGCACGATTTTTGGCCACTTCTTGCGTGCCATGGTCGTCACGTTGGCGCCCCATCCGCCAAACTCTTGGACGCAACTGTCGACCCGGAGGATTTCGTCGAAGGTAAGTCGGTGGGCTTTGCCGGCGTAGACCATTCGTTCGGCGGGCCCGAACAAATAACACCAGTTCACCGCCTTGTTCCGCGCGAATTCGGCCAGATTGACGGTGATGAATTGGTTTCGGTCCCAACCGTTGTTGGCGATCGTCGCGGATGTAAACTTGAACGAGTTATAGAGCGCGATGTTGTAGGCGAGATGGTCTTGGTGATCGTAAAGAGGAGGGACTGCGCTGTTGCCGAGGAGCTGTTTGCATCTGGTCGAGGTCCGTGGAAGCTGTCCGGCCAGACACTTCGCTGTGTCGCACATCTGTATGTGTGCGTTGAGCTGGCCTTCCAGTCCTTTTCTTTGCCACGCTTCCGCCGTGTTCAGCTGCGCTTTTATTGCTGCAGCCTGGGCAGTGCATGCGTTTACGAACGCCCTTTGGGCCGCTGTGTTGGCATCGTTGAGGCTTTTTTCGGTCGTCTTAATATTACCCGGTGTTGCCTCAACCGGCTCCGTCCCGTTCGGCAGCTTCGCCCTCGTGCCCCAGCCTCCTTGATTAGCAAAGATCGCTACCACCCCAGCACCCGCGAGCGACGTGATCAGAGTGAGTTTCACTTTGGGGTCGATTTCGCCGAAGAACTTGGCGGTATCGGTGTATCGGCGTGCGCCCCATCGTCCCGTGGCCTTGATGCCTCCCCAGGCGCCTCTCCCCACAACCACGAAACCCTTCTTGACGCCTGTTCCTACAACAGTTCTCGCTCCTTGGGTGCCTTTCCATGCGGCGCCGGCTTTTGACTTCGCGCCGTTCCATAGAAGTAGCCAAGCTTGCTTGACGAGGACGAGCTTGCTGGCCTTTTCTTCGGTCTGCGCCTCGAAGTCGGAGTCGTATGACTCGGCGGCGCAGGCGCTCCCCAATGAAACGATGCAGATCAGGCTTGTGATACGAATCCAATAACGCATTTCTCGCTCCCGAGATGTCTTCAAATATGCGCGCGCTCGGTGTCGGCGCGCCTATTCGCCCAGCAATGCGAACTTCGTGCCGGACGCTTCGAATGGCTGATTTTGCCCATTTCGAAGGCGGAAATAGCCCGGCCGAAAGCGTTCGGCCCGCTTCTGAGGAAGATTCTCACTGCGCGGCTGGGTGCTTCGGTCCCGTTTTGAACACGCATGGGTTGGGTTCAAGACGCACGAGTTGGGGGCGAGGAGCCCCTTTTTCGCCCTCTAGTCGTGAGCCGGGCTGAGTCGCAGGGTCGCGCTGGGGTCTTTCGACCTGGGTTTGGGAAGGCATGTCCGCCATCGGGCCATGCGATGCCGCAACGTGGATCGCGGGCGCTTTGCGTGATGCGCTACACGAATCGGGATATTCACAGTTTTTTCGGCGAGTTGATGGAGTGACGAACGTTGCGTATTCAGTTTGGTTAGGACTCGAGCGCTTCCCGAATAGTTGGCGCAATTTTTGCTCCTGCTTCCGTCCGTCACTGTTCTATCCGTTTGTTCTGTAGTAAGCGGTACAGGCAGTGGGACCAAGAGTTTCTCCGTCGCGGAAAAGGAGAAAAGATGCTGCGGAAATCGTCCATCGGAAATGCACGAACAACATCGACGTTCAGGTCTTTGACGTCTCGGGCCCGAGGTATCGGGCGAGTCGCCGTAGGCTCAGCGAGCCTGTGCTGCCTGCTGGCGGGCTGCACGGCGTCCAACGGGGTCGAACAGGTAGTCAGCAACGGCCGAACGACGCCAATGCTCGACGGCGTCTCGACGTCTCATGTTTCGGTGGGCGAACAGTTTCTCATCCACGGCCGCAATTTCCCTCAGACGACCGAAGGGTGGGTCGACGTAACTTTCCGCGGCAAATACATCATGGACAGCGCCACGACGGGGGAGACCGCAGGCGCTCCGCAAGGCGGCGCTCAAGATACCCGCGATGTCGACCTGACGATTCCGTTTCGACCCTCCGCCGACAACTCGGGGACCATCGTTTGGGAGCATTTCGGAGGATACCGGATACCGTTTCAGTCTGCGGGGGAGCGGCCGCGCCTGGGATATTTCGAAGGGGAAATCTTCGCGACCAATCGCTATTTCAACGAGACCCCGGAGGAAGACAAATCTGGAAACCCAGGGGTTCGGCAGCCTCAAAATACCTGGCAACGATTTCAGGTGCGCGTAGGCCCTTCGCTGGTCATCAACGAGTTTCGTGCGTTCGCAGACCAGTGGGTCGCCGACTGTCGCGAGCCCGCGATGGTGACGATGAATCGGTTGCCGTACGCGATGCGGGTTGAGGCGGTTGGTTTTCAGCCGATGTCGATTCGCTATTCGTTGCCTCCCGGGTTGCTCAAAAATGATGGCACAACTTCGAAAGAGCCCACCAACATGCGCCACCATTTCAGCGCTCAGGAGCACGTGCTGTTGATGGGGTTTGGCCAAGTGCCTCAGTACACCACGGGTTATCGCATGAGCGTTTCGGTGGAGGCGGAAGATATCAACGGCGGAAAACACAACTTGTTCCATTCGTTCGTGGTTCGCGAGCCGATTCAGATTTTCTTCGACCAAGAAGTTGTGAAGACCGAGGTGCTGCCCGCGGTGCCCATGGATGCATGTACGCCGGGCACGGAAACCGGGTTTGACTCGGAGTGGAACGAGACCTGGACCACTAAAGTGGAGCGGGGCACGCAGATTACCGACACCCGCAACTGGACCGAAAAATACGGTAGAGAACATACCTCTTCGTACGGCGCGCTCGACGAGACGATGCAGGCGGTCTCCACCACCGGCAACGTGGTGATCACCAACGCGTTCAACGAGGGGGAAGAAGATACGTCAACGTTGACCGACAGCTTCAATACCGCACAGGGACGCGCCAACGCCAATACGTGGAACCTCGTTCGCAACACCGGGGGTACCTACACTTGGAACGGTTCGCAGGACACCGACACCAAAACAACACTGACCTTCGGTCAAAATGGTTCGCTGACAACCTCTGGGCAAAAGGGGCCAAACTTTGCCCAGACAGGAGAGCAGGGTTCGCTGGGGGATAGCTTTTCCGGGCAATCGATTACTGAGACCGAGACCAATACCTCGAGAGGCGGCTCGACGATCAACACCACCAACAACGCCAAGGGAGGGTCGAACTCGACCAACTCCTCCGAAAACAGAACGGAAGGGTTGAATCGCGCGGCGGGGGCGCACTGGGCGTTTACCAATACCTACGCTGAGGCGAATGGCTTTGTGGTGACCAACGAAACCAACCGAGAGAATCATTGGGACGAAGCCTCGGCGAAGAGCGCGGAGATTGCGCGAGAAGTCAGCCGGGCGTCGACGACGCTGTTTACTCGGAGCAGCGAGCAGAGCACGAGCGTCAGCCGAGGGAGCAAACTCTACTCCGGTCGCTATGGCGTCTGGTACCGACAGGCCACTCGCTTGACGCGGTTCGGAACGATCGTTGCGTATGATGCCTGCGGAAATGGCACCGAAATCGGGCGAGCCTCGATCGATGATTGGGTGTGGACGGGCTGGCTCAACATTAAAGACAGCTGCGAAGCGGCCGAAACTCAGAAGTATCGCACCGAGACGAGCGACGGGTTGCCTGAGCCGAAGTGTTTCTACCCTGGCGCAGGCGTGTGCTCCGGCGACCAGCTGTCGCCCGGCTCGATTCCCGTGCAGGGCACAAATCGCGGACTCGAATAGGCCTGGAACCCCCCGCCTGAAGCAACGCCGGCAGGACCCTCGACCCGAAAACGTTGCCGATGCGAACGCCTTACTCGTTTTCGAATCTGCGGCCCGGGCCCTCCTGCCGTCCACCAACCCCCTCACGCCACCTAGGCCCCGAAGCCGTCGTTGCCGCCCCAGGCCGGAAGCGTCTCCGACGTCTCCTACCCGAAGCATCTCCCGATCCGCGTCCCGACCCCTTTCCCGATCCGGGTCCCAAAGCTACTCCCGGTCTCATGCCACTCCCGATCCCACTGCCGCTCCCGATCCGGATGCCCATCCCGATCCCCGTCGCCCGATCCTGCTCACGGAAGCGAGCCGCTCGCGATCACGCCCCGCTCCTCATCAGCTCCCCGGGGTCGCCGCCCACGCGATGGGACTTTCCTAGTCGTCGCAGCGTCGATTCCACGGCGGGTCGCCGTACGGCACGCTTCGCGAAAAATCGATGGCGGCTTTTCGGCTTGCCGTTTCGATCTGATGGAAATCGGTTCTCGATAGCTCGCCGTTTCCGGCGCGAGGCCCGTCGACCTGTTCATAGCGGGAGCCCGCGTTGTTCCATCGATAGAGCCCTTTGGAGAGTTGCTCGAAGTGGTTGAACGTCACTCGGTTGCTTACCGCGGGATGCAAGCGTTTCATCCTGTCCCATATAAAACCGTTCACATCCGTCACGAGATATAGCTCTCGCATCCACTTGAGCCGAATGAGCAGGCGAATCATGGCCACATCGTGCCCCACCGCGGCGACTACGCCCCCTGGCTTCGGCATCGAGATGACGTCGACGGGGGCGCATGCCTGCCAGGATTTCGAGGTCGCGATCCCGTCGTTGACCTGCTTTACCGCTCTGTCGATGGCCCCCACGAGCTCGGGGTGCTTTTTGGACCAGCGCTGGTTCATCGCGCGGATGCCGCTGATGGTGGTGTCCGCCGTTTTCTTGCTGAAGCCGGGGCCCCAGGTGGAGTTGAGCTGCCACTCTACGTCATTCAAGTAGTCGTAGTAACTGTACTCCTTGCCAATGCGAAGGGTGTAGAGCTTCATGAATTCGCGGCTTACGAAGGCCCAGCGCGCGACTCGCGCGGGCACGTCAGTCAGGTGATATCGTTTCAGTTGGGAAAAGCGTTGGGCGTCTTGGTCGGTGCTGCCACCTTCCACCAAGTAATAGACAGTAGCGGCGAGGTTGACTAGGCCGAAGGCGCTCTTTTGAGAAACTACGCTGTCGCTGGATGCAACGTCCTCCGTTTGTGCCGCGCAACCGGCGGAAAATCGTAGCAATGCGATGATGCACACAAAGGAAAGTCCTCGGAACTGCACAGTTTGACTCCTTGTTGAATCAACGGAGCAAGATGTGTTCCGGCGTTCCGAGAGGAGGGAATAGCGGCCTCGAGGCGCTCGAAAGGCTCTGAATTCGAGTGGTTGCGGTTCGGCGTGAACATCGATGGAGGGGCCGGAATCGATGGAGACGGGAAGAAGCGCCAGGCCGTGGCCTGAGGTATGAAGGCCCCATGTCCTCAAGGTTGAAACGTGGCGCGGACCGAGTCGTCGTGCGTGGTGACCGTAGTCCCCTCTCGGTTCCGCGTTTTTCTTGTCGGGGCGCGAACACGAGTCGTGGATACTCGGAGCAACTTCGCTAAAACAGGCGGCCAGGCGCGCGAACTACAGGCGACGAGCCGCGCTAGCGCGGCGTCGCGGATTGGCATGGATAGTGCTCCAACGTGGTCTTGTGCCCGCAGGTGTTTCGGGTAAAGACTTGTCACCGGGAGGCGTCATGAACGTGAGAAGCGCAAGGCCATCAACGAAGAGCGCGATGCCATTGAAAGGTGTGATGTCGTCGAGATACGCGACGTCATCGAGACCGGCGACGCGGAGAGGAAGGCTCGCGGTATCGTGTCTGCTCGCTGCGGGGCTCGCGTCGTGCACCGCGTCAACGACAGACACCGAGTTTGAAGAGACAGAGAAGCAAAGTTTCGACGGGATTCGGCAACGCACGGCATGCGAGTCCGCGCGAGTCCAGCAAATCGCCGCCGCCACACACGCATGCCGAACCTGTGAGCATCAGGCGCGACGGCCAGGCGTTTATAAGGATTGCACCTCGATATGCAGACCGCCGTCGCCCCCTGCCTGCACTCAATCCGGTTTGGATGAGGCGAACGCCG
Source organism: Myxococcota bacterium (assembly GCA_028284955.1). GTDB lineage: Bacteria > Myxococcota_A > Polyangia > Polyangiales > Houyiibacteriaceae > JANQQS01. Next base: position 26,754 of record JANQQS010000161.1, on the reverse strand, counting down.
CATTTTCGCAGGCCGTGCAGAATGCGACCAGCCGGCACGATTGCTACCGCCGCGTGAACACCCCCGCGAAAGCCGCTTGTGCATCGAAATGCAACCAGTGGAAAACCGCGACGAGAGACACCGGGTGCACCGCGTGTATGGATAGCGAAATCCAGAAGGGCAAGACCGCCTGCAATGAAAGGTTTGGTTTTAGCAATGGCGTTCGATAGATCAAAACCGTTTTTCTCCTTCGCGCTGGTCGTTTGTTCCTCCGCGCTGGTCGCGGGTTGTTCCGCCTCCGTGTCGGACATGCCACCGGAAACCGAAGAAAAACAGTTCGTGGGGCCAGTGCGTCAATGCACGCCCGAAGTCCAACACCACCTGACCGAAGGGTGCGACAGCTGCCAGATTTCTGACGTCACGAGAACTTGCTCGGATTGCAATGAGCTCGATGCCATTTGCGGCGGCAAGCGGTCGCCGAACTCGGCGCCAGTCGACTGCAAAAAGCTTCTCGAATCGCTTCCGCAGGATCCAAGCCTATGGCCACCGGGAGCCGAACAGAAGTACGGCGAAATCCTGGCGAAAGGATGTTGGCCGTCGGGATGAGTTTTTCGAACCTTGCTAGCGCGGCGAGCGTGAGCACTTCCCGTTTCACTATTCGCGATCAAGTTGGAGATGGATGGTTCTTTTCCAGCGGGGTCAGGTTTTCGCGAGTCGTACGTTGTCCTGTTTTCGGTGCAGTACGCTGTCGAGATCGCTACTGGGCCCGAGGGAAGACGCGTTTACACCAACGGTTTGTGGGACACGAAGGTTTCGCTTCGTTTGAAGCGCAATGAGCACAATGCTGTTAGACGGGGCGGGTTTTTCGGATACGGCGGAAAGCTGGTACGCGAGCTTCCCTATGTATTCGAGGGTGAAGGCGCGGCATGGACGCAGCGACAGGTCGAAGGGGATATCTCATCCAATCCAGGCGCGACGCTCCAACGATTGAAGTTCCACGACGTGAGCGCGAACCAGACCGGGATATTTCCTTTGGGCGACGGGACGGTAAGGTTCGAGTTGGACACGGACCCGGTCACGATAAAATACATGAAACGTATTCGGAGCGGAGACGGCTTGCAGCCGAACATACTTCAGTGTTCGTATCGGGAACAGAGTTAGCGGCGACGTTGCTCGATTCAGGTGCCAGCGCGCTCCGCGGCGAGTGCGAGTGTCTCGACGTGTGTTCCAAAAGCTTGCGTATCTGTTTTGAGTGCAGTCCAAGTTCTTCCATAGGCCAATCACTCACCGTCCAAGAGCCACACGCCTTCGTCGAGCGCTCTACGTTTGACCGGGGGATAGGTGATTTGTTCGGGCACCAGGTCGGCATAGGCTTCCTGGAGAATGGCGTTCACTTCGGCCGACGCCTCGAACAGGCGGCTCGGGTCGAGGCCCCAAACGAGTAGGTCGACATCGCTGCCTGGCATTGCCTGGTTGCGGGCGAGACTGCCGAAGAGGAGGACGCGGCGAGCGTCGTAGCGCGATGCCAGGATCTGGGCCGCTTCGCGTACGCGCGCGAGAACGCGTTCACGGTAGGCTTGGTCACGCGATTGCCGAGACCGTTCGCGATCCCGCAAGCCTTTCACGTATGCGCTCAGAGATTCCGGTGCGTTTGGACTCGCTGGCTTCGTTGTACGTGCCTCGTCCATTCTCCAAGGGTAGCATGAAGGGGCGGTGGGTCTTGGGTAGCGACCGCGCTACATCGTTTAATTTTTCGCGGTCGAGGGGTTTCACTCGCAGCCGAGGCACATCAGTCGCCAGATCCGATCACATCGTCAACCGACCGCGCAGTGACGGAGGCGCGAATCCATTGCTCGAGCACGTCTGAGTCGCGACAGGCGAGAATCCGCTCGCGCTGAGTCTCCGATAGGGGCAATCCGCGCGCTTCGAAAATGTTGCGTAGGTCTTTTTTGCGTGCTTCGGCAATTCCCTCGGCTCGGCCTCGTTTGACGCCCTCGGCCTGGCCTCGTTTGACGCCTTCGGCAACGCCCCTTGCGTAATGTCCTTTGGCCCAGTCGCTTTGCAGTTCGTACCCTTCGGTTTCCATGTGTTCCTCCAACGCAGCTTTGGCGGCTATGCCGAGCTGCGACAAGACCATGTCTGAGTATAGCCTGCCTCGTTCGGTGTCGAGAGGGGCAAGACCTTGCAATGCCGCGAGAGCCATGCGGGCGGATTGTTCTGCGTCTTGGCGCGGCGCGTGGGCCATCACCGAAAGGACTCCGAGTTCGGGGGTTCTCCGCGCTGCGTCTGGGGTTTGGACGACGGGGATTGCGTTTGGGCCAAGCACCAACGGATGCACGGAGCTTGCTCCGCCGAGAGAAATCGGCTTGCGGCACCATGCGGCAACTTTTTCGGAAGGCGTGACGACGAGCACGTGGGCTTCGCACTTTAGTCGAGCCCGGAGCGTTGCGACGTAGACGGGCCAGGTGAAGCGCTTTTGTGGGTCCCGGCGGAGCTGTATTTCGACGACGAGCGCGGCCACCGGGCCTTGTTTGCTATTGAGCTCACCATCGAGCTGGATGACCAAGTCGGCCCGGTATTCGGTGGGGAGGGCTTCGGTGAAGTCGACGGATTGTTCGCGGACCGAGGAGTGGTGGGGCAGTTTCACACCGAGCGATTCCCGCATGAGCTGAGGGGCCAGTTTAGGGCAATTTCGAAAGAGCAGGAGTAGGGCTTCGTGGGAACGCGATGGCACGCGGCAGCCTCGGTCGGTCTTATCGGCGTGCGCGCTGCGGAGTTGCGTTCAAAGTGATTCGTCGATACGTCGTCTATCGGCGGTTTCTTGATTTGTTTCGCTGCCGCTTTGCTTGCTGCCGTTGTTTTTTCTTTTTGTTCCGTTCTGCTTTCGTCATTTGTTTTTTCGGCGCCCACGGGTCTTCGTTCCGAGCTTCCATGCTGACGAAGGTAGCGAGCGTCTCGAGCACTTCGTCGTCATCATCATCGAGGTCGCCGTAGGAGCGGCTGGCGAAGAATCGAAGCTAACGAATGTTGTGCGACGTGTCATCGGTACACATGTGGCGATCGCCGGCGTGCGCGGCGACGTTTCGCCAGTTTCGTTTGCGTACACAGAACAAAGTGGCGCGTTTTCAGGGTTTGTTTGCTGGCCAGGTTCTTGCGTTGTTTTGGTTTTGAATGTTGGAACGGGCGAAAGGGATGCTGCGTTTTGATCGCGGTACGCTGCTGGTGCGGGAAGATGCGGCGCGGCGGATACGGGAGAATCTGGGCGGGCGCCCTTGCGCAGAGTTGCGTGATTTGCGGGAAGGTTTGGTTTGGGATCCACGGGTAGATGCCCATCGTGCTCCCGCCTACCACTTTGCAGGGTTGGTGCGTGCGCTCGAAGGTCGACCGGTCGCTTTACGCGATGTGACTCGCCGAGTGTACGCCAAAGATGTGGAGCTTCGGCCGTATCAGGAAGCCGCCCTTGAGTCGTGGGGGCGGGCTGGACGGCGCGGTGTGGTGGTGCTTCCGACGGGGGCGGGCAAAACGCATCTGGGCTTGGCCGCGGCTAGCCGGTTGCGCGTGCCTACCCTGGTGGTGGTGCCGACGCGGGTGTTGCTGCATCAGTGGTACGAACGGATGAGCGAGATGTTCGATGCCAAAGATCTCGGTATGCTCGGCGACGGCCATCGACGTATCAGTGCCGTCACCGTTGCGACGTTCGAGAGTGCGCTGCGCGCGATGCCCCGCATCGGTCATCGATATGCATTGCTGGTGGTAGATGAAGCGCATCATTTTGGTCACGGCAGTCGTACCGAGCTGCTGCACATGGCCATCGCTCCGTTTCGCCTGGGCCTCACTGCGACGCCTTCTGAATGCGGGGATCATCGAGAGACACTCGACGAACTGGTGGGCGAGATCTGCTCCGAAACCGCCATCGAAGAGCTACGCGGCCGGTTTCTCGCTGATTTCGATCATACGGTGAGCTTCGTAGATCTTCGTACGCCGGAGCAGGAGCAATACGATCGTTTGGTTCGGCGTTTTCGGCACGCTCGAAATATCGCCAGTCGCGGGGAACGAGGCCTGTCTTGGGCTGCGCTGGTGGCCCGCGTCAGAACAATTCCCGGCGGCGAGGAGGCGCTGCTTGCGCTGCGGCGCGCCGAGCACATCGTGAGTTATCCGAGCGCCAAGGCCGAGGCGCTGCGGTGCATTCTTCGGGGCACGCGAGGCAGCCGAGTGTTGTGTTTCACGGCCGACAATCGTTCCGCGTATGCGGTGGCGCGCGAACATCTGCTCTGGCCGATTACCTGCGACATCAAAAAGGCCGAACGCGACGAGGCACTCGATCTATTTCGCGCCGGCAAGCTTCGCGGCATCGTGTCGTCTCGGGTGCTCAACGAAGGCTACGACGTGCCCGATGCGGATGTCGCGATCATTGTCGGAGCTACGCTTGGCCGCCGGGAACACGTACAGCGGATAGGTCGCGTGCTCCGGCCCAGCGCGGGAAAGCGCGCCACGGTGATCGAATTGGTGTGTCGGGGCACGATGGAAGAGCGGCGCAGCAAGAATCGTCAACTCGCATCGGGTCAGTCGAAGCGGCAACCGCTGGGTGATGTGGATGCCGCATAACAATCCGAGAGTATTTGGTGCCCGGAGCAATTTGAGTGCCCCGACCAATTGGGGTGCCTCAACCAATTGGGGTGAACCGGGCGACTCTGGTGAACCGGGCGACTCTGGTGGGCCGGGCGATTTGGGTGAACTGGACGTTTTTGGAGGATCGGGCACGGACGGAGACCGAGAAGTGCGGGAATTCACGCCACGCTTTCTGAGCGACGGAGATCGGCCGTGGCTCCGGCGATTGCTCTATGAGTACGAGAGTTCGGTGGGCGCTCCGGTGCATATGCGTCGTGAACGGATTCGTCTGCTCGAGGTGACCCTTTCCGTGAACGCGTACGCGTTTCGGGACGCCGCACGCGTTTTGGACCAGCTCTACGGATCCAAAGTCGGCGCTCCCGTCAAGCCGCGCGTTGCGAGACGAACGCTGTTTACTAGCCGGGGAGGGTCGGTCGCGGAAGCGCGGCGGATTGCCGCTCACGCACTCGGGGTGAGCCCTCAGGAACTGGCGGACAGCCTCCTAGCAGACTTGCCTAGCGAACGAATCGTCTGCGCACCGAAGTCGGCGGTGACGCTCGATGAGCTGATGGTGCGCGTCAATCTTGCGAGCATTCAGTCGCTCCTTCGCAGCTCGCGCCACGTGACGCTTCGGGTGGATGGGGGCGCGAAGGATGTGTTGCGCTATGTTCACTTGGTGGGGTTGCTGGGCGTCGTTCGCGCGGCGGCCGATGGCGGGTTCGTGATTCATATTTCGGGCCCGCTGGCTCTTTTTCGGCGCACCACGATGTACGCGCGAGCCCTTGCCGGCGTGGTGCCGCGCCTATCGTGGTGCCGGGAGTTTGAGCTTCGCGCGCGCTGCCGTATCGACGGCGAGGAGTGTTCTTTCCGCGTGTCCACCGGCGCGCCGATCTTCCCTGTGAAAGAACCGCGTCGGTTTGATAGCCAAGTTGAAGAACGATTTTTTCGTGATTTTCAGAAAGCGGTTCAGGGAATCAAAGCCCCGAGGCCCACCGTAGAGTAGACTGTGATTCGTGAACCAACCCCCGTACCCTGCGGGCGAGGTTTATTCTTTCCGGATTTTGAGCTGCGCCCCGCTCTCGCCCCACGCGTCGGGTCGGCGAGTGCGCGCGGTTCGTGGCTGCTCGAAATTGTAGGCTTCTGGACCGGGGACTACCTTCGAAAGAAGCTCGCTCAGATACGCGCCGCCAAGATCGACCGACTGATCCTGTGCGTCGATGCCCAGCGATGCGCCGACCACCTCAATTGGCCGGGGCACGCACGCGTGATCCCGTACCGTCGTCGTGTTCCGGTGGACCAGGTGATTCGGGTGATCGAACAAGAATAGCGGCTGGAGCTTCAATCGGCGCGATGGATGCTTGATGAGCCTTCGTAAAATAGTCGGGTGTGGTTTGCTATATAGCCTTCATTGCTATACTTTATGGAACGATGGACAATCCAATTTTCCAAGACTGCAGCCAAAGCGCTTCGGAACATGCCGGAGCGGGTTCAACTTGCGGTGGCTGCGCTCGCGGCAGATTTAGAGGTGTTCGGGCCGGCGCTGCATGGAAGGGGTTGGAAGAATTTTGGGAAGCTGCGGGGCCGACCGAATCAATATCATTGTCATGTGCGATCAGGTCGCCCCACGTACGTCGTTTGCTGGGAGGCGCAGAAACGTACCGTGCGCATTGTGGAGGTGTTTTATGTCGGCACCCATGAAAAAGCACCGTACTAGTCATGGGGTGAGGGTGACCATCGGCGGGAGGAACCCGAAGAGTTTTCTTGTTCCCAAAAAAGCCGCCGAGGGGGTGATCGAGCTTCTGCGTCCCTACGCGCTAGAGGAGTCCAACGAACCCAGGTCTGACGAACCCAGGTTGCGCGAGTTTAGGTCCTCGGAGGAGGTTTTTGCGGGCCTACACGCCAAATATGGACGAGCAGGAACCGTGCTCCGCGGGTTCCGTGCGCGCGAAGGTCTGACGCAGCAGCGTTTAGCCGAGAAAATCGGAGCGACGCAGGGCGATATTTCCGCGATGGAGCATGGACGCCGGCCCATCGGAAAATCCATGGCCATGCGATTGGCTAAGGTGTTCAAGACGGACTACCGCGTGTTTCTCTAGAGTTCTGGCTCGTTCGCTTCTCACAACATCAGCTTATTTATTGTATACTAAGCAATAACTAGCTATTTATTGTCATGGCTTACACACTGCTCGACCGGTCGCTCGCTCGGGAGGCTTTTCGGCGGCTCGATGGCGAGATAGAGCGGGAAGCGGAGCTGGTGGTGGGACGCGGAGCGGCCATGGTGCTCGCGTACAATCATCCCCTAGCGACCCAGGATGTGGATGCGTTCGCAAAACGAGGGAGCGTGCGGGTTTCCGAATTGGATGCCGCGGCCCGCCGGGTCGCTAAGAACATGAACCTCGCTCCGGATTGGCTGAATGCGCATTTCGAAACATTCGCGCATGTGCTTCCGCGCGACTACGGCGACCGCTTGCGACCAGTGTTTTCGGGAACCCGGCTTTCGGTGAGCGCGCTGGGGCCGGAGGATTTGCTGGTGATGAAGTGTTTTGCGGGGCGCGACAAGGATCTTCTGCATGCACGCAAGCTCATTCATCTGTGCGACGATTTGGATGTCGTCGACGCGCAACTTGCGTACTTGCTTGAACGAAGAATTCCGCATGCCGACGCGGCGGCAGACTTTTTTGATGACCTTCGTGATGCGGAGTCATTGTAAAGCTCGAGGAGCGAGCTTTGTCGAATCATGCTGCTTCACCCGCCAACCACACGTGAGCTCGAGCGCCTATACTTCGAGTTGCGGCGAGAGGGAGCGCCCTCGGTCGGCGCCCGGCGAGCCTGGCCGTACAAAGTTCGCAGCCTCGAGCAGCTGATCGCGTTGGCTGGCGACATGCTTCGCTACGACGCGCGCTTGCTCTCCATTCTTCTCCAGTTTTGGCTAGAACATGAGCACCGCATCAACCCGCGACAGTTGCGCGCGGCGATGGCGGAGATGCGGTTTCCGCAGGCGCTCCTCGTGGCATCCGAGTTTGCCTATGAAGCGTCTCGAGATGCCGAACTCCGCGCTATGGTGGCCTACCTGCGGTCGGGGTGGTCCCCGGTGTTCCCCGCGGAGCGGTTTTTTATCGATCTCGATCGCCCGGGCAGTCGTCGCTCAGAGCGCCGGCGGGGGCGAAATTTGCGGGCGTATGCCGCGTGGGGCTTCATCGGCGCGGAGCGACCCACGATGGACGCGTTTCGCAAGCAACAGGTGGGGCGATACGACGCCCGTACGCGCGCGGACATTCTGCGATCGTTGGTGGAGCGGCAGGGAAGCGTATCGATGCAAGAGTATCTCCGCGCGGTGGATCACGGCATCTCGCGCGCCCAGGCCCGGCACGATTTGCTTGGCGCCGGTTTGGAAGTGAGCGGTCAAGGTCGAGGAGCGCGGTGGAGGCTACGTCGTTCGTAGGAGCACAATCGTCCAGAGCCTGGATCGTCCCAAGCACAATCGTTTACCTCGAGCTTTCTTTGCTCGATATGGAGCGGCGTGCTTTTCGGACAAGCGTTTGAAGCCGCGCCGAGTCACAGCTTTCGAGCACGATGAGGCCCAACATACGGGTGAGCTCTTTGAGCGTGGCTTCGATGACGTGGGCTGGTGCGTCTTCTAATTCTTCGACGCATGCGGCGATGGCGGGTGGGAAGTGGGCCAGGTCACGCACGAACAGACCATTGGCGAGTGTTTGTCGCTTGAGCACTTTCGAAGTCAGGGCGTAGTTCGTATCTCGGCGGGTAAGTTCGGCAATCCACCACAGGCGCGCTATCGCGTTCCCGTCCGGGCGCATGTCGAGGCGAAGAAAGCGAGAACGCATCGTGCTCCACGAACGATTTTCCCATCGATGGCGCACGAAATCTGGCCGGTAGATCACGGTAAGGAAACGCCAGATGCCCGGCTCGCGAGCTTCTCGGCGCGTCAACGGCAGCGCTTGGTGGATGCCGGCCGCGGCCAGAGCATCGATCGATGGGCTGTACCGAGGCGTCTCGTTGAGAATCGAATCGACGATGCGATCGAAGCTATCGAGCGAGATATCTCGGTTCAGTTCTTCGACGAGCCCTTCGTAGGCGTCCGCGGGCCAACGAAGCACTTCGCCGGCCACGAGCTCGGGGGTGACAAGCCGGGCTCCCTCCTCGCGGAGAATCTGAAGCATTACCCGCGCTCCAAGATTTCTTCGACCAACGCGGTCATATGGGAGGTGGTTTTGAGATGTGACTGGAGCGCAGCGTCTAGGTCAGACAGTATGGTTGCGAGCCCGCCGTATTCGAGGCGCTCGCGGAGCTTTTCGAGACGCATCGTGTGGGTGCGAGCGAGATACATGGCCGGCAGGAGTTCGCGAAATACCGAATCCTCCCAGGCGTATACAAGCTCATCGTGATCGGCAAAGTCGGTGGCCGCTTTCATGAACAGCTGCGTCCAAACTCCGTGGCTTACCGCGTCGAACAGCACATCCCGGATTCGGGCTTTGCGCCCTCGAGTGCCGCGATCGTTGAGCGTCGCAGCGAGCTTTGGGTGGTCGGAGTTCAGCCAAAGAATGGGTTCGGGGCACTCGTGCTCCAGCGCGTAGAGGCAATCGGAACGCGACTCTAGGACGGCGTCTTCGCTGAAGTTGCGGTATCGGACGTCGAGAAACTTTCCGGGGGGAGGGCGTTTTCGGTCGACGCGAAGATGCCACGGGCTACCCGATGCGACCCGTGCTCCCTCCTCGTTTGCGTAGCCGGGTGAGGCTACGCGCCTGGCAGACGCGCGAACGAGAAACGGTGTGAGTTCCACGGTTCCGAAGAGTTCGTCTCGCAAGAGCGAAAATGTTTCCGTGACGGTCGTTGCGTTTCGGGGATGCGCCAAACGTATGCCCCTTCGGAGATTGGTTTCCCGCGAACAAAGCGTGAGCCACGCTTCCATCGGAGGCGCCGCGCGCTCGTCTTCGGTGAAGACACGGGCCAGTACACCGTCGCCCAACGAACAACTTACCGTTACCCGCGCTTGGGTCCAGGGCAGCGCATGATCGATGTCGACGATGTTCCGATTTGGGTCTATCGCGGCTTCACCTGTGTCGTCGAGGGTGCATCGCTCGATGCTCAATCGGAGCCCAGTTCGATCGTAAGCGAAGGGAAGAAAACGTTTTCTCGTCTTCGATTCTTTTGCGTGCTGCGCCATGAACGTTTTCCGCTGTTCTCAATTTGAACTACGCGTCTCAGTGCTCAGCGTTCCCACGACGTCCAAGCCGAGCTCACCCGGCAGCGCGTCCGGCGGATAGGGAGAGCTCGCACCACGAAAGCGAACCGACCGCACGGACGGGGCTCCCACGATGTGCGCAACTCCTTGTTGAACGTCCACCCGCACGTCTTTCTGCGCGGAAACGAGCTGGCGGATCGGTATCGATGCGACGGGCGTGCCACCATCGCCCACTTCGTGAAGAGACAGCCGAGCTCGAAATCCGTCGTGTTTCGTTGCGGGAGCGATCTCTCCGGCGAAACTCCAGTGGTTTCCGGTATAGCCGGCGTGGAGATCGTGGAAATGGAAACTGTGTTCGCGATGGGTTCCTCCACGTGGGCCTACCGGAAAGCGCTTTTGCAGTTGCTCGGGGCCACGTTCGCCTTGCGCGGGCACGGGGAGCAGAAGGTCGCGCAGCTCAGCGGTAACCGCCGCCTTGAGCCGTTCGAGCGCTTTTGCGTAGCCGCGTAGGTACTCTGTTTTGAGTCGGGGGGTGGCGTGCCATTGGTCGTGGCCAGGCGGCTCCGCGGCACGGAGGAATTGCTCGATATGCTGGTCGGATGCGGTCACGTTGCGCGGGTCGCGGGCTTCTCCACATGCGAGCAGTGCATGAAAGGGGCGAACTCCAACGCCCAGACTGCTTCGATTCCAGTATCGGACCACCATTCCGGGCCCGCGAAAAAGCGCAACGTGGCGAAGCAGCGAGTCGCTCGGGCGATCGTCTGCCAAACGAACCACGAGCTCCACGTGGCCGGTGGGGGCGCGAACGCCGTCGCGTCGGCTCGGGAGTTCCCACGGAATGGACCGCACCGCCACGTCGCCGGGCCGCAACAATCGCTCGGCGGGCCGGTTCCGGCGAAGGTAGGCGTCCACAAAGGGGGCGACGATGTCTTGTTCGGCCGGGTCGATCAACGAAGGCTCGTTCGCCAGGGGGCCGGGTCGATCGGTGAGCACCCGAAGCTTGCGGCGGTCTCGACACATCGCGGGCCAAAAAAACTTGCCGGCCGCGCAGGCGACGTTTCCGTTTAGTTCCTCGACCGAAACATTTTCTTCGCTGGTCGGGTCCCGAAACCCGAGGATGGCGATGCTGGTTCCGAGCGCTTCGGGAGGTCGGGACTGAAAACCCAGCGCTCGGGCGAGGTTCTCGGCGTCTTGCGCCCACATCGATTCCGCTCGCGCGCCACGTGGGCGACCGAACCATCCTGGGCCGCTGAACCATTGCGCGCGGTCTGCGTGCGAAGGAAGTTCTGCGCGACCGATCAATCGAGGAGATGTTTGCCCTTTGAGTTCCTGGGCGAGTACCGAGTAGAAAATCACTGCGGACAGGCCAGAGAAGCTCCACAGCACGCTCTTGCCCAGACCATAGCTCCCTCCGGCCGCATCGGTGTGTTTGTGGCTGTACAGTGTGTCCTTGCAGAGAGATCGAAAATGGGATTCGCCGCGAAGCTCGTCGCCAGTGAGCCCTTCGGTCCCAAAGTCTTCCAGAAAAAGGATCAAGAGTTTGTTGTGCTGGCGGATGTCTTGCAAGAAGCTCGAGAGGCGAGGTTGTTTGTGCGCCGTGACTGCCCCTTCCAGATGCGGCTTGAGCGTGCGCCACGACGCCGCGTCCAAAAAATGCTGAAGGTCTTTTCCAGCGATTTCGTGAAACCGAAAGCGGATTTTTGGCCACGTCAGCGCTTGGTCGTTGGCGTTCTGTACGACTTCGCGCACAAACGTCTCCAAATCGTGCCGAAAGGCGTGCGCCGCCGGGTCGCCGCCGCGCCGAGCGCCGGACGCCGGAAGCGGGTCAAATATCCACCGCGCGTCCGAACGAGACATGCCCGCCTTTGTACGTCATGGCGTTCGGCACGGCCATGCGTCGGTCGATTTATACGCTTCCGAACGCTTCGCTGGGGATGTCGTTCGCGGAGCTGTCTTCGCGGGTGAGCACGCGGGCGGCGCTGACCACGGCGGGGAGGATGTTGCGGGCGAAGTATTGCGCAGCGAATGTTTTGCCGGCGTAGAAGGCTTTGTCGGGGTGGGTGTCTGAGACGTCGGTTGCTTTGGTTTCGGCGATGACGGCTTGCTCGAGCAAGAGCCATCCGATGGCGAGTTCACTCATCATGCCGAGAAAGTTTTCCGCCGCGAGGGGGATCTGCTCCATTTTCCCCGCCTGAAACCAGCTCAGGAATTGCATCACGCAGCCGGCCACCGCTTCGTGGGCTTTTTGTAAAGCTTGCACTTCGCTACCGAGCGAGGTGTGTTCGCGGTGCGCGTCGATAAACTTCTGTACGTCGGCGAGGAATGCCTGGGTGTTTTTTCCGCCCGCTTGGCCGAGTTTTCGGCCCACGAGGTCGAGGGCTTGAATCGCGTTGGTGCCCTCATAGATGCTGAAGATTTTCGCGTCGCGGCAGTATTGCTCGACGGGGTGGTCGCGCAGATAGCCAGCGCCGCCGAATACTTGAATGGCGGACGCGCAAACTTCGAAGCCTTGGTCCGAGCCGTAGGCTTTGACGAGCGGGGTGAGCAGGTCGACCTGGCCCTGATGATAGGCGGCTTGTTCGTCGTCTTGGCCGGAAAGCACGTGCACGCGGTCTTGATGAAGCGCGAGTTTGACGACCAGCGCGCGCACCCCTTCGACCTTGGCTTTCATGTCGAGGAGCATCTTGCGCACGTTGGGATGCTCGATGATGGGGACGCGGGGCGCGGTGGGGTCTTTGAACTGCGTGATATGCGACCCTTGTTTGCGGTCGCGCGCGTATTCAACCGCGTTGAGGTAGGCGCTGGAGGCGACCGAGAGGCCTTGAATGCCCACGCTGATGCGCGCGAAGTTCATCATCCGAAACATTTGGTGCATGCCCTTGTGTTCGACTTCGCCGACGAGCTCGCCGATGCAGTTGTCGTCTTCGCCGAACTGAAGCGCGCAGGTGGATGAGGCTTTGATGCCCATCTTGTGCTCGATCGACGCCGTGATGACGTCGTTGGGTTCGCCGAGCGAGCCGTCTTCCTGGATACGGATTTTGGGGACCACGAAGAGCGACAGCCCTTTGGTGCCCGGGGGCGCGCCTTCGACGCGGGCGAGCACGAGATGTACGACGTTTTCCGTCATGTCGTGGTCGCCGCCGCTGATGTAGATTTTCGTGCCCTTGATCGAATAGGTGCCGTCTTCGTTTTTGGTGGCTTTGGTGGCCGAGCTGCCTACGTCCGACCCGGCGTGGGGCTCGGTGAGGCACATCGTTCCGCCGAAGGTGCCGTCGGTCATGCGCGAGGCATAAAGCTTACGCTGCCGATCGGTGCCGAAATGGCCGATGACTTCGGCGGCGCCAAGAGAAAGGCTCGGGTACATGCTGAACGACGTATTCGACCCGCCGATCATTTCTTGGGTGAGTACGCCGAGGGTATGCGGCGCGTCTTGCCCGCCGATGTTTTCGGGGGCGGTAAGCGTCGACCAGCCGGCCTCGTAGATTTTGTCCCAGGCTTCCTTGAAGCCCGGCGCGACGAAGACTTTGCCGTCTTCGAATCGACAGCCGTGGGCGTCACCGACCGAGTTCAGCGGGCCGGTGACTTCGCAGGCAAATCGATACACCTCGTCGAGCACGAGCCGGCATTCCTCGACCCCCCAATCCGCGAACGGCGCTTTGCCGAGCAGTTCATCAAGGCCGAACTGTTCAAAGAGCAGAAAATGGAAATCTCTAAGGTCTGCTTTGTACCGATTGATTCCTTGCACGAATTACCCCCATCCCAATCATGCCGATGTTGATGCGGCGCGTCAAGGGTACATTGAATATTCATTCATTTATTTTTTGGTGTTCCAGATTCCATCAACCGACTGGCGCGGTGGGCGAATATCGCGGACCCTTCGCGCCGACGCAAAGGGTACGCATGCTGCTGGAAGCTTATTTGGAAGAAGTTGCCGCGACGGCGATTCGGTCAGCGCTTGAGCTTGAAGGGTCGGTGATGCCCTTGCTCAGGCCGACCGCCGACGCTCAGTTTGGGGATTTTCAGATCAACGCGGCCATGCCGCTCGCGAAGAAGCTGGGTCGCCCGCCGCGCGAGCTCGCGGGCCCTATTGCGGAGGCGCTCCAGCGCGAGCCGGCTATCGAAAAAGCCGAGGTTGCGGGGCCGGGGTTTGTGAATCTGACGCTGCGGCCGGCCTGGGTCGGCGAGCAGCTGGAAGCGATGCTCCGCGATGTGGATAAGCTCGGCGTGCCTCTGGTCGAGTCGCCGGAGACCATTGTGGTGGACTTCTCGTCGCCGAACATCGCCAAGCAAATGCACGTGGGCCATCTTCGCACAACGGTGATTGGCGACAGCGTGTCCCGGCTGCTCGGGGCGGTGGGTCACCGTGTGATCCGCGACAACCATATTGGCGATTGGGGCACGCAGTTTGGTTTGCTGATTGTCGGGATGCGCGAGTTTGGTGATGCGGAGGAGCTCGAGCGTGATGCGATTGCGGAGCTTGAGCGCGTATACAAACTAGCGAGCGCGCGCGCGAAAGAAGACGAGGCGTTTGCCGAGCAGGCGCGGGCCGAGCTCGCTCGGTTGCAGGCGGGCGACGCGGACAATCGCGCGCTGTGGGAGCAATTTGTCACGGCGACGCGAGCCTCGCTCGACCGGGTGTATGCGCTGCTCGGCGTGGAGTTTGACGAGTGGCTCGGGGAGAGCGCCTACCATGATGCGCTGCCCGAAGTGGTCGAGCGACTCCTCAGTGCAGGAATCGCGAGGGAAGACCAGGGCGCGCTGTGCGTCTTCTTTGGCGAGCTGTCGGCGGCGCCAAAGGGGCTTCGTAAACAAAAGGAGCCCTTCATCGTTCGGAAGAAAGACGGCGCGTTTCTCTACTCCACCACCGACATCGCGACGGTGCTGCATCGGGAGCAGCAATTCCGCGCCGACCGCTCGGTCTATGTGGTCGACGCGCGCCAATCGCTTCACTTTCGTCAGCTCTTTGCGGTGATGGGCTTGCTCGAAGTGAACATGCGGCTCGACCATGTCGCGTTTGGCACCGTACTCGGCGACGATGGAAAACCGCTGCGTACCCGCGACGGCCAACCCATTACGCTTTTTTCATTGCTCACTGAGGCCGAAGAGCGTGCGGGCGCCCGTATCGATGAAGCGCGCGAGAGCGGCAAGCTGCGCATTGCCGACGAAGACCTCGCGTTCGCCAAGCGCGCCATCGGCATTGGCTCAGTCAAATACGCCGACCTTCATCAAAACCGGATGAGCGATTACCGCTTCGACTGGGACAAAATGATTTCCTTCGCGGGCAACGCCGCGCCCTACTTGATGTTCAACTACGCGCGAACGCGCTCCATCTTCGACAAAGCCTCGGCCTCTTTAGGCGCCAGCGAAGAGTTCGCCACATTCGCCGCGCCTGTCGTCCCGGAGCATGCCACCGAAATCGCCCTCGCGCGCACCCTGATTCGGTTTCCGGATGTGGTGCACCGCGCCGCCGAAACCTACCAACCCCATCTTCTCTGCGAGCACCTGTACTCGGTGGCCACCGCGTTCAGTCGATTCTTCACCGAATGCCCCGTGCTCAAAGCGGAAGGAGCCACGCGCTCGAGTCGCCTCGGGCTTACCGCGCTGGTCGGACGCCAACTAGAGCGCGGACTGGGGCTCTTAGGAATTCCGGTCATTACGAGGATGTAAGCGGCAGCGCAAGAATCCTCGAAAACGAAGCAGGCGACAGGACGCAACAGACGCCGGGGCAACCGCATGATTGATTTGGTCCACTGAAGTGACGATTGGCGCACGGCCCTGGCGGTGGGGGTGTGCCCGCCGCGAGGGCGGTCGCGCAGGCGCTCCCTTCGGGTTCTCCCAAAAGCAGCACTTCGCTTTGCTGCGTTCGCTTTTGGGCCCCTCCGGGCCTCGCTCTGGGCGCACCCCACCGCCAGGGCCTTCGATAGACGCGGGCGCCCAGTTCGTCATCGGGCTTGGCAGCTTTGTTGGCGCCGGAGGCGCGCTCGGCAGAAGGCCCAAGACTGGGTGGGCGGCGTGGCTTCGTCGCACGAAGAGCTCGCGTCACTGGCCGACGCCGAGCAGAGCCGACTCTCTCCGGCCGAGCGATGGCGTGCATGCTTCGAAGTCACCCGGATGGCTTGGCCTCAGCGCGAATCGCCGGCGGGCGGAGGCGTGGGTTTTCGATTCTATGGCGTGCGGCCATGGGTCAAAAAGTGAGTCGCTATCTTGGCAACGCACCCGACCTTTCGGACTTTGTCGAGACGTTGGCTCGCCACGCGGTTCGCTACCTGGTGATCGGAGGGCATGCGGTTGGCTTTCATACGCAGCCGCGTGCGACCAAAGACTTGGACATCTGGTTCGACTCCGCACCAGACAATCGGGCGCGCCTTCAAGAAGCGATGCGCGACTATGGAGTTCCGAACGCGATTGTCGAACAGCTCGCTTCTGCCCGGACAAATGAAATCGTCTGGTTTGGTCAATCTGGGTTCAGCGGGTCGCTCGGGGGAATGGCCTTGGTACCGCAGCTGCCTTCGTTGGTATTAGACCAGCACGTGCACTCACCTTGAGCATTGCGCTCCACACACCAGGGCTCGAGCGATGGTACGACGAGCGTTCCGCATTCTTCCCCTAGCGTGCATGTTTTGGGCTTGGGCGGAACGTGTTCCGGGAGATCAATGCCGCACTTGTAAAAGTCATTTGTGGCGGCTCCTAGGCTACAAAACTCGGAGTCCCACGTTTTACTGCAACGTGAATCTGTCAGTATGTCGTTTGCCGATGCACACGGGTCCTCAGCGTTGCCAGTCTTTTTTTCTGTCGGCTCTACGTCTGTCGTTGCGGTACATCCCCAAGCTGCCAAGGCCAGCGAGCCTACGAATATGGAATGAGTTGTGATCAGCTTCATCACGGGTGCTCCTTGCGACGACGGGGGCTAGGTGGTGACAGACGACCACATTCCTCGAGTCCCGGAAGGAAAATAAGCAGAATGTGTGCCGAGCACTGGCCAACGC
This sequence comes from Myxococcota bacterium, assembly GCA_028284955.1. Classification (GTDB taxonomy): domain Bacteria; phylum Myxococcota_A; class Polyangia; order Polyangiales; family Houyiibacteriaceae; genus JANQQS01. Next base: position 9,981 of record JANQQS010000161.1, on the reverse strand, counting down.
ATCTGATTTGACCTTCGTCGGAGTGCCGGCTTGACGAAGTTCCGGTGCGTATCGATCGATGCAATGGCACTGTTGTTGCCTGGATGGTTCACCAATCCTGCGTCGGACTTTTTGCGCGGATGTCGATGCAATGAATTGCGAATGGTTGCGCAACGTCTCTGGCGCAACTCAAGCGAGTCTGGCGCAACGCAAGCGAGCGTATCCGGCGGGAAGAAATTCGCGGCGCGAAGAGCGGCTGGGCTGGGGTTTTCGGGGCGCGAGTGACGTCGTGGCGCACGCTTTGCGCGTGGCGCGAGATGCGCGAGAGGAAAAAGCTGAGCGAATTCATGTCACCGAGCGAGAGGTGTCGCGGAGAGCAACGGAGTGCGGACAGAGTGCAGCGACGATAGCTTTCTTGGCATGAACTGTGCTTCGTCGCGTGACGCGACACGAACTACAGGAGGTTTCGTTGTGACTCTGAGCCAACTATTCAATCAACGCTTTGGCGCGGCGCTCATGCTGCTGTCCTCGATGGGAGGGATGGGATGTACAGCTGGTGTTGCGGACAGCGCGAGCGACGAGGACACGCAACTGAAGCATTTAGATCGTGATTTCACAGTGGAACTTTTTTGCAAAAAAAAACTTTCAGACGGCTCTTCTGTCCTATTTGACGGAGGCCTGAAGCGGAAGGGCTCTGAGTTCGATTTTTTTGGAAATACGAATACTGTAGCAGTTAGAACCGGTGAGCCGTCTGTCGACAGAAACAACGCGTACGCCATGACGACCCAACAACCGCTCAACCCCGGCGCTAAGATGGTTCTGCGAGGCGTCGGTACAATGACTTCGAAAGCCACGCAGACCTGGGTAAAAGACCTACAAGTGACCAAAGAAATCACCACTGAGGCAGGCGGGCACTTTACTGAGGTCGTCTTTTCAGACCCGGAGAACCAGCACGCGCTCCGAGCCGACAACGACACGCTCAAGGGCTTCGTGGACTTGTCGTTCACATCGGAGATCGAGCTTAAAACGACGATCTACGAAAACGGAACGAGAACATCGACCGAGCAGCACCTGTTCACCGCTCCGGCGGTGCTCCGCATGGACGGCTGCACGTTCGAATACAAGTAGATGTTCGAATACAACCAGATGTAGATGTTCGAATACAACCAGGTGGAGTGGCGCAGGGTGGCCCTGAGTCCAGTTTCAAGGTAGCGATCGGTGTGGACCGTACAAACCCCTTCAGACCGAGTCGTGTGCTTGCGGGGCGCCTTGAGCGCCTCGAGTTTGAGAGCGCTTGCCTGAAAGGGAACGGGCTCGGCGATCCGGTGCGGCGGGAGCTTTTTGTCTATGTGCCCCCCGGATATGACGATGGAGGGCGGTTTCCGGTGGTGATGGTGCTGCCGGGGTTTGGGAGCACCCATCGGTCGGTGTTTGGGTACAGTGCGTTTAAGCCCAATACCGTGGAGCGGTTTGATCGGTTGGTGCGCGAGGGGGCGTGTGCGCCCGCGCTACTAGTGCTTCCGGATTGCATCAATCGATGGGGCGGGAGCCAGTTTCTCGATTCGGAGGTGGGCGGGGCCTACCAGACGTATTTGGCTGAGGAGGTGGTTCCGCGGGTCGATCGCAGCTTTCGTACTGTGGCCGAGCGTTCGGGGCGGGCTGCGGTGGGCACGTCGTCGGGAGGATTTGGCGCGCTGTGGCTGGGCATGGCGCGGCCAGAAGTGTGTTCGGCGATCGGGAGCCACGCCGGAGATGGAGCGTTTCGGCTTAGTTTTCGACCGATGTTGAACTCGGCGGCAATCGCGCTGCGCGCGGCGGGCGGCCTGGCGGAGTTTTGCGCGACCATCGATGCGGAAGGGCCGCGAAATCAATCGGAGTTTGATGCACTGCTGATGGTGGCCTGCGCAACGGCTTATTCGCCGCGCCCGGAGGCGCCGTTTCCGCATGTCGATCTGCCGATTTGCCTCGACACCGGAGAGCTCGTGGAGCGCGTGTGGGCGCGATGGATGCGTCACGATCCGCTGGAGCGGCTGGCTGACCACGAAGACGCGCTGCGGTCGATGTCGCTGGTGTATTTGGATGCCGGCGACCGTGACGAATACGGATTGCAGTTTGCGGCCCGGTCGATGGCGGAGGCCATGAAAAAGGCCGGGATCGCGGTGCATCATGAGGAGTTTTCGGGGGGACATCGAGGCACTTCACACCGCTACGAGATTTCTTTGCCCAGACTGGTCGATGCCTTGGGCGCGTAGTTCGCGAGGAGGCACCTCGTTGTATGCTTTTTTGGCGCGGAATGCGTGAAATCTTGGGTGACGCGGCAGCCTCGCTTATGCTCAACCCTCCGGCGCTGTGCTAGAAGGCCGCTCTAGGCGAGATGCCGGCCCTGCGTTTCGACGCGGGCGGGCCGGAACGTCGCGGGCCGGAACGTCGCGCGATGCAATGACTCCGCTGGAGGAATGTTCGGATGACAACCAGGAAAGCAGCTCGAACCCAGGCGACTAAGTCGGAGGAGCAACGCGCCGGCGACAAGGTTTCGGCGGGCAAGGGTTCTGCGGACACGGGTTCCGCGGACCAGGCTTCGTCAAGCGAGGCTGGCGAGGCAAAGGCCCAGGGCAGCGCGAAAAAATCAACCGGCCGGGGCGCCGCTGCGGTTGCCGGCCAGATTCTGGCGGAGGAAAGCCCCGCGGCATCGATTTCTGATTTGGGCGACAAGCTCTCCGATTCGCGGAGTACGGTGGCCACTCAGGCCGCCCGCGTGCTCAGCGAAATTGTGGCCCACAAGCCTTCGCTGGTCGTTCCTTTGGTCGACCGGTTCGTGGCGGGGCTCACATCGAAGCATAAGCGAGTGGTCCAGACCTCGGCTGAATCGCTGCCTGCGGTGGCGAAGATCGCTCCTGCCCGCGTGGCGCGCCATTTGGAGACGCTCAAGAATTCATTTGAGCCCGCCACCGCGGTTGGCCGCGACGGCCTGGTGCGGACCTTCGCAACGCTCTGCGCGGCTTCGGTGGCCTACCAGAAACGCCTTGAGCCGTCGCTCACCACCGCGCTCGAAAGCGCGGACGGAAAGACACTCGTGCAATGGTCGCAGGCTGTCCTCCCGGCGCTCAAAGGAGAGCCCCATGCGCGTGCGCGTGCGGTGGTGGAAGGCCGGCTCGACCGGATTCCTCGTGAGCTGGCGCAACAGATTGCGGATTTCTTGGGGGTGAAACTCAGGCCCCGATATCGCTAGAGTGAAGGTATCGCTAGAGCACACCTATGAAACCACACTTATGAAACTCAGCGTTGTACTTCCGTGGATGGCATGCGTGGCGGCGGCTTGCGGCGGGTCGTCCCCGGAGGTGAACACGTCGTCGTCTGGCTCGGAACCATCGGGCTGGCCGACCGAATTTGTGACGGGGCCGGGAACCGGACCCGCGCTCTATCTTCATGAGCGCGAAGACGCGCCGGCGATCGGCTATGTATCGGAGGGCGTGCGCGTTTCGATCTATGAGCCGCCGCGAGGCGATCGCGTCCGCGTGCGGATTCGTGGGCCGCTCAAAGTGCGCGCATGGCTGTCTTCTTCGCGCCTCGCGGCGCGGGTGATGCGGCGCGGAAAGATTCGCGGCACGCCTGCCTATGTGGGGCCGGGAGACTTGGTGCAGGTGCTTGGCCCGGCCGATGATCCTGGCCGATTGAACGTCGAAGTCACGCCGTGGTTTGATCGATTGCCGACCGCCTCGCTCGGGCCTTATACGGGCACGTTTCCTCGCGTAGGGCTGAGCGCCGAGCCGGTCCCTGGTGGCGCCGAGCCGCCTCGGGAAGGCACCTCGCATGTACTTCCGGCGGGCCAAGAAGTGCCGATCTATGACAAGCCCGATGGCGCCGTCGTGGCTACGCTGCCCGCCCTCGAGCCACCGCTTCCGGTCGAGGTGTTGCGGGAGCGGGGGGCGTGGAAGGGCGTTCGCGTGGGCGATGGGCCGTATGTGGTGGGGTACGTCAACGCGGAACTTCAACCGGCGACTGGGGAGTCTGAACAAACGGGGCCATCCCCCGACGGGACGGCCAGTAAGATCGCTCCCGGCGAGATTCCGCAACGGCTCCAGGCCGAAGAAGGCCGAACGCTATGGCGTCTTCCCGAGGGCTCGAAAGTCCGGTTTCAAGGGCAAACGATCGCCATTGTGGCCTCTTCGGGGTTCGCTCGAGAGATGAATCGCTTTGAAGACACCGGGGAAGTCGATGTGTTCGCCGCGGTCGATAACGACGTTGCGGTGCGCGGTATGGTGCGGTTGACGGATCTGCAAGCTGCCGAGGCGCCTGCGTCTTCTTCGCCCGCGTCGTCTTCGTCTGAGGCCTCGCCGTCTGAGCCGTCAACCGAGCCCGTTCCGTCGACCGAACCTGACGCCCCGGCAGGCGCCGAACCGTCGCCTTCCTCTCCGCCGCCAGGCTCGCTGTAGCTCGCGATCAGACTTGGCTCATGACTTAGTCATTTTATCGTGACGGTATGGAAGTCAGCGTTCACGAAGCCAAGACTCATCTTTTCGCGGTTGTTGAATCGGGTCGCGGCGGGGGAGGAGGTGATTATCGAGCGGCGTGGTACGCCAGTGGCGAAGATCGTAGCCTTCGGGCCAAAGCCGGAGCGCAGCCTCGGGCGCGATAGGTTAACCGAGCAGCGAGGGCTCGTAGCCTTCGGGGCGTTCGAAGCCGAGCAGATGGAGCACGGTCGCGGCGATGCTTGCGATGCCTGCGTCGGGCGTTCCTGCGAGCTTGAGCGATGAACCGGGCGCGTCGATATAGCAGGGCACCTGGTTAAGCGTGTGGCTGGTTTTGGCGGCGAAGGAACCGTCTTTTTTGCGTTTGAGCTCGCCGGTTTTTTTGTTTCGCTCGATCATCTCGTCGGCGTTGCCGTGGTCCGCGGTGACGATGAGCGCACCGCCGAGGGTTCGAACCACAGGGACGATGCGGCCGATGCAGAGGTCCACCGCTTCCACCGCCATGACGGCAGCGTTGAGGTTGCCCGTGTGACCGACCATGTCGCCGTTTGCGAAGTTGATGCGCGCGTGGCGCACGCCTTTCTTGAGAGCGTCCATGGTCGCGTCGGCGATTTCGGCAGCCTTCATCCACGGCGCTTCGTCGAAGGGCCGGTTGTCGCTGGGGATCTCCTGGTAGGTTTCTAGGCACTCATCGAACATGCCGCTGCGGTTTCCATTCCAAAAGAAGGTCACGTGTCCAAACTTTTGAGTCTCGCTGCAGGCGTACTGGGAGACGCCATTGCGCGCGAGATACTCGCCCACGGTTCGATCGATGTCGGGCGGCTGGACCAGGTAGTGGGTGGGGATGTGAAGGTCGCCGTCGTATTGCATCATCCCTGCGAATGCGATGTCCGGGAGAGGCCCACGATCGAACTCGGTGAAACGCTCCTCGGTAAGCGCGCGACTGATTTCGATGGCGCGATCTCCGCGAAAATTAAAGAGCACAACCGCTGCTCCGTCGCGCACCTGGCCCACTGGCTTGCCTCCTTCGTCGACGACCACGAAGGGGGGCAGGTCTTGATCGATGACGCCGGGGTGTTCGCTACGCAGTGTTTGAATCGCCTCGGCGGCGCTCTGAAAGCCTCGGCCTTCTCCGCGCACGTGGTGTGCATATCCGCGCTCGACCATGGCCCAATCCGCGTTGTACCGATCCATGGTGATGTTCATGCGACCCCCGCCGGATGCGATTCGATAGTCGCGGCCGGCGCTATTGAGGTCGGCGAGGAGTCGCTCGAGTGGCTCGATGTATTCGAGGGCGCTGGTTTCGGGAACGTCGCGACCGTCGAGCAAGACGTGGATTCGAGCCCGCGCAATTTGTTCTTCGTGACAGCGACGGAGCAGCGCAAAGAGATGATCGATGTGGCTATGCACATTGCCGTCGGAGAGGAGCCCCAGAAAATGTATCGGTTCGCCGCTTTGACGAACTTTGTCCGTGAGCCGCGTCCATTCGTCGCCTCGAAAAATATCTCCCGATGCGATGGCCGCGCCCACGCGTTTGGCGCCCTGCGCGAAGACGCGTCCCGCTCCGAACGCGTTGTGTCCCACTTCGCTGTTGCCCATGTCGTCGTCGCTGGGAAGGCCGACCGCGACGCCGTGGGCGCGTAGTGTGGTGTTCAGCGTTTCGGTGGCCAGGCGATCGAGATGCGGCGTCCGGGCTTGCCACACCGCGTCTCCCTCGTCTCGGCGGCCGCATCCTACGCCGTCCATCACAATCGTGAGCACGGGGCCTTTCACGCCAGAGAAGGAGGGGTGGGCTCGTAGGGTCCAATCGGTCATAGAGGATGTTTCTCGCCTTTCTTGCGAGGGAAAATAACAGCCCGCCGTGGTTTCACCAGCCGACGCTTGCTTCACCGTGGGTGCGCCAATTCACGGGGCACAAACACCGTTTCACGGGGTGCCGGAGACGGCTCGGGGGAAACCCGTGTCCCAAGCGTCGTGGATGAGCTATGGCTCCCCCGGTGCGCTAGGTACCGCTTTTCTGCTGGATGGATTGTATCATGACTAATACAGGTATCGCTTCTATCGGACTTCATCTCCCCACGCTGGCGATGCGGGTGGACGAGCTCGCGACGTTGCGCGGCGCCGACCCCGACAAATACACGATCGGGCTCGGATGCCGCGAAATCGCACTCTGCGGAGACGGCGAAGATGTAGTCAGCCTGGCCGTGGAGGCGGCTAAGCGCGCACTCTCGCGATGGGATGGCGACCTTCAAGATATCGGAATGATCGCGGTGGGTACCGAGACGGCTAAGGACATGAGTCGTCCGCTCAGCGCCTGGGTCGCCGGAGAGCTTGGGATTTCCGGGCAAGTGCGGAGCTACGAGGTGAAGCATGCGTGCTACGGCGGCACGCTGGCGCTCCGTCAAGCGGTCGAATGGCGACTCTCTGGCGCCGCGCGCGGCAAAGCGGCGCTGGTGATCGCAGCCGACGTTGCGCTCTATGCGCCTCGAGACCCCGGTGAGCCGACCCAGGGCGCAGGCGCGGTGGCCTTGATCGTGGGGGAGCCTACGGTGGCGCGGGTTGACCCGGTCTCGTACGCGTGGAGCGAGCCCGCGTTTGATTTTTGGCGTCCCGTAGGTCAGGCGTTTCCGAGCGTCGAAGGCCCACTCAGCCTGGACTGCTACATGCGGGCGGCAGAGTCGTGTTTTGGTGCCTTCGCGGAGGAACACGGCGGGCTCGAGGCCGCGCTGAATGACCTGGAATCGGTATGTTTTCACGTGCCCTTTCCTAAGATGGTCAAAAAGGCGGTCCGGCACGTGGCCGAACGTTCCGGTTGGGACGCCGAAAAGGCGGCAGAGTTCTATGAGCAGAAAGTCGATCCGACCATGCGCTGGAATCGCGTGAGCGGAAATGCGTACACCGCGAGCCTCTGGATTTCGGTGGCCAGCGCGCTCGCGGGACGACCCATCGGAAAGCGCATTGGAGCGTTTTCATACGGCTCCGGATTCGGCGCGGAACTCCTTCTCCTCGACGCAGGTCCAGAGGCCGCAACCGGCGCGTGGGCCGCGGACGTCGACGTCGATCTCAGCGCTCGTCAGCTCATCGATAGCTCGGCGTACAACGAGCTCCGCGCCTGATCGCGAACAACATGGCTGTGAAGAGCGCGATGGCGAGAGGCCATCGGTTCGACGAACGCGTTCGGGGGCTGTCGATGGCGCAGCCCGATGAGCCACGGTCGCGGCCCGTATACGACCCCGGAGGTTGCGCGTCGCCGGCGTCGTCGAGAGCCAAGTCGTTTACGAGGTCTTGATACTCGGCAGGGCACACCTCCGCGACTGTAGACCGAGCGCCGCATTCCAGTACGCCACCGATGTTTGTGAACGCCATCATCGGTTCGAAGGTGGCCCCCGCGTCGGTAGAGCGACCTACCGCGAAGTCATCGAGAAAACTATCGGCGCATGCCCAGAGCTCCTCGCCGCGCGTAGCGAGACATCGCACTTCCCATTCGTCTTGAATCTGGGTAAACGTGTTCCCTCGATCGTCGGAGCGCCATAGTCCCAGGTCTCCGACGCCGCCGTAGTATGCCCGTTCGCCATCGGGCGACCACGTGAACGCGCGAATGCCGCTCGAAACGGCGACATCATCAAACGAGACGCCGCCGTCCTCGCTCAGCACCAGTCGATCTTCGACACGGGTTCCCGCCGAGGGCTCGACACGAGCCACGAGCTTGTCGGAGTTGACCGGATGGACACCCAGCAGAATCACGTTTCGTTCGTCTTCGCGAAGCAAAAAAGGCATTCGCGACCAGTTTGCTCCGCCGTCCGAGGACCGATAGACGAACGCTCGGCGCGGCTCATTTTCGGACGCGGGAATCACACCGCTCAGGTAGAGCACCGACGGGTCCGAAGGTGCGACGTTGAGCGTTTCGAAGAGCACGCGTTCGTTTGGTCCGCCCGTCGACTCCCACGACACACCCAAATCGCTTGAGCGATAGACGAAGTTTTCAGTTTGCCCGCTGGATGTGACCGCGAACGTATGCGCCGGGTCCGCGGGGTCACTGGCCACGTCAATGACGATTTCCGCGCCCAGGTCGCCACCGACAGGGTTCCATTCACATCCACTTTCCGTGCCCCGAGCCAAACCAGCGAACGTGGCGGCGACCCAGGTGCCATCTCCGAGCAGCGCGAGCGCAGGGTCTTCGGACAGGCCGATGTCGAGTGCGCCACGGCATACCCACCCCCAGTTGGCTCCCGAGTCGCGGCTGACCAATGCGCCGAAGGTCGTGCGCACTACGACAATGCGTTCGTCGCTGGGATGGAATGTGATTCCATTGGTGGCGGGGAATCGGCCGTGCGCGTGGGCCACGGGGGCTGCTTGGGTTGCAAGCGTTGCGCACATCGCAAGCGCCGCAGTATTGATGGCACGCAACCGGCTCGCAGTTCGCGGTCGACGAAGGCGCAATGAGTTGCGAAACACGATAACAACAAAGTACCTTTCGAACTCTGGAGAATCCACTTGGCCGCCCAAAATCACTCGCGAGCTCGTGTCTACTCGGCCGTGGGGGCGATATTCTCCGTGGCTCTGCTCGGTTGCAGCCTCGTCAGCGATTCGGGCCGCACGCAGTGTCGCCGGGATGAAGATTGCGCGTCGAATCAGCAGAGCCGCTTTGCTTGTGAATCGGGACTTTGCGTGGAGCGAGAGTCATCCGGCATTTTCGACTGCGCAGGGGTAGACCCCGTCGAAGCGAATGTGAGCGTTTCCGTACGCGCGCAGGGGTTTCCGGTCGCGACGCCAGTGGCGGGCGCAACGGTGCTTCTCTGCGGCAACTTGGATCCCGATTGCGCCAACCCGATGGAGACCTTTACGGCCGACGATATGGGCCTGACGCAGCCAGTTCAGATTTCCGCGACGGACCCGCTGCCATTTCATTTTCGCGCTCTCCGTCCAGAACAAACCGTACCCACGCTGGAGTTTACTTCCACGCGGGTGATTGCGGATGCGGCTTCTGCGGACCGCCCACTGCTTATCGATGTGACCTCGCCGGGAGATGTTGAGCCGCTGGCCTCGGCGCTGGGAGTAGAGTTGCTCGATGGTCGCGGCCATCTGGTGATCGATTCGGAGCCGTGCCCAGGCATCGATTCCCTGGACGCAGATATGAGTGGGATCGCGTTCGAGGTCGACAACGCGACCGAAGAAACGACCGTCCTCTACTTCACATCGACCAACTTGCCTTCATCATCGCTGACCGCGACCCAGCGTAACGGAAGCGCGTTGATCGCCAACGTCGCCCCTGGTCTGGTGTCCGTGACCGGCACGTTGGTTTCCACCTCCACAGAAGTCGTGCGCGTTTCCCTGATCGTAATGCCGGACGCAGTAACCTTCGCCGTAGCGCTTCCGTAGTTTTTTCTTAGGGTCTGGCCGTCTGTTTTTTAAGGGTCTGGCACCCAGACCCTCTCGTTCGGGATACGATCCCGAACGATTCACCCAAGCTCCCCCGCCAGGATGCACGTGACCTGGTTGCGTGGGGGCGAACTGCTGGGGCCCCGCCGCGTTG
>JANQQS010000148.1 GCA_028284955.1 Myxococcota bacterium | reverse complement strand
CCCCCGCCAGGCTGTGTTTTCTGAGGGTCTGGCACCCAGACCCTCTCGTCGGGGTACAACCCCGCCGATTCACCCAAGCTCCCCCGCCAGGAGGCACGTAACTTGGTTGCGTGAGCGGTGTGCTGCTGGGGCCCCGCCGCATCGCGGTGGGGCGGACGCGAATGCGGCCGGAGTCGGGAGAGGGCCCCGCACGGGTCGTACCCGCGTGGGGGAGGGTTTGCCTCAAACCCTCCAGAAAACACAGCCACCCAAGCTCCCCCGCCAGGACGCACGTGACCTGGTTGCGTGGGTCGAATTGTGGGCGATCGAGATGTTGTTGTCGTCCGCAGTCTTGCCCCACCACTGAAACCCAACGTAACCGGGGCCCCGTCGCGAAGCGATGGGGCGGCCGCGAAGCGGCCGGCGGCGGGCGGGGGGCCCCGCGGAATCGTATTCCGTGGGGGGAGGGGCTGCGGCCAGCCCCTCCAATAATCTAGAAACGGCTGAGGACGCTTAGCAAAGCCCCAATCCGTTCTGCGGTGTGAGGATCGCCGGCCGCTGTGGCCGCACCCAAGAGTTCTTCTAGCCCTCCCCTCGCTTCCGCTCCCAACTCTCGAAGGCTTTTCAGATCTCTTTCAAACCCCTTGACCTTACCTTGCACGACCAGCAGCTCGGAATCGCGGTCGGTGAGTCGCTGCTTGAGCTCTGCCACTTCGTTTGGCTCCAAAGCCGCGGGTGGCACCAGGCTAGCCTCGTTCGCCGCACGCCCAAGCTCCGCCGCGCGGCGAGCTTCGCGCTCATGACGCAGTGCCTCCTCGAGCTCCGCCAGGCGAATGCGAAGCTCGTGTGGGTCGGCATCGTATCCCGTAAGTGTGGTTTCGGCGTCCTCAGCTAGCCGTTTCTCAAGCCGCGCGATGCGCTCGTCGCGATCCTGAATCTGACTCGTGAGCGAGCGCAGCAGGGCATCTTGATCTTGGGCGATGCGATCTTCACTGGTTTTTTGACGGAGGCCCTCGGGTGCGTCGCGACGCACACTACGGCCAAGTTGGTGCAGGCCGCTGCTCTCCGAACGGAACGCTGACTCCTCCTCCGCCGAAGCGGGATGAACAGAGCCCGAGAGCGCGGGGTCTGGGCCAATGGCAGCCCGCCCCCCTCCATTCTCTGCGCGCTCGCTCGCGAGAAACCCGGATTCTTGTTCGATCATCTCCGGCGATAGGTCCAATCCGCGAAGAATGGCTCGTGCTTCGGCGAGCGCGCGAACCGTCTCCCGCAGCTCGCTCGCCGAATCGGTCGCTTTGCTTTCAAGCGACGATATATTGGCTTCGAGCGATGATACGTTCGTCTGCAACGCTTCGATTAGCCGACGTTCGTCCGCGTGTTGTTGGCTTTGCACTTCCAGAGCTTGTCGGGCTTGCTCGAGCTCCGTTTGATGCTGCGCGATTTGCTCGGCGAGAGCCTGATGCGTGGCAGACTCGTCGACCAGCCGCGCTTCGAGCGTTTCTTTCTCGCTCGCGATTTCCGACGCCGCAACCACCGCCTCCTTGAGACGCTGAACTTCCGAACCAAGCAGAGAAGCACGCTCGTCCTCGGATCGCGCGACCCGCTGCTGCTCTGCGATGTCCATCTGAAGCCGTGACACCAGCGCGTCCCGAGCTGCCACGGTGGATTGAAGTTCCCCCACCCGACGTTCGATCTCCTCGCGCTCAGCTTTGCTTTCCGCGAGCTGAAGCGTGAGCGCGCTGGTTTCGTGACGAAGCGACTCGTGGCCCGCATCGCGGGAAGGTTCTTCGACCAGACGAAGCAACTCTCCCAGCGCCGCCTCGCGGTCTCCGAGACGCGCGCGCACGCCCGCCAGCTCGCCGAGCACTTCGGCCTCCAAGTTTATTGGCCGCGCCGGTTGAACAGACGGGCTCGCTCCCTGGACGCGAACCAACTCAAGCTCAAATTGATCGCGAACCTCGGCGAGCTCGCGCTGCAACCCTTGCTCGCGCTCCCGCGCCGCCGCGATGTCCGAATACGCAAGTTGAAGGCGGCCCGCGGTAAGCTCGTGCACCTCGTCGAGCTCTGCGGCGCGCGACCGAAGACCGCGAATCTTGCCTAGATGTACGGCTTCGCGACGCTGAAGCGTTTCGATTTCCGTACGCAGTTCATCGATTTCAAAATGAGCCCGCGCCCGTTCTGCTTCGGCGGCAACCGCGCGCTGTTGAGCGCTCTGCCCAGTATTGTCGCGAGCATCGTCTTGGCGAGCATCGCTAGCGGACAAGCTTGGCTCGTTTCGCTGACGCTCCAGCAGGTCGCGAACCAATACACCGCGACGCGCGACTTCTCGTTCCAGCTCAGACACTTCGCGGCCCCGCTCCTGCAGCAAGGACTCCAGCGCGTCGTAGTCTTCGGCTGCGTCGTCCGCCGTTTCCCGAGCCGCTTCGCGAAGCTCGGCATCGCGAGCCGCGCGCTGGTCGAGCTCGGCACGAAGCTCTTCGACCTCCCGAGTCCGCGCCGCGATCGCCTCTTCCATCTGTCGATGGAGTTCTCGGTCGCGGCTGTCTCGCTCAGCGGCGCGTTCTTCCTCCTGCGAGGTCAGTGATGATTCCGCGACGCCAGGTAGCTGCACCACCCAGTGAGGCAACGGCGTCGCCGGGGAGTGGCCCGCGATCACCCAGATCCGATCCGGGAGCCCCGAGGACGCGGCCACCAAAGATGCGTCGATCGTAATGGATTCTTCGAAACTCGAAGCCGCTTCGCCTAATCCAGGCTCGTTCGGAATCTGTGACTCCTGTTCCGCGACCAATCCGGCGATCGCATGAGCGCGAAAGTCGGCCTGCCCTACCAGCTGCACCCCCTCGAAGTGGGCCGCCAAGGCGGCTCTAAGCGCCTCTGGAGGCCAGTCTCTCGAAGGCCCGGAAGCCGGCGTCGGTATGGATCGGCGCCGCGCGTCTTCCTCCGCCGGCGCGGCGTAGTGGGCGCCAACGACCAGATGGCCCTCAGGAGACGTCAAGCGGGCGAGCTCCTCAAAACGGTCCGCGGCGCTATCTCCAAAGCACGACGGGTCGGGCACGACAACCAACCCGAACGCGTCGTGGTCGAGTTCAAGCGGCCCTGGCCGAAGCGTGATGACCTGACGTCCCTTTCGGGCGCGCTGTCGTTTGCCCGTGGTGTCGACGACTACGAGAGACTGGACCGCGTGTCCAAGCTGAGTAAGCCCCGGATTCGACGGGCTCCCAAACCATAACGCGGCGCATCCTCGCGCGCGTGCACCCAGGTAAACGGCGAGCGAGAGGTCTGAGCGGTGGAGCGAGGATGTCGCGTCCGGGTTTGAGACCCGCAAAGATCGACGCATGGTTGGCTTATATACCACGAACCTTCCCGCCCCAAGGGGCGTGTCGCGCCGAGGCTATCTAAGAGGCCGACGCTCCCCAAAGCGGAGCGCCCAGCGCCAAAGGACGCGATCGCGGGTCGTCAGCGTTGCCGGGGCGGTGAACCCGACACGACTCGAGACGAACCGGCGCGAACCCGAGGGCCCACGCTCCGCCGTTTCCGCGCGCGCGAACGCCCGTTCACGCCCGCGCGACGCACGGCCATTCGCTTCTCGATGGAAAACGGGCTGAGCTGACGCCCAGGCCCGCGCATGCCTCGGGTGACCATGCTGTAACGGGATCCGGGGTGCCAAAAGAGGAAGCCGTCGGCCTGGCCCGACCGAGCACCGCGGATTTGCTCGGCGATAAATCGCGCATTAAAGCCATCGCTCCCCTTCGCGAACGCCTGAAGATAGGGACGTATCACGGGCCGAGGTCCAACCCGCTCGCGCAGGCGCTCCACACCCCGCTGAACCAGCATGCGCGCGCGATTGGACGCCCCGCGTTGCCAGTTCCGCATCGAGTTCAGATAAAGCATCGGGCTGTACACCTCCACGTGGCGCACCCACGCCTCGAGATCCTGGCCCAATCCGCTCGGGTCTCCATTTCGATACGCCGCCAGCCCGAACACATCGACGCCGACCGGAATCGAAATCGCGCGATCAATCTGGCTGAGCAGCTCGATGAGCAGAGCAGGCCGACGCGTTCCGTCTTCCGACGGGTAGCGCGCGTACTGCGTCCCGTCGTCCACCGGAAACCGCACGTAGTCGAGCTGAATCTCGTCAAAGCCAAGCGCCTCCGCTTCGCGCGTAACTTCGACGATCATGCGGTGGTTATCTCGGTTGTAGGGATCGAGCCAGGTATCCCCCGTGCCCCACGACACCCACGGCTTATTGCGCCGAATATGCATAATCGCACGCTCGGGATGCAGCTTGGGAAGGTGCGGATCGGCGAAACAAACGACGCGGGCAATCGTGTACACACCGGCCTCACGAAGACCCGCGATCAATCCCTTCGCATCTTTCAGAAAATGGCGCTTCTGCTGCTGGAGAATCGGTATCTTCGTGTCGTATGAGATACGACCCTGTCCGTCCTTGAGGTCGATGACCACCGCATCTAAATCAGATCTCTCGAGCAAACGGACAAGGCCTCGAACCCCGTGATGTCGAGCCGCCGGCCCAGAAACGTAAATTCCCCGCGCTTTCTGACCCTGTTCGCTGACTGGGTCATGCGTGGACGCACGCGGCGACGGCCGCCGAATCGCGGCCGGATCTCGCCGAAGCGGGGGTGCCGCACGAGGCCGATCAGGAAACCCCATAAGCAGCACCAGGCAAACCACCGGCCCGATCCAATTCCGAAGACTTCGCAAACTCGGTATCATTCTGAGATCTTGCCAGTGTGCAACACCCGGACACAAGCGAGATATGCACAACCTGTCCCATGTATCAGGGATGCAGCGTTTTACTTTGAGCGCGCCACCCGCGCTTCCACTACACGACCGATTCCATTGAAATCATTGTGAATCTTAGCTTCTTCGTAGCGCGAATCGGCAGCACAAAGCGCCGCCACAGCGTTCGCTTGCCCCGCCCCCACCTCGATAAAGAGCAAACCTTCGGGCAAAAGGTGGAACGGTGCGGCGTCCACCAGCCGCCGATGGAAATCCATCCCATCGGTTCCACCCACAAGAGCCTGGCGCGGTTCGAACGCAACAATCTCTGGCTGCAGATCGTCGTAATCACCGTCCGCAATATACGGTGGATTGCTCACGACAACGTGATAGCGCCCCTCGCTCGCCGCCTCGAACAGATCGCCCTGCCGAACGCAGACGCGCGCTCCAACTTGGTGTCGGCGAGCGTTGCGCGTGGCGACCTCAAGCGCATCGGGCGAAATGTCCGTTGCGTCGATATGGGACTGCGGACGTTCTAGCGCCAACGTGACGCCAATCACTCCGCTTCCTGTGCATAGATCGATCACCCGGATCGGTCCCGTCCCCATTTGGTCGAGCGCAGCGGACACGAGTGTCTCGGTATCCGGTCGAGGCACCAAAACCGCGGGGCCCACCTCGAACATTCGACCAAAGAAATGCCATTCCCCGTGAATGTACGCCACCGGCTCACGAAGTCGGCGACGCTGAACTTTTTCACGAAAAACCGCGAGTTCCTCGGGGACCAACGGGCGATCGAAATCCATATACAACCCGACACGATCGATGCCTAGAGTATGCGCGAGCAGAAGCTCCGCATCCAAACGGGGGCTGTCGAGCCCTCGTTGCCGAAAACTTTGGGTCGTCCACTCGAGAACGCGCCGAATTGTCCATGAGTCCATGACGCGTCGCGCGGCATAGCGGGCTGCCGAGACCCGGGCAACGAAACCCGATGCGAACGGCGCGTACCCACGAAAAGAAGACTTTTGGAGTCAATTGCGATATTTTCATCTTTGGGGGTGATTTTGAACAGCGGTCTGGAATTTCTCTTTCCGCCTTCGCTCGGAAAGGGAAAGGCGGAGGCGCGCGCCGATATTCTCGCCGCAGAGCTCAATCGGCTGGTCGACCAACGAGTGGAGGTGACGGTGGCCGGTGGCTACCCCGAGCTCGCGGAACGGACACTCGAGAGTCGCGTGGATGTCACGTGGGCGCCCCCTTGGCTCTGCGCGCGCGCCGAACGCAAAGCTCGCGCGATTCTCAAAGCGGTTCGTGGAGACGGAACCACCTACCGTGCAGCGCTCGTGTGCCATGTCGACCATCCGGTTTCGATGCCGACGATCTCCGGCCGCAGCGTGGCTTGGATCGACCGGCTGAGTACCGCCGGCTACGTGCTTCCGCGGGCGTATTTGCGTGAAGAGGGGTTTGACCCAGACGCCACGCTCGGCACGCAGGCAATGACCGGCTCGTTTCACGAGGCGGTGCGTTCGGTGCTCGCGAGACAAGTCGAGTTTTGCCCGGTCTACACCCACGAAGCCACGATTCGTCATGTCCGACAGAGCCTCGAAGAACTGGTGGGCCCCTTGGCCGACCGGCTCGTCCCCTTCGCGTACACGCGCGAATCTCCCAGCGACGGACTCGTCATCACCGCCCGTCCCGACGATACCCAAGCCGCCGCACTCCTCAACCTCCTGCGTTCAGACCGCGCAGGCCCAGTTCCGCGCGTCTTGCTCGATGTCTGCGGCGCGCGCGGATTCATTCCCGCGACCTACGGCGACTACGGCCACATTCGCCGCGGACAAACCCCGACCCCAGGATTTCTGTAGCTCTATGTTTTTTGAGGGTCTGGCCGTCTGTTTTTTAAGGGTTTGGCACCCAAACCCTCTCGTCGGGGTACGACCCCGCCGATTCACCCAAGCTCCCCCGCCAGGATGCACGTGAGTTGGCTGCGTGAGGG
>JANQQS010000130.1 GCA_028284955.1 Myxococcota bacterium | reverse complement strand
CCGGCTCGCTTGCGGCGGCAAGCCATTCGCCGCCATCCCCTCACGCTCGAAAATGCTTCGGCATTTCCTCGGTTCGCGGACGCGACGACTGGCCTACCGCCGCTGCGCGATCCTCGGTCCGCGTTTGACACCAGCCTCCTAGTGGCCGGTTGGCACGAGCGACGCCCCACAGGCAAAGGCGCGCTCCCCGGGCCTACTGGGATGCTTCTCCGAAGCACGACACGACGGGGCACCGCGAGGTCTTACCAGAAAGAGGCCGAAGCCGCTGTTCATCTCGCTGTACTGCTTGTCGATTGGTTGCGCCGGGACCTCTTTGCGCGATCGCGATGAGAAATGCCTCATGAAAACCGGAGGCAAATCGACGTCATCGAGGCAGATGCAGACGCTGAATCTGAACCAGACGCCGAATCAGATCCCGACGCCGAATCAGATCCCGACGCAGAGTCTGGTGCAGATGCGGGTGCGGACATCTGATTCGGATTCGGGAACGGCGTCTGGTTCAGATTCTGTTTCGGCTTCTGCGTCTGGCTCGGCTTCTGCGTCTGGCTCGGCTTCTGCGTCTGGTTCGGCTTCCGTGCTCGGCCCGTGCTCCACTCAGCGCGAGTAGGCGTTTACGGCTTCCCAAGCAACTTCTTGCATGACGCGAGCCATCGCCTCGGAGGGCATTTGATACACGTGACCCTCTTCTCCGTTCATCCGGAACGTTCGACCGATGGGGCTACGACGGTAGATGGCGGCGTAGTGCACCAACGCGATGAAGTAGTTTCCAATGTCGTTCATGTGGATATCGTTCATGGGGTCGTCATCAAACAAGTCGCGTCGCGCGGTCAAGCCGGGCACACCACCCGCTTCAACACGATCTACGAGTGCTCCCAACGCCTGTCCTGCGGGAATCAACCGCATGGGAGGCCCTTCGTTGTTGGCGTTGACATGGTCGATGATCCCTTCCCACGCGGATAAGTCCGTACGAATTCGGGCGCGCCAGTTGGGGTCGGTGAGACCGTGCCACGTTTCGTAGAGGTACACCTGGGTTGCGGCGTTCGACGAAATCGCCAGCTGGTAGAAACGGCTCGCGAATCCATAAGTGTCGTTCCATTCGATCTGGTCTGCGAGCGGGATCGCTTCGGTGAGAATGACGGTGTCGTAGTTGCCCGACGGAAGATTCGCACGACTGTCCGTGCCTTCGGCGGTCGCTGAATCGTCCCATGCGAGGCGAAGTGGGCCGCCGTTGATCACTTGCACGGCGTAGTCGTGGGTGTGGCCGGCATCTTGTGCGACTTGCGAGACCATGCGCGGCATATCGTGGTTGACGAGGCTGTGTCCGATAAAAAAGACTCTGGCGTTGTCGCGAGGGTCCAACGAGAACGTAGAGTTGGCGCTGGAAGCGCTGCTTGCCGCGGCGTCGCTGTCGCCACTGCTGGCGCGGCTCGAGGGGCCTTCGTCTCGGGCGCCGGCAGGCGTTGTGGAGCCGCCGCACCCGCCGGCCGATAGAGCTCCACCCGCTGCTGCCCCGCCCAGTAGAATCGCGGGTAACATCCGGAACAGATGGGTATGCAGAGTAAGCGCGGTTTGGCGTTGGGCAATGCTCGGACGAATCATCGGTTCCTCAGTCGGGCTAGCGCTCCGAATTCACGAAGCGTCTATAATTTAGGATGCCACGTTCTTGAGGCGGTGAAACGGGTTCGGCAAGCCCAAAACGCGTGATATTCGATAATGTCACGTACGGCGGAATCCAGTCGTCGTGAAAGCCGGTCGTCGTGAAAGCCGAACACTGCGGATGCCGTCGGGATGGGAGCGTTGGCATGGGAGGCAAGCTTAGAGTAGGAACCCTGTGGCGCGCCCGATGCTGATGCGAACGATTTTCGCCGTGGTCTGTTTGTCCGCGGGTTCGGTGGTTGCCGCTCGTGCGTGCGGCGGCGGTTCGTCTCGCGGTCCCGACTCGCGTCATCCAAGTTCGCCGAACGCCGAGCTCTCTTCGGCCGCCACGACGTCTTCCCGAACGTCCCCACCCAACAAGTCGTTGGAACCGCCGCGAGGCACTCGTTGGAACCGCCGCTCCGCCCTCGGAACGAACCTGGCGTCGTTCACCGAGTGGAGCACGGAGATTCCACTCGTCGACCAGTTCAAGCTTTCCCGCCGATGGACCAGCGGCACCGAAGAGGAGTTTGATGATCAGCGTCCCCTCGACGTCGACCAGCACGGCTGGGTCCGCCGCCTGAAGCCTCGGCAAATCGCACGCAGTCTGATGCTGTGGGGGATCAAACATTATCGGCCGGGGCGATTCGTGGTGCGGTACGAGGGCAAGGGCGAAATCCGCTATCACGAAAACTCGGCCAACCGGTTCATTCGATCGGAATCAAAGCCTGGCCGTCACGTCATTGATGTCCGCCCTGAGCGCAGCAACGAGGGCATTCTGCTCGAAATTCATCGCAGTGACCCGGCGGACTACATTCGGAATATTCGCGTGTATCCGCCCGGGGGAGCGTGCTCCAAGCGAGCGTCCCGGTGGTGCGATAGCGCGCATCCGTGCGGGAGCGAGGGCCAATGCCAGAGCTTTGAAGAGCTCGGTCGCAAGCAGGTGTTTCACCCTGATTTTCTCGATCGCATCAAGACGTATTCGGTGTTGCGGTTTATGGACTTCATGAACACCAACGATTCGGCGGTCGCCCACTGGTCAGATCGACCCAAAGTGACGGACGCGACGTGGACGCCACGCGGAGCGCCCATCGAAATCATGGTGGAGCTTGCCAACCTCGTTTCCGCGGACCCGTGGTTCACGATGCCTCACCAGGCGGACGATGACTACATCGAGCGATTTGCGCGCGAGGTGCGAAGCTCGCTGCGGCCGGGGCTGCGCGCGTGGATCGAGTATTCCAACGAAGTCTGGAACGGCCAGTTTGCGCAAGCTCAATATTCGGTCGAGCAAGGTCAGCGCCTGGGCATCGGAGAAGGAGATGTTGGCGCTGGATTGTCCTTCTACGCCCGTCGTTCGTCCGAGATGTTTCGCATTTGGGAGCGCGCGTGGGGCGGTTCGGAAGGGCTCGTGCGTGTGCTCGCGGCGCAATCCGGCAACGCTTGGATCGCTGGGCAAATCGCGTCCTTCGAGCAGGTCGGCGAGCGAGCCGACGCGCTAGCCATCGCTCCTTACTTTGGAATCAGCGCGGATATGAAAGAAGCCAAGCGAGTGCGACGGATGAGCGTTGATGATTTGATATCTGAAACCCGAAGCAAAATTTTCCCGGAGGTCGCGCGCCAGATTCGAACCAACAAAGAAGTTGCACAGAAGTATGAGCTGCCCCTCGTTGCCTACGAAGGAGGGCAGCATTTCGTCGGGGTGATGGGAGCCGAAAACGACGAGAAGCTCAACCAGTTGTTCGACGAGTTCAATCGCTCACCCAAAATCAAAAAGCTCTATGCAGACTACCTGCAGCTATGGCGCGAAGGTGGTGGAACTTGGTTTATGCACTTTGTGAACTGCGATGGTTGGTCCAAATGGGGTCGGTGGGGGGCGCTTGAATACGCGTCCCAGCCGCGCGCCGAGGCGCCCAAGTTCGATGCGCTTCAGGAGTTCATCGTGCGTCATCCGCGTTGGTGGTAGGCCTTGGAGGGCAACCTCGTTACCACCCTCGCGTTCTTGTTGTGGGTTCCGGTTTGTTTGTACTTCGCGAAGCGATATCGACCTGCGGTAGCTGCCGTGCTTGCCATTTTGGGTGGCGCGATGGCGCTCCCCGAGCTGATTGAGTTCGCGATTCCCGGCCTTCCGCCATTCGACAAACGAAACATTCCAACGCTGTGGCTGCTGATTGGGTTCGCCATCTGGCGGCCAGAAAAGCTGCGCGTGTTCGCCTCTCCATTGTTCGCTGTGCTGTGCATTCTTTTTCTCGTGGGCGGGCTCGGAACCGCGCTCACCAATACCGACGGGTTCGCGTTCGGTCCCCGCGTCGTGGCAGGGCTTCAAGCCTACGAAACCGTCCATCTGTTTGTGGCCGATCTCACCCACATCATCGTTCCGTTCATGGTGGGGTATTCGGTCTGCCGAACAGAACCCAACGTCACTGACTTGCTGCGGACGACCGCGGCGCTTGTTTTGCTCTACTCGGTGCCCTTTCTCATCGAGTTGAGAATGAGCCCGCAGCTTCACAACTGGGTGTACGGATTTCACCAACACGATTTCGGGCAGTCAGTGCGTGGCGGCGGGTATCGACCGCTCATATTCATGAGCCACGGTCTCGCAGTCTCGCTGCTGGTGGCGACCACGTTTGTCGGTTCGGTTGCTCTGGGAAAAAATCGCGTTGGGGTAGGGCGATTTCGTCCGGGGTTTGCTCCGACCTATCTCGGGGCGATGTTGCTTTTGTGCAAGAGCCTCGCGGCAGGGCTCTACGGCGTGCTGACAGCGCCCTTCGTATGGCTCGCCAAGCCGCGCACGCAGGTCATCGTCGCGACGGTGCTGGCTCTCCTCGCGGTGAGCTATCCCTTTGCATCCGCAGCCGATCTAGTGCCTGTCGAGTGGATGCTCAAAGTTGCGAAAGAGCAAGCTGGCGAAGACCGTTGGGGCTCCCTCAAGTTTCGTTTCGACAACGAAGTCTTGCTGATCAAGCGAGCCAATCTGCGTCCGACGTTTGGGTGGGGCGAATACTGCCGCGCCTGCGTGTTCGATGTATTCGATGGTAGCGAGATTTCGATTCGCGACGGGCATTGGATCATTTTGCTTGGCGACCGTGGCCTATTCGGCTACGGGCTCGCGTTTGGTCTACTCGCCTTCCCGGTGGTGCTCGCCACATTTGCCATACGGAAGGTGCGCGGCGCGTCGGGAGCGCGGCTTATGGGGGCGCTTGCGCTGATGGTTGCCGTGTCTCTCGTCGACCTCATCCCGAACGGTTTGTTCACGGTCGTCCCGTATCTCAACGCAGGGGCGCTGCTCGGTTTTCAGCGTGGTGCGCGCGATGGTGCGCCCGGGCGTCGCAAGCGGCGTCGTGGCACGAAGCGCGTGGTGGCTCACGCGAGCCAGAAAGCCTCGATGTCTCCAATACGGTCGGGCAGCGGCTCGAGTTCTTCTTCGAGCCCCACGACCACGTAGCCGATTCGCTCGGCGCGACCGATTCGGTCAGGGATTCCTCCAACGTCCCAAGCTGCCATCTCTCCCGAAGGAACAACGACCAAGACACGACTCGCGAGTCGTGCGGCGCGCCGGAGCTTCGGGCCGGAGAGCGGACCGTTCCAGGTTCGAACCTCCATCGATTGGAATGCCGCGGTGGGGCGCACGGTGACGGTATGCAGACGGCGGACGGCGAGACCGGTCGATTCAGCGGCCTCCAAACGGACTGACGAGACCTGAGCTGTGCTCTCCCGCTCAACCTCTTCGGTGGCGACGGGTGGATGATCCGAGCGCACCACAGGCGTTGTGGCATGCAGATCGCTGAGGCGGCGCGCGAGGACTTCGGCATGATGCGAAGCGCTCTTGGTTGCTCCTACGAGCAAGGTCTGCCCTTGCGAAGTCGGGGCAACATCGTCCATGCCCACCACGAAATCTTCAAGCGCTTCTTCATCGAGCGGCCATGTCGTACTGGCTACGACCGGGCCTTTGCCCCAGAACGCGATTTCCGCCGGAGTGCGGAGGCGAAATCCCCGGAGTTCTCGCCCGATCAATCCAAGCAACACCAAGAGCACGGCGGCGACTGGAAACACCAGCTTGACGAGTTTCTTCTTGCGCGACGCTTCGGGAAAACTCGGGGGCGTGGCTGCGGCCACCATGCGAAAACCGCTCGTAGGCTCCCGCATCGCGTTTTGCAGCTGGGCCCGGGAATGCCGCAGATCGGTTACCAGCTTTTCGTTTACTTGAATCTGCGCGAGCAGACTGCTCGCCTCGCCTTCGATGTGGGAATACTCGGCCACACGCTCTTGGGCCTGCTTGGCGGCTTCCACAAGACTGTCGTAACGACGTTGTGCGGCTTCGAGGCCGGACGCGGCGGATTTCATCGAGCTGCCGTTGATGGCGCCACGCAGCGCGCCGCTTCCGCTTCCACCCGCGGCGCGCACTTGTTGACGCAGGTATGCGATGCGGCGTTTGAGCGCAACCACGCGCGGATGCTCATCGGTAAGCGTATTTTGGGCCGCGGCAAGTTCGGTTTGCAGGGTTGAGAGCTGCTGGATTTCTTGGGCCGTGATGCTGGGAGCGGTCGACTCTTCCTTTTTTGAAGAGTTTCTTCGTGCGGAATCTCGAAGCACTTCGACTCGGGCTCGCAGGGTCTCGACCTCGGCGCGGGCGGAATCGCGTCGCGCTTGGAGGTCGACTGCGGACTGAACGCCTCGCTCTTGTTCGGCCGATAGATTCGAGACGCCGTGCAGTTCTCGAAACGCGTCGTACGCTTTCCTCGACTCGACGAGCGATTCGTGGGCGGCCCGCAAACGCTCACGGGTGCGTTCGAGTTCGGCGCGCACGCGCATCTGGTAGCGTTTGAGCAAGTGGTCAATGAAGACGTGCGAGAGCGTGTTCGCGAACTGCGATGCGCCTTCCGCTGAATCGGACATGGCCTGTACGCGCAGCAGGCCCGCCACCATGTCTTGAACGACTTCGATCTGACGACCCAGGACCTCCGCCGGGACATCCGTCTTCAGCTCTTTGGCAACCTGGCGAAGTACGCCCGGAAGGTGAAACGCTTCCGCGTAGGTTCCAAGGTCCTCCGGTCTCGAGCTCGGCATGCCGGCGATGTCGGGGGTGCCTTCGAAGCGCAGCACGACCCGCGCAGTGTACAAATCAGAGACTGCGTAGCGGCTCGCCAAAAAGCCTGCTCCGAGGCCGACCACGAGCGCGACCGCGAGCCATCGATATCCGCGAATCAGGGCATGGCGAACACGAAACGCATCGACGAGGCTTCCTGGTCTTGAGCGTCGTTGCTCCCCGTCGTCACGGTCTTCTGCCGCATCGGAATCTGCCACCGCACCACCACCTGTTCCGCGCCATATTGCGCGAGTCCGCCTATTCCGCCCGGTATTCCCATTCCCCGACGCCTACACTGTACGACATGATTCCAGAACGTCGAATGCGATGCTGCTCTGCTCGATAAGCTCGGACGCCTAAGAATAACTTGTTGAACTAT
Organism: Myxococcota bacterium; assembly: GCA_028284955.1. GTDB lineage: Bacteria > Myxococcota_A > Polyangia > Polyangiales > Houyiibacteriaceae > JANQQS01. The sequence goes on along the minus strand of JANQQS010000130.1, from coordinate 65,368 downwards.
CCAGCAGTAGCGCAATTTATGCTCAAAGCAAATTTCTTTTCAATGGCTACCATTCTGCGAACGGCGTGCTAGGGGGATGCCTCGTTAATGTCTGATGCATCCGAACGCGACGGTTTCCCCGCCGACGACGGCAGCCCGGTTCCCGCACCTCTAGAACGGGGTCAGACGGCCGAGCAGGGCCAGGATGCCGGGCAAGGCCAAACTGCCGACGAGCGCCACGAGACGTCGAGAAAAAAAATGCGTCGAGGCTCGGCCTGGGCGTTATCCGGCTATGCAGGCATTCAGGTGCTTCGGTTCGGAGGAAACCTCCTGCTGTGGCGCCTCCTCAGCGAAGACATGTTCGGTGTCATGGCGCTGGTCAATGTGTTCTTGCAGGCGCTCGAGATGTTTTCCGACGTCGGCATTGGTCCGAGCATCATTCAGAACGAGAAGGGCGACGAGCGCGACTTTCTCAATACGGCGTGGACCATTCAGGTGGGTCGAGGCGTCATCATTTGGCTCGTTGCGTGTGGGCTCGCGTGGCCCGTAGCGTGGTTTTACGAGCGGCCTGAGCTGGTCCAGTTGATTCCGGTGGTCGGGCTTACGTCGGTATTTCAAGGCCTCTATTCATCGAAGATATTCACCGCGCGACGGCATGTCTCGCTCGCCCGCGTCACGATGCTCGAGTTTGGCACTCAGCTCGTGGGCACATTGGCGATGATCGCGTGGGCCGCGGTGTATCCCTCGGTGTGGGCCCTCGCGGTCGGCTCGATTGCCGGCGTGTTGTTCAAAATGGTGCTCAGCCATTCCGCGCTTCCCGGCTTGCCCAATCGCTTGTGTTTTCGCCGAGATCACGTGCGCGATTTGGTGGCGTTCGGTCGGTGGATTTTCCTGAGCACCTTGCTCACCTTCGTCGCGCTGCACTCCGACCGCATCATCTTCGGCAAGCTCGTCTCGATTTCCGAACTCGGCGTCTACAGCATCGCCCAGATTTACGCGACGCTTCCGGTGTTTTTGATGGGGCACATCATGAGCGACGTCGTGTTTCCGACCTTGAGCCAGCATCGCATGGCGGGCGACGAGCTCGGCGCGGTGTTTGGTCGCGTGCGCATGACGGTGCTGATGTTCGCCGGCTATCTGATCACCTGTCTGCTCGCGGGCGGACCCACGCTAATTGAGTTTCTCTACGATGAGCGCGCGCTTGCGGCGGGCTGGATGGTGCAAGCGTTGAGCCTTGGAAGCTGGTTCATCGCGCTTGAAGCGATCAACAACGCGCTCATCTTGGCGATCGGGAAGCCCTACTGGACGGCCGCGGCGCACGGAGCGAAAGTCGTGGGGCTTATCGCGCTGATTCCTCTGGGGCACTCGCTGTATGGGTTTCCGGGTGCAGTTCTCGGATTCGCGTGTGCAGATTTCTTCAAATACTTCGTGTCGATGGTGGCGGTGGAGCGAGAGAGCATCCGCATGCGCCGGCAAGATCTCGGGCTAAGTTGCATGGTGGTGGCGGCATCAGGGTGCGGGCTTGGGGTCGCCATGCTGGCCCAGAGTTTCGACGTGCATGTGTTCGTGCGCGGGGTGCTGGTCTTTTTGATGGTGACAGCCTGGTGGGGTGCCCTTTATTTGTGGAATCGTCGCCGAGGATGAGCGCTTGCGAATGACGCTATCTGTGTAAAGTTCGGTGCAATAAACCTGTTGAGGTCCTTTGTGTCTGAATCAAATTCCAATGACATCGCTATTGTTGGCATGGCACTGCGCGTTCCCGGAGCCAACACGCTCGATGAATACTGGCGAAACCTACGGGATGGAGTGGAGTCGATTACTCCCCTGACCGAAGAGGAGCTTCTCGCGGCAGGCGAATCCAAAGACCGACTGCACCACAAGAACTATGTGAAGTCGGCGGCGATTCTCGACCGGATGGAAATGTTCGATGGCGAGTTTTTCGGATTTAGCCCGAAGGAATCCGCCATCATGGACCCGCAGCATCGGCATTTTTTGGAGGTCGCGTGGGAAGCGTTCGAAGACGCCGGCCGTACGCCTGAACGCTTTGAAGGCCCCGTTGGCGTGTTCGCGGGATGCGGGATGGGAAGTTACTTCTACTTCAACGTTTGCAGCAATCGCGACCTAGTGGATTCGGTGGGAATGTTCCTGCTGCGCCACACCGGCAACGACAAAGACTTTCTCGCGACGCGCCTTTCCTATGCGCTCAACCTCACCGGCCCGAGCGTGAACGTGCAGACCGCGTGTTCCACGTCGCTGGTCGCGGTGCACTACGCCACGCAGAGTTTGCTGAGTCACGAATGCGATATGGCGCTCGCGGGCGGCGTGACCATCGAGCTTCCGCATCGGCGGGGCTATATCTTTCAGGACGGCGAGATCCTTTCTCCGGATGGGCACTGCCACGCGTTTGATCACCGCGCTCAAGGCACCGTATTCGGAAGCGGCGCGGGCGTGGTGGTGCTGCGTCGCCTCGAGGACGCGATCAACGATGGCGACCGGATTCACGCGGTGATCAAAGCCACCGCGGTCAACAACGACGGCGCACGCAAGGCGGGATATCTCGCGCCGAGCGTGGACGGGCAAGCGGCGGCGGTCGCCGAGGCGATCGAGTTGGCGGATATTAGCGCGGACACCATCGGCTACGTCGAGTGCCACGGCACGGGCACCTACTTGGGCGACCCCATCGAAGTTGCGGCGCTGACCCAGGCTTTTCGCCAAAGCACCGACAAAAAAGGTTTTTGCCGCATCGGCTCGGTAAAAACCAACATTGGCCATCTCGATACCGCGGCCGGCGTGGCGAGCTTAATCAAGGCGACGATGGCCGTATCGCAGGGCGAAATGCCCCCGAGCTTGGGATTTGAGAAGCCGAATCCCACCATCGATTTTGAGGACAGTCCGTTTGTCGTCAACGACGCGCTTACGTCGTGGTCGAGCGAACAAGGGCCGCGGAGAGCATCGATCAATTCGCTCGGCGTCGGCGGCACCAATGCCCACGCGGTGATCGAACAAGCCCCCTCTCGACAGGCGGTTTCCAAAGCGAAGCGCAACGCTCAAGTGCTCGTCGTTTCGGGGCGCTCACGAGGCGCGGTGAACGACGCCTCGGAACGTCTGGCGGCGCACCTCCGCGCGCATCCGGAGCAGCCGCTCGCGGATGTAGCCTTCTCGCTGCATCACGGGCGACGCGACTTTGACGTACGCCGGGTTGTCGCAGCGACCACCCATGAAGAAGCCGCTCGATTGCTCGAAGAAAAGGATTCCCGGCGGGTGTTCACCCACACCGCAAGCGTCGAAGCTCCGGAAGTGATCTTTATGTTTCCGGGAGGCGGCGCGCAGTACGCGGGCATGGGGCGGGAGCTCTACGATACCGAGCCGGTATTTCGTGAAGTGGTCGACCAGGGTTTGGCCGTGCTCCAGCCGAAGCTCGATTACGACATCAAAAAGCTGATGTTTGCTACGCAGCCCGACGAAGTGCGCAACGCGGACGAAGCGTTTCGTCGACCATCGGTTCAGCTCCCCGCGATTCTGATTATGGAGGTCGCGCTCGCGAAGCTGTGGATGAGCTACGGGGTGAAGCCCGCGGCGCTCATTGGCCACAGCATGGGAGAGAACACGGCGGCCTGCTTGGCCGGAGTGCTCTCCTTCGAGAACGCGATCGAGCTTGTGTATCTGCGCGGCAAACTTTTCGATACGGTTCCGGCCGGCGGCATGTTGAGCGTCCCGCTGGGCGCGGACGAGCTTCGACCTTATCTCAAGGTTCACGAAGCCCTCGACCTCGCCTGCGTGAACTCCCCTGAACTCAGCGTTGCGTCCGGCCCCGACGAGGCGCTTGAGGCGCTCGACCGAGCCTTGCGGGAACAGGGCATCGAGCCTCAGCGCATCGCGATCGATATTGCCGCGCACTCGCGCATGCTGGACGGCATTCTGCCGGATTTCGAAGCGTTCTTGCGAAGCATCGAACTTCGCGCGCCGGAGATTCCGACCATCTCCAACCGAACCGGTACATGGTTGACCGCGGAGCAGGCCACTGACCCAGCGTACTGGGTCGAGCACTTGCGGCGCACGGTACATTTCTCCGACGGAATCGTGACGCTGTGTGAGCAGCCGGGACGCATCTTTCTCGAGGTCGGTCCGGGCAAGGCGATGAGCTCGCTTGCCAAGCAGCATTCCCAGGTGACCACGCAGAACGTGTTCAGCGTACTGCGACATCCGGAAGAATCGATCGGCGATGACGTGTATCATCTTCAGACGCTGGGGCGCCTTTGGGCGTGCGGCGGTCGTTTCGATTGGGGTTTGCTTTGGGCGGGTGAAACCAGACACCGAATATCGCTTCCCACCTACGCGTTTCAGCACAAACCGTACTTTATCGAGCCGGGCGTTCTAGAAATCGCGCCGCAGACTTCACTGACCAAAGAAGAGAGAATCGAACGGTGGGGGTACGTGCCCGTTTGGAAGAAGCGGTTTGCCGAGCTCGAAACCGTGCTCGCAAACGAGCCTGTGGTCTCTGAGGACGGGTCGTCCGATGATGCCGCGCAAGCGAAGCGAACGTGGCTCGTCTTTATGGATGACGTGGGGATTGGTCTACGCGTGAAAGCGCGCCTGCGCGCCGCGGGAGACACGGTGGTGACGGTCGTGCCCGGAGACGCGTATGCGCAGCGTAGCGACACCGAATATGTACTTTCCCCCGAGCGAGGCGCAGAAGGATATAAAGCCCTAGTGCGCGACTTGGTGGCGATCGGCAAAGTGCCGAGCCACGTGGTGCACCTCTGGCTGGTGACAGGGACAGAGACTTTCCGTCCCGGGTCGAACTTCTTCCATCGCAATCTAGAGCGCGGGTTTTATAGCTTGCTCTTTTTGGCGCAGGCGATCGGCGACGAGAGCGTGCCTCGGCCGCTTCATCTTTCCGTGGTGTCGAGCGGCATGCAGCGGGTCGCTGAGGAATCGCTTACCTATCCCGAAAAAGCGACCGCGCTGGGCCCGTGCAAAGTCATTCCCAGAGAGTTTCCGGGCATCACGTGCACGAGCATTGATCTCGAGCTTCCGCCATCGTCTCGGCTTCCTGTATTCGACAGCTCTTCGCTGGGTAACTCTTCGCTGGGTAATTCATCGCTGGGTAATTCGTCGCTGGGCAGTTCGTCGCTGGGTATGCAGGAACCGCGCGCGGCCAAGCCCTCGGGGTTCGGCGGTGAAGTCGCCGCAGGAGCGGTCGACCTCCTGCGGTCGGTGACTGGGTTGAAATCGCGCGATGAGCGACTTGAACAGTTGACCGACCAGCTGCTCGAAGATCTCCACTCGGTACCCACGAACAGTGTGGTCGCCTATCGGTCGGGGGTTCGTTGGGAGCAGACCTATGCGCCGCGAGTGCTTCCTTCCGCGGCCGATGCAGCACCGATCAGCCCTGATTCGATGCCGACCCGCAGGTCACAGAGCCGCGAAACCCCGCTTCGCGATGGCGGCGTGTACTTGATCACAGGTGGTCTGGGGGGGCTGGGTTTGGTTTTCGCGGACTACTTGGCCAAGACCTGCCAAGCCCGATTGGTGCTTGTCGGGCGGACCCCCCTTCCTGCCCGCAGCGAGTGGGATGAATGGCTTCGAACGCATGGCGATCGAGATGTCACGAGCCGACGGATCCTTTCCGTACGCGAGCTCGAAGCGGCGGGGGCGCGAGTGATGGTCGCGGCCGCCGACGTGACCGATCTCGAAGAGATGAGCCGCGTGCGCGATCGGGCACACGAGGAGTTCGGCGCGATACACGGCGTGTTGCATGCTGCAGGCCTGATTCGCGATAACCTCATTCCGCTCAAGGATGTTGCGGAAGCCGAGCAAGTCTTTACCCCCAAGGTGCACGGTACGCTGGTGCTTGATGCACTGTTCGAAGATGGCGAACTCGATTTCTGCGTGCTCTTTTCGTCTACGAGCTCGGCTATCGCTCCGGTCGGCCAGGTGGACTACGTCGCCGCCAACGCCTTTCTCAACGCGTTTGCGCAAAGTCGCAGCGGAACACAAACGCATACCGTCGCGCTGAACTGGGGCATTTGGAACGAAGTAGGGATGGCTGCCGAAGCCATGGCGGACAAGAGCTCGAGCGGACCTTCCGAGGAGGCGCTGTCGCTTCCTTTCTTTGACAGACGATTGCGCGACCCTCAGGGCAGGAGCACGCTCAGCCGCCGCTACTCGCCCCGCACCGACTGGATTCTCGACGAACACCGAACGCGCGACGGGCACGCCCTGATTCCCGGAACCGGCTATCTCGAGATGGCGGCCCAGGCTCTGCTCGCACACGGAGAGCGTGGCGGCTTTGAGTTGCAGGATATGTTTTTTCTGCGCCCGTTGACCATCTCGGATGAAGAGCCGGCCCGCGAAGTTCGCGCGAAGCTCCGCCGGAGCGACGAAGGCTATCTCTTTGAGTTGCGCAGCGCCGTGGAGTTCGAAGGCCGAGCGGGTTGGCAGCTCCACGCGCAGGGCGGTGTGTCGCTTGTGGACTTGCGCGAAACACCACCCATCGACCTGGAGCAGATCGCTGCGCGCTGCACCAAGATTGACGACGTCGCCGAATCTTCGAGTCTGCGTTCTCCTCAGGAAGCGCATTTGCGTTTTGGTGGTCGGTGGCGCGTATTGCGTCGCGCCCGCTACGGCAACGGCGAAGCGCTCGCCGACCTCGAGTTGCCGCCCGAGTACGCGGGCGATTTCGACGAAGGATATCGAATCCATCCGGGATTGATGGACCTCGCGACCGGCTATGCGATGAACCTTATCGAAGGCTACGAAGGCGAGAACCTGTGGGTGCCCGTGTCCTATCGCCGGGTTCGAGTGCATGCGCCGCTGAAAAGCAAAATTCGCAGCTGGGTTCGTGGCGGCCGATCGTCGACCTCTGGCGCAGAGGATGCAGACTTTGCTTCCTTCGACATCGTCATCGCCGACGAACTTGGAAACGTGCTTATCGAAGTCGATGACTTCGTGATCCGCCGGATGGCGGGCGGCCGCGTCGACTTTGCGCTCGCCGCTCAGCCTACCGCCTCAGAAGTCGCGTTCGATAGCGATGCGGGCAGCGAGCAAGCGCTTTCACCTGCCGAAGAGCAACTCCTCGCCAATATGGAACAGGGCATTCGCCCGGCCGAAGGGGTGGAGGCGTTCGCGCGGGTGCTGCGTCAACCCGAGCCAGAGATTCTGATCAGTTCGCTCGATTTGCCCGGGTTGATTCGTCAGGCCGAACATACGCTCGCGGCGGAGGAGGGTTCGTCGGCCAAGTTCGCCCGGCCCGAGCTCGATAGCGAGTATGTGGCCCCGCGAGACGAAATCGAGCGCACGCTGGTGGGCTTGTGGGAAGAGCTGCTCGGCGTGGAACAGGTTGGCGTGCAGGATAGCTTTTTTGATTTGGGCGGGCACTCACTCATCGCGGTGCGCCTGTTCTCCAAAATCAAGCGTGCGTACCAGGCTGAGTTCCCGATTTCTGTGCTCTTCGAGGCGCCGACGATTGAAGCGTGCGCGCATCTCATCCGCGAGACGATCGGCGAAAGCGATACCGACGAATCAAGCGCGCCCACCCATCGGACCCGCTACACGCATCTGGTGGCGATGCATACTGGCGATGGCGGAGCGCAGAACCCGTTCTTTCTCGTGGCCGGAATGTTCGGAAACGTGCTCAACCTGCGCCATCTCGCTCACCTAGTCGGCACCGACCGTCCGTTTTACGGGCTCCAAGCTCGGGGGTTGTATGGCGACCAGGAGCCGCATCAAACCTTCGAAGACATGGCACGGGACTATATTGCCGAGCTCCGCACCGTGCAGCCCCACGGGCCGTATATGCTGGGTGGGTTTTCGGGGGGCGGAATTACCGCCTACGAGATGGCGCAGCAGCTTATCGCCGACGGAGAAGACGTATCGATGCTTCTGCTTCTCGATACGCCACTGCCCGAAGCCAACCGCGCAGTATTTCGCGACCGCGTTGCGATTCACCTTCAATCGCTGAAAAGCCAAGGCTCTTCGTACGTATCGGACTGGGCGCGGGGCAAGCTGGAATGGGAACTCGAGCAGCTGGCCAAACGTTTCTCCGAGCCGGTCGAACAAGAAGCCAGCGAGTTCCACAACGACGCTATCGAGGCAGCGTTTCGAGCCGCGCTCGGGCGCTACCAGATTCGTCCCTACGACGGATCGGTGATTCTCTACCGGCCGAAGCTGGACGACGTGTTTCGCGTAGGAGGTGGGCGCATGCTCAACTCGGAGCGCGAGTACGTATACGAAGACAACGGCTGGTCTTCGCTCGTGAAGCAGGTCGATGTGCACGAAGTTCCTGGCGACCACGACAGCATGGTGCTCGAGCCGAACGTGCGCACCATGGCGGCGCTTCTTCGAAAGCACATCGAAGATGCCGAACGCGCGCAGCGCGCGACCGAGCTTGCTGCGTCGTCCGGAACGAATGGTTCGCCCACTGATTTTGGGTCTCGCGGTCTGTCCCATGCGTCGGCGCCTTCCTCTCGAACGGGAGAACCCTCGCAAGCCGCCGCCCACGCTTCCCCCGCGGCAGCCGAGTAGAGCGGCCATGAAAATTCTCGTCAGCATCGTCAACTACAAGACGGCAGACATGACGTTTCAGGCCGTGCAAGCCGCGCTCCGCGAGCTCGAACCTTTCCGCGAGGCAGGGTTTCATGTCGTGGTGGTCGATAACGATTCCCAAGACGGTTCACTCGAGCAACTGCAGACTCGCGTGCGCGAAGAACACCTGTCCGATGTGGTTACCGTGTTGGCGTCTCCGAAGAACGGCGGCTTTGGCTACGGAAACAATGTCGCAGTGCGCGGCGCTCTAGACGGCGCGACGCCGCCAGATTTCGTCTACTTGCTCAACTCGGATGCGTTTCCGGACGCTGGTGCGATCGCTACGCTCGTCGACTATCTCGAAGCCCATCCCGCGGTAGGCATCGCAGGAAGCTACATTCACGGTCCCGACGGCGAGCCTCATCGCACCGCGTTTCGCTTTCCCAGTATCGCGAGCGAATTTGAAGACTCCGTTCGCCTCGGCATCGTGACAAAGTTGCTCCAGCGTCGCATGATTCATTTTCCTATTCCGCAGTCGCCGGAGCGAGTGGATTGGCTCGCTGGGGCCAGCATGATGATTCGTAGGTCAGTGCTGCAGGATGTCGGCTTGTTCGACGAGACGTTCTTTCTCTACTTCGAGGAAACCGATCTATGTCGCCGAGCGCTGCTCCGCGGATGGCCGACGGTCTATGTTCCCCAGAGTTCGGTGACCCACATTGGTGGCGCGACCACCCAAACCAAAGACATGAGCCGCCCCGTGCCGACGTACTGGTTTGATTCCCGCAGCTACTATCTCAGAAAAAGCCACGGCCGAATGTACCTGCATGCCGCGAATGCGGCTCGGCTCGCGGGAAGCGCGTTTTGGGAAGTGCGTCGCCGAATTCAAAGAAAGTCAAACGCGGACGATCCGCCGCACTATCTTCGAGACTTCTTTCGACATAGTGTCGGGCTCAATGCATGAACCGGGGGGGCATGAAACCTGGGTGCATGAGACCGAGCAAGGCCCAAGTCTCAAGGAGACGAGCATGAAGGTATTGGTTGCCGGAGGACAGGGCCAGCTTGGCCGCCAGCTGCAAGAAGTTCATCCCCATGGTGTGCAAGGCGAGTTTCGCGGTCGTGATCAGCTCGACATTACGGACGCGACGAACGTTCGAGAGGTAGTTGGCGAAGCTCGCCCGGACGTATTGATCAATGCTGCCGTGATGCCTGTGGAAGCCTGCGAATCGAACCCAGACGTCGCCCGCCAAATCAACGTAGTCGGTCCGCGTAATCTGGCGGAGGCATGCCGCGACTTCAATGTCCATCTGATTCACTTGTCGACGGACTATGTCTTCAATGGCCGAGGCTGTTTGCCCTACCAGATCGACGACCCCACCGGGCCCATTCAAGCATACGGCCGCTCCAAGCTTGAGGGCGAACAAGCCGTGTTTGGCGCTCATGATCGGGTCACGGTCGTGCGCACGGCTTGGCTGTACTCGAAGTTCGGCACGAACTTCATGCGCACGATGCTTCGACTCATGGGCGAGCGAGACAAACTTACCGTCATTGATGACCAAGTGGGCACCCCGACATGGGCGAAACCGCTCGCCGAGTTTCTCTGGGCGATGGCGCGATCGTCTGCGCCGACTGGCATCTTTCATTGGACCGACGCCGGCGTAGCCAGCTGGTATGATTTTGCGGTCGCGATCCGTGGCGAAGCCGTGCGTGCCGGCTTGCTCGACTCGTCCGCCGCGCGGGTGTTGCCGATCTCCACCGCCGAATACTCCGGCACCACGAATCGCCCGCATTTCAGCGTGCTCGACAAATCGAAGGCGTGGGCTTGGCTCCGCGAACAGGCGCCGGATGTTCGGGTTCGCCACTGGACCGAGTCGCTTCAGGAAGCACTTACGTCGCTCACGTAGCGGCGGCTTCCTTTCGCAATCCGCTTCGATCGGCGACCGCGAATCACGATGGCTGGGTCGCTGCAACTTATCGTCGAGCGGTCGTCGTGACCCCCGACCACGAATAGCCGCGCACCACGTCCCACGCGATTCGCTGCATCGTCTTGGCGGTTTCGGGCGCGACCTCGATGCGCGTTCCCTTTTCGTCCTCAGGCTGATGGGTCGCTCCGGCAGGGTTTCGCCGATAGATCGTGGCGAACTGGACCAGCGCGAGAAAGTAGTTGCCGAGTGGGCTCAAGTGAACGTTGTCCGAGAACAAGTCCGTTTCGCGTTTTAGCCCATCTACTCGCCCCGCCCGGATTTCATCCACCAGTGTCGCGAGGGCCTGACCCCCGGGAATCATATGCAGGCGGGGTCCTTTTTCTGCAGCGTTGATATCTCGGACAATGGTTTCCCATTTGCCGAGGTCGTCGTCGATATACGAACGCCAGTTGCCTCCCGTGTTCAAACCGAATCGCTTGCGCACCAAATCGCGTTCGTGCCAAGTCTCATAGAAGAGCGGCCGAACTTTGGGGTTTGCGTTGACCGCGAGCGAATAGAACTTGCCGCCGTACTTCGCCGGTTCCATCCAGCGGATCATGTCATCGAGATCGACCGCTTCGGTCATCACCAACACGTCGAACCCGCCTCCAGGAATCTTCTTTTGGGCATTGCTGCCCTTGGCACGCCCGTGCTCTTCCCAGTTCATTTTTAGCGCGCCACCGTCCATGATTTGCTCGTCATGTTCGTACGCGACACCCAAGCTTTCCGCGATGCTTCCGATCATGCTGGGAATCGTGAAGTTGATCAGGCTGTGTCCGACAAAGAACACTCGAGCGTGATCCACCGCGGGCAGCGCTTCGCCGGACGCTTCTTCCGGAGACAGTCGTTCAACACGGCTTGGCGCGCAGTGTCCTCCCGAGCATGCCAGCGAAGCGAGTGCCGCGCCGCGGGCCACGATGCCTCGGAGGCGGCCGTTTAGTAAGCGTTTCGCCGTGCGGCTGATCCAAACACGGTCATGAAGATAATCTTGAGGTCCCAAAGTAGATCCCAGTTGCGAATGTAGTGAAGATCGTGCTCGACACGCTTTTCCATTTTCTCAAGCGTGTCGGTCTCTCCGCGCCAACCGTTCACTTGCGCCCATCCGGTGATTCCGGGTTTCACCTTATGACGGAGCATGTAGCCGGGAATCTTGGTGCGATACACTTCGTTGTGTTTCACGGCGTGCGGTCGGGGACCCACAATGCTCATCTTGCCCGTAATCACGTGAATGAACTGCGGAAGCTCATCGAGCGAGGTGGACCGAATAAACGCGCCGACTTTGGTGACCCGAGGGTCGTCGCGTACCGCTTGCTTCAAGTCGTCGCCGTCTTCGGTGACCGTCATCGACCGGAACTTCAAGATATCGATGACCTCCCCGTTCAGACCGTAGCGGCGCTGGCGGAAGAAAACGGGGCCCTTGGAGCTCAACTTGACGGCGACCGCGATGACCATCATCGGAATCGTAATGAGCACCATGATGGCACATCCGAGCACGATGTCTTCGGCGCGCTTCAACCAGCCGTCCACCCCGTAGAACGGGGTTTCGTGCACGCTGACCACGGGCACATCACCGACCACGCCCCAGCGCCGATGGAGCAGGTAGTGGGTGTAGAAATCAGCCGCCACGTAGACCGACGCGGTCGTGTCCGCAAGCTTGCGCAAAAGCTCCTGAACCCGCGGCTCCGCTCGGAGCGGAAGCGCAATGTAGATCAAATCGAGCTCGCCGTTTCGTGCGGCGGTCACAAGTTCATCGAGGCCGCCCTTCAGTTGACCGAGGTCCTCAGGAATCGAGCAGCAACGATTGACGTTTCGGTCGTCGTAGAAGCCGTGCATCTTCAATCCGAGCCACGGGCTCTGCCGCATCACCTGCGCCACCCGTTCTCCGAGCGGCGTCATACCCACGATGGCCGTGGCGCGAATATTGCGCCCTCGCTCGCGTAGCTTGTGTCCGCCGTAGCGCAGCGACATGCGCCACAGCGCGATGCTCACCGGCGCCGCAACGAACCATCCGAGCGTGATCACACGAGAGAAGTCGGCGGATGTCTTGGAAATAAATGCGAGCAGCAACAGCATCGGCATGAGTGCGAACCATGCGGCCCAGACGCCCGTCAATTCCCGGCGCAGCGGCTGGCCAAACATACTCGGGTAGAGGCCCAGCGTTCCGCCGGCGAATTGAAACACCAGCACTGCGATGGCCGACGATGTCGAGTGAATGGCGCGCCATTCTTCGCCGTACGCGTAAATCGCGAGGAAGTGGGCGATGACGATGAGCGCTGAGTCACCAAGCCGAACGAGCACGCTCCATGCAGAAACTCGAGGCTGAAAAAATCCATCTGAACCGGGCATAATGTCCTCCTCACCGCCAAAAAGCGGGGGCGCTTTCCTAATCACATTGCCGAGGTGTGGGTGTTCTCCGAGACGGTTCCGAATCTGACCAGATTTCTCGATCCCGCTGCGTTTTTTTGGTAGAAGCGAAATCCGTTCTCGGTAAAACTTTCTGCTCCGTGTGGGACCAGATGGTCAAACAATCTAACAGCACCTACGTGTCGTGCAAGGTACGAATGGGTGACGGCAATTACGAAAATGTCGGAAAGATCAAATAGGGCAATCAGCGTGTTGCAGCGCTCCGGGCTCCGCGCTAGTTGCATCGCGTGAAAACTTTTTTGGCCTTGCTGGTTGTGTGTTCGGCCGCGTGTGCGCCCCGACTGCCCCGCGCGCCCACGATTCCGTCGCAAGACGAGTCGTTTTCAGCTCCGCAGAATACGGTTCCGGCGGGGCTCGCCAAGGACTCTCCCGAGCCTTTGCGTCTGCTTCCCGGCGACGTGGTTACGCTGCACATGATGTCGCGCGAGACGGACGACCAGACCGGTATCGTCGTGGACGAACGCGGGTTCATGCACATTCCGCTGGCTGGCGATGTTCAGGTCGGGGGCTTGAAGCTGTCCGAGGCGGAGCGTCGCGTCGAGGAGGCGCTCAGTCGATTTCACCGGGTCCTCACCGTGAGCTTGACGATCAGCGAGTCGGCGGGACATCAAGCGACGGTCGTGGGCGCGGTGCGGACCCCAAGCCGCATTCGAGTGGCTCCGGGCACCCGCGTAGCAGACCTGGTGGCGATGGCGGGAGGGCCGCTGGTGGAGTCAAGCGAAGCCGGCCTCGAACACATCGCGGATCTCGATGCGGCGCGGCTCATTCGTAAAGGTTCGGCCGTTCCGGTGAGCATACGACTCGCTTTGCGCGGTCATCCTCGACACAACGTGCGTGTTCGTGCGGGAGACCATTTGTATGTGCCTGCGCGTGTCGGTCAGCGAGTCATCGTGCTTGGTGCGGTAGATTCCGCGCGCACTCTGCCCTACCGCCCCGGCATCCGATTGTCGGAAGCGCTCGCTCTGGCGGGCGGCTTGGCGGAAAACGGAGATCGCTCGGATATCCATATTGTTCGTGGGCCGCTCAAAGCGCCGCAAGTGTACCGTACGAGCTTGCGTGCATTGGTGGATGGGAAAAGCTCGGGGGTAGAGCTTGCCGCGGGCGATATTGTCTACGTGACCGAGGAATGGACGGGAAGCGCGGGTGAAGTTATCGAGCGCCTCTCGCCGCTTCTTTCCATCATGGCGACCGGAGCAGTGACCGGTGCTGTCCTTGCTACGCAGTAAGGAAATTCATCAAGCAAAGGTGCTACTCGCATGACAACGCACAATCCATATTCATCGGTGCTCATTGGAGACGAGTCACTGCTCATTCAGTGTGCCGAAGTGCTGCTGGAGCGGGGGCACTCGGTGCTCCAAGTGGTCTCGCAAAACGCTGCGATCAAAAGCTGGGCGCAAAAACGGTCCATCGAGATTGTCGCTCCTGGGCGTGACCTCGCGGCTCGCTTGCCGGACGGTTTTGATTGGCTGCTCAGTATTGCCAATCTATCGGTCATTCCGGGCGAGGTGCTGAAGAAAGCGAAGCGAGGCGCGATCAACTTTCACGACGGCCTATTGCCTCGCTACGCGGGCCTGAACGCACCCAACTGGGCATTGATTCACCGGGAATCCTCGCACGGGGTGACCTGGCATCTGATTGAAGGCGGGGTAGACGAAGGAGATATTTTGGTGCAGCGCGAGTTTGACGTCGCGCCGCTATCCACCGCGCTTGAAATCAATACTCAGTGTTACCAAGCAGCCATTGAGTCGTTCGGAGAGCTTTGCGACCAGCTGGGAAACGACGCGCTTGAACGAACCAAGCAAGACCTCACCCAGCGAACCTATTTCGGCAAACACGATCGTCCAGATGCTCTCGCGACGATCGACTGGTCGCAGGATGCGGAATCGATTGTCGCATTGGTACGCGCGCTCGATTTTGGTTCTTATCCAAACCCGCTGCACATCGCCAAGACGCTGTGCAAAGGAAGCGTCTATCTCGTATCCCAGGTTTCGTTGGCGGAGGACAGCCCGCAGGGTTCTGGCGCGCCCGGTGCGATCCTCGCCAAGCACGACCACGGCGTGGTGGTGGCGACCGGTTCTGCGGCGGTGGTTGTCTCGAAGCTCGCCGACCAGAATGGCGACGACGTGGACTTGGGGCGTTTCCAAGTCGGAGATGCGTTCGCAAGCCTTGATGCTTCGGCTCGCTCGAAACTGTCTGAACGAAACGCAGACCTGTGCAAGCACGATGGGTTCTGGGCGCGTCGGCTTTCCCGAATCACGGCGCTCGAATGGCCCTTCGATGCCAAAGACGACACCCGCACGGAGTCCTACGCCCATGAAGCGTCGTACGCCCGCGCAGAGTTTGAACGGAGCAGCCTAAGCGACCACGAGCTCTTCGCGGGCATTGGCGCGTGGCTGTCTCGAGTGAGCGGCCAGACCGAGTTTCATGTTGGTTTTGCAGATGACGCGCTCGCACAGGCGATTGGCGGCGACGAGCCTTTCTTCGCCGACGTGGTTCCGTTCCGAGTTCGCGCGGTAGGGACCGTCGCCGATTTGGTTTCGGATGCCGAAGGCGAGCTGGAGCGTGTTCGGCGGCGGGTTTCCTACGCCCGCGATGTCGTTGCCCGTCATCCAGACGCGTCTCATGCTTCGTTTCGGGTCGCGTTCGCCCCCGGTCGCACTCACGCGGTACCCGGCAGCCTCGTCACCATCACCGACGAAGCGCTCTATCTTGACGAACGCCGACTTCCCGCGTCCGTGATCTCGGCGGCCTCCGAGCGCCTGCAGGTCGTGCTCGCGCAGATGAAAGAGGCGCTCGCCGCGGGTGGCGCGGCGGCGGTGTCGTCGCTGTCGGTGCTCAGCGCAGAAGAACGCGAGCGCATGGTCGTGGAATGGAACCGCACCGAAGCGAGCTTTGAGTCCGCGTGCGTCCACCAGCTTTTCGAGAAGCAGGTCGCGAAAACCCCGGACGCGGTCGCGTTGGTCTTTGAAGGCGACGCGCTGACTTACGCTCAGCTCAACGAAAAAGCCAACCATGTGGCACACCGACTCATCAAACTGGGCGTGACCCCAGACGCTCGGGTCGGCCTCTACGTCTATCGAAGTTTGGAGCTCGTGGTCGGGGCGCTCGCGATTCAAAAAGCGGGCGGCGCATACGTTCCGCTCGACCCCGAGTATCCTGCAGAGCGTATTCAGCTGATGATCGAAGACAGCCGCGCCCCGGTCATCGTGACCCACGATGAAGCGAAGGACGGGCTGGGCACGCTCGCATCGGGGCGCAAGGTGCTCGTTCTGGACGAAGAAGCTATTTCTGATCGAGAGACTGCTTCTCGGGAGAACCCGAACGTCGGCGTGACTCCCGAGCACCTCGCGTACGTCATCTACACTTCCGGCTCCACCGGCCGCCCCAAAGGGGTCATGGTCGAGCACCGCAATGTAGCCAACTTTTTTGCAGGGATGGATGAGCGTGTGCCGCCCGCCTCGGAGACGAGCCCCGGGACATGGCTTGCGGTAACGAGCTTGAGCTTTGATATCTCCGTGCTCGAGCTGTTCTACACCCTCGCGCGTGGTTTTCGCGTCGTGGTGTATCGCGACCGTACCCAAGCCGCCGCTTCGTCTGACGTGCCTGCGGAAGTGCTTCAGCGCTCCATGGATTTTAGTCTCTTTTATTGGGGCAACGATGACGACCAGGGAGGCGGCAAGTACCAGCTGCTCTTGGATGGCGCGAGATACGCCGACGAACACGGGTTCGCGGCGGTGTGGACGCCGGAGCGCCACTTTCACGCGTTTGGCGGCCCCTTTCCTAATCCCGCAGTGACGGGAGCGGCGGTGGCGGCGATCACGAAGAACGTGCAGGTCCGCGCAGGAAGCTGCGTCGTGCCGCTCCATTCGCCGATCCGCATTGCCGAAGAATGGGCCGTCGTCGACAACCTCAGCGGCGGCCGCGTAGGGCTCGCATGCGCGTCGGGATGGCAACCGGATGACTTTGTGTTGCGTCCCGAGAATGCTCCGCCGAACAACAAGACCGCAATGATCCGCGACATTGAAGTGATTCGAAAGCTTTGGCGCGGAGAGGCGGTTGAGTTTGAACGCAACGAAGGCGCCCGTCATGCGGTGGTGACTCAGCCCCGGCCGATGCAGAGCGAGCTCCCGATGTGGCTAACCACGGCCGGCAACCCGCAGACCTACAAGGACGCCGGTCGACTCGGACTTCACGTGCTGACGCATTTGCTCGGCCAGTCGATCGACGAGGTCGCCGAAAAGATCAAAATCTATCGAGCAGCGCTCGTCGAACACGGCCGCGACCCTTCGCAATACAAAGTCACGCTCATGCTCCATACGTTGCTCGGAGAAGACCGCGAAGAGGTTCGGGCGATCGCCAAGCAACCCATGATTTCGTACCTGAAAAGCGCGGCCGCGTTGATCAAGCAGTACGCGTGGGCGTTTCCGGCCTTCAAGCGTCCCGAAGGCGTCACCAATCCGATGCAGGTCGACCTTCAGACGCTCGATCAATCCGAGATGGATGCCATCTTGGAGTTTGCGTTTGAGCGCTACTTCAATGACAGCGGGCTCTTTGGCACGCCGGAAGATGCCGTCGCGCGAGTCAACCAACTCAAAGCGATCGGAGTAGACGAGGTCGCTTGCTTGGTCGACTACGGGGCCCCGGTTGCCGAAGTGATGAAGAGCTTGACCTACGTTGCCCAGGTCGTTCAGCGCACGAGCCGACCAAAAGTCGTTCAGCCCGCGGCCGGCGCAGAAGAGTCGCAATCGTTTCCGGCTCAAATCGAGCGCCATCAAGTGACGCATCTGCAATGCACTCCGAGCATGGCGCGCATGTTGCTCATGAACCATGAAGCGCGCGCGTCTCTGAGTCATGTGCAGACGATGATGCTCGGAGGAGAAGCGCTCCCCACTTCGCTCGTGTCGGAACTGGAGCAGGTCACCAAAGCGCGGGTGCTCAACATGTATGGCCCCACGGAGACGACCATTTGGTCGTCCACTGCGCAGGCGTCACCCAGCCCTTCATCCTCTGGCGAGACTCCGGCGACATCGTCTGAAGGCGTCGTAGGCCTCGGCCGCCCCATCGCCAATACGCAGCTCTACGTGCTCGATAGCGCTCGGCAGCCGGTTCCCGTGGGCGTTCCAGGAGAGCTCTATATCGGCGGAGATGGAGTAACGCGCGGCTATTTGGACCGACCGGAACTCACCGCAGAGCGGTTTGTGCCCGATCCGTTTCGCGAAGGCGATCATCGGCTCTATCGCACGGGCGATTTGGTGCGCTTTCGAGCCAATGGCGAACTCGATTTCCTCGGCCGCATCGACCATCAAGTCAAACTGCGCGGGTATCGCATCGAGCTCGGAGAAATCGAATCGCGACTTACTGCCTGCGCGGAAGTTCGAGAGGCCGTGGTCCTTGCGCGCGAAGACAGCCCGGGAGACAAGCGCCTCGTGGCGTATGTCACCCTGCATCCTGACGCAGAAGGGGAGACGGTGGAAGAGCAAGCGCTTCGCGATCGGCTCGCGGAAGGGCTCCCGGACTACATGGTCCCCTCGCACGTGTTGGTGCTCGAGCAGTTTCCGCTGACGCCCAACGCCAAGGTAGACCGCAAAGCGCTGCCGCGACCGGACCAAGTGCAGAAGAAATCTCGCGCCGAATACGTCGCCCCCGAGAACGAAACCGAGAAAGTCATCGCCGAAGTGTGGCGAAACGTACTTGGTGTGTCGAACGTCAGCACGAAGGACAATTTTTTCGAGCTCGGAGGGCACTCGCTGCTCGCTGTGCAGGCGCATCGCGAGCTCCGCAAAGCGCTCTCTGCGAACCTCAGCATCACCGACCTGTATCGATTCCCCACCATCGCAGCGCTGGTCGAGTTTCTCGGAGACGGCGGGAGCGGCGCCGGGCTCGAGCAGAGCCTCGATCGCGCGGCGGCTCGGCGCGCCGCCTTGGGTCGACGGCGCGCTCGAGCTAGGTAGGTCCCTGAGCTAGACTAAATCTAAGAGACGCGATGAACAAACGAGTAGCGATTGTGGGGTGGCGCGGGATGGTTGGTTCCGTGCTCGTGGACCGCATGCGCGAAGAACAACTTTTCTCGCATATCGATCCGGTGTTTTGTTCTACGTCTCAAGCTGGCGCACCGGCCCCGGACCTAGGCATCGATCTTCCCCCGCTCGCCGATGCGTACGACGTGTCGACCCTCTGCGACACCGACATCGTGGTGAGCTGCCAGGGGGGAGACTATTCCACCAGAATGCATGAAGAGGTGCGCAAGGCCGGCTATCGCGGCGCGTGGATCGACGCCGCAAGCGCACTCCGCATGCGAAACGACTCGGTGATTGTGCTCGACCCCGTCAACCAGCCCGTAATGGATCGCGCGCGCGCGGCGGGAGTCGTGGATTACATTGGCGGAAACTGCACCGTCAGCCTGCTGCTTATGGCGATCGGCGGTTTGTTTCGACAGCAATGGGTCGAGTGGGTCAGCACCATGACCTACCAAGCGGCGTCCGGCGCGGGAGCGCGCCAAATGCGCGAGCTGATTGCCCAGATGGACCACCTTTCTGCGGCGTGTCGCGCAACGCTGAAAGACCCGGGGGCTAGCGCTCTCGATCTCGAACGAACGCTTTCGGCCGCGCTTCGAGGCGAAGCGATGCCCACCGAGGCACTAGGTCATCCGCTCGCGGCAAGCTTGCTCCCCTGGATCGATCGCGGCGTCGAACACGGGGCGACCCGAGAAGAATGGAAAGGGCACGTGGAGTGCAACAAAATCTTGGGGAACGATCCCGAGATTCCCGTGGACGGCATCTGCGTGCGGGTCGGCAGCATGCGCTGTCATGCCCAAGCCGTCACCATCAAACTCCGGCAAGACGTCCCTCTCGATGAAATCGAACACGTGCTCCACGAATCCACCCCCTGGACCCGCATCGTGCCCAATACGCGAGAAGCTACGCTCGAAAAACTAACCCCCGCCGCGGTCAGCGGAACGCTCGACATTCCCGTCGGGCGAATCCACAAACTGCGGATGGGACCCGAGTACTTGGGTTTGTTCACGGTCGGTGACCAGCTGCTCTGGGGCGCCGCAGAGCCTTTGCTCCGCACGCTGCAGTGGCTGCTTTGAGTTGTTATCAATTTGTTCTTAGATTGAGCCGGGCGGTGATGGCTATTCCGGGTTTGCCGAGGATGTTTTGTTCCATTTCCTCTCCGTCGGGAGTGAGTGTAAATCGGCGCCATACGGTCGATCCTGCTGCGAGTTCGAGTTCGACAGGGCCAAAGAGCGCCGCGCGTGCGCCCGTTTCCGCGCGTACTTCGGCAAACTGAAAGAACGCCTGCTCTTGGACGCGCCAGTTGAGAATTTGAAACCGGATTCCGCTGAATAGTTCCCAGCGCGGGCTGAGAACGACGCGAACTTCGGTGATGCGCGGGAGCAGCATGTCGAACTGTACTCGTCGACCTTCCGGTCGATAGAAGAAGCCAAGCGTTGGGAGAGGCACGTAGCCCACGTTGAGCCGAGCCAGCACGAGGCCAAACATAAACGCGGAGTTTTCGCGAAACTGCCAAGTGGCACCCGCGCGCATGAGCGGACGCCAGGCGGCTCGATCGCTTTGCTCCAAATCGCTCGCGTAGATCATCCGGGCGCCGAAACTTAGCGTCCACGTTTCGGATACCTGAGTGATGATTGGGAAGCCCAAGCTGAACCGATGCAAATCAAGGCTCTGGACTGCGGATTGGTCGGTGCCTCCCCGCAAGCGGTCCCAGGCGTACGTTCCCGTGGCGGCAACGATCGTTCGGCCGCGAACGATCGGCGCGCCGATCGACGCACCCAGATGATGGTGGATAACGCGAAAATCAGAGTCTACAGCGCGCCCGCTTCCGTAGCGGTGGGTGACGAGTGACCGACGCGTCAGAGGGGCGAATCGCAGCACCGATCGCCGTGAGCCCGCATCTGAGGGACGAGCGCTCGACCGACCAGCGCCTGACTGGCCAGCGCCTGATTGGCCAGGGGTTGAGGTGTCGTTGTCTTTTGCGACCGATTGTTGCTTCGAGGGTTGTTGGGCGCTGAGTTCATGCGGAACGAATGTACCCGCCAAGAAGACGCAACCGGCCGTCCAAGCCGACAATTTCGCCGCTCTCGCCAACGCTCGAACCTCCTGCGGCGGATTCCCATCCCGCGCTGCGCGGGGCATAGCACACTTTCGATTTCATTCGCCGACTTCGTGAATCTCGCCAGACTAATACGGGACGGCCAAATCGACTGCGCCATAGATATGGGGGCGGCTCTGGCCCTCAAACGACTTGGTCTGAAAAACGTCAATGAATCGAAGGCGGGCGCGCCGGAAACGAAAGATGACTCCGACGCGGGCTTCTGCGATCAGCGGTTCCGCGCGAGGGCTAAAGTTCGCGCCTTCGATCAGGTGGTCGTGCGCGACAAGGCGCGCGACGGTGGCCGCATAGAGCCCGAAGCCAAACCGGGCTTCTCGCGGGGAACAAGGCGCGCCCAGGCGTGGCGACAACACACCGCCGATATCCGCTCGGTCTGTCCGAAAGCCGATTTCGAGCGCGCCTCCAGCGATGAACTCGCGACGAATCGATGTAAGCTGGCCTGCGGCGTAGCCCGCGAATACGAAAGTGCCATGCCTTCGAAATGAATGCGCGGAGAGCGCGGCATAATCGATATCCACGCCCGCGATGAGCCGAGCCGACAGCTGACTATCCCACCCGAGCGGTCGTCGATCTCCGATGATGCGATGAACGATATCCTGCACTGGCTCGCCGCCCGCGGCAGGACCCAGCACGCCGAGCTGAAGCGCGGCGGATGCAAGCCGGTCTGACCCGAAGGCGAGCCACGCAACATCCGCGCGCAGAGTCGCGGCATACGGACGCTGGCCAGGAGGCGGCTGCTCGCTTCGCAAACCCCGCGGGGTATAGATTTCGTGGACGACACGAACGTCGACCCATCGCTCGCCGAATGCGTATGTTCCCCGCTGACCGAGCCTTCCCGGTCGCCCCGTCCACGCGAGCTGGAGCCCATTCGAGTAGAGGCGATCCGTCGCCCCAAACACATCGTTTTCGAAGCGCGCGGTGACGCCGCCTTGAGCCGGCTCAGCATGGGGGTCGATGTGCTGGCCGGCGGCGGGTGCGGTGGCGACCCAGACCGCGGCGATCAGGCCTGCGCTGACTGCAGCGAGGCTTCGTGCGCCGGCGGAGGATTCATGGGCCCTCGTCCAATCTGCTTCGTGCCGAGGCTCGGCACAAAGGGCGCAAGCGCGTATTGTTTGAACCAGTACCACCACAGGCTCCGTTGTTGGAGTTCGGGCAGAATCTTATCCGCGACTTGCGCGTTGAGCTCTGCGAGCTTGCTCCAGTGCGTTCCGGGATGCTCGTGATGCACGTAGTGATACCCGTTGTTGAACAACAGAAAGTTCAGCAGTGGGCTCGTGAACGAACGAGAATGATTGTACTTCGAAAAAGCATCGGTATGCGCGTGCTGATCATAGTTGAACAGCATAATCGTCCACAGCGAGAAGAATGCTGGCACGCCGAGCGCGAACACCCACACGTAGATTCCTGTTCCTACGCCGTGAACGGCGATGCCCAGCGCCAACATCCCGAGGTGTGCGCCGGCCCAGACGACGTACTGAAGAACGATGCGCCGATAGAGCGCCCGATTGGTCTCTTTGGCGCGCTCGATGTAGGCGCGAATCTCAAAGCTTTGCCAATACGAGGACACGAAAAAATACGTGGCGGCTACGAACACGTTGTGGCGATTGGTGTATCGCCAGGTTTTGGTTGCGTCTTGGTCGGTATTGACGTGCTTGTGGTGATTCAGATTGTGGGTCGGTATCCACGCGAAGGTCGGATATCCGTAGAAGATCGAGATCCAATTAGAGAAGACCGCGTTGGCGCGCTTGCCCTTGAACGTGGGGCAGTGGTTGTGGTTGTGCGCGATCACGCCGCACGCGAGCGCGAAATAACAACTCAGCCAGGAAAAGTAGGGAACCCACGCTGGCTGAACGTATTGGACGCCTACGATGGCTGCGGCGAGAAGAGTCCACAAGACGGTGCGGTAATCCGCAGGATTTCGAAGTTCCACGTTCGCCCTTCCTTGCCGCTGGCGGCCCGTCAAGCCAGACCGCCGGCCGACGGCCCGGCGCACCCTAGCAGAATATGGCCCAAGGAGAGACAACTTACTTGCTCAGGATGCGAGGTATGCTGCGAGCACCATCTTGCAAATTCAGCGGAAACGCTGTTGCCGCTCTCTGTTTTAGCGGGGGCTTGCAGCGATGTTCCCGCCGTCCACGGAGAGCACGCATCCGGTGGTTCGTTCGGCTTGCGCGAGCGCGACGAATGCACGAGCCACGTGGTCCACGGTAACTTCCTGCCGTAGCAAATTGGACTGGAAATATTCGTCGGTTCCGAGCCCTCTCGCCGCGGCCCGACGCGCTACGTCGTCCTTCGACAACAGCCCGGTGCGCACGCGGTCGGCGTTCACCGCTCCGGCGCGGATCCCGTGTTCTCCGCCTTCCACCGCATATTGCTTCATAAGCGCGATGACGCCCGCTTTGGGAAGCGCGTAAGGCCCAAACCCCGGCCCCGGATTAAACGCCGATTTGGATGCATTGTAGAGCAAGAAGCCGCCTTGCTGCTGAGCTCGAAATACTTCCACCGCGGCTTGCGAGACCCACTGGTGGGCAAAAAAATTGAGTTCGAAGCTCCGCCTTAAAAGGTCCGCCGAGCATGCGTGCATGGACGCTTGCGGTGCGGCGCCTGCGTTCGAGACGACGCCGTCGAGGCCGCCATACGCGTGCACGGCATGGGTCACCGAGCGCCGGACCGCGTCTTCTGCGGTGATATCGACGGCGTCGAACGTTGCGTCGAGCTCATTCGCCAAGCGCTCCACTGCTTCGGCGTCGCGATCCACGAGGTGCAGATGAGCGCCTTCTGTTGCAAACGCACGCGCCGTCGCGGCTCCGATTCCGTGTGCTGCTCCCGTGACGTATACAACCCGTCCCGCGAATGGCTTCGGCGTTTGCTTGCCGAGTTTGGCCTGTTCCAGAGACCAATACTCCATGTCGAAAATATCCCCTTCGGGAAGCGCTTGATATCGGCCAACGGTTTCCGCGCATTCGATCACGTGGACGGTATGCTCATAGAGATCGGCCGCGATGCGCGCCGCCTTGCGATTGCGTCCCGCCGTCACCACCCCCAGTCCGGGAATGAGCACGACCCGTGGATTGGGATCGAGCGGAGTGCGGGACACACCCTTGCTTTCGATCTGTCGCGCCACGTACGCTCGATAGGTCTCCCGGTAGGCACGCAAACGTTCGGCAATATGTGCCGCGGCGACGCTCTGGTCCGCTCGCAGAGGCTCCGGATCGAGCAAAAGGGGAAGGTTTTTCGTACGAATGACGTGATCCGGAGTGACTACGCCGCGCTGGGCAACATCGGACAAATCGGATCGGCCAAGAAACGCGCGCAAAGACTCGCTTTGGCGAAGCTCGAGCACCCAAGGTCCCCACGTGTGCGATTCGTCTTCCGTGAGAGCGCCGCGTATGAGGGGCGCAATTTTGGCATACATGACGCTTTTCGTGTCATGAAAAGTTTTTTTCGGCGTTCGACGCGAGGCGATCAAGCGTTCTGCGGCATCGACGGCGGCGACGTGCCGCTCGTAGGATTCTCTCGCCGTCGACCCAAACGTAAACAGACCGTGCTGCAGCAGGAGCAGGCCGTGCGCGTCAGGATTGGCTTCGTGCATCTCCGCGGCCAGTTTGGCCAGCTGAAAGCCCGGCATCACATAAGGAACCACCGCGAGGCGCGAGCCGTAGAGCTCTGTGCAGATCGATGGCGCGTCGGGTTGGTCGACCAGCGCGAGAATCGCGTCGGCATGGGAATGATCGATGAACTTATGAGGCAAGAATGCGTGGAGAAGCGTCTCCACCGAAGGATTGGGTGAGGATGCATTCAACAGCCGGATGCGCTGGGCGTTGACCATATCCTCATCGCTCAACTCGGGTAGACGACGCAATCCACGCAGAGAATCGAGCCTAACCGCGGGAAGCCCCGCTGGTTCGATCGCGGCAAGATCCCACCCGCTGCCCTTGACGCAAAGGACATCGACGGGTTCACCGAGGTCGTCCGGAAGCTGCGTTTTGACCGAGGTATTCCCGCCTCCGTGCAATACCAAACTCGGCGTTTGACCAATCAGTCGAGAGGTATACACGCGCAGCGCCACGTCGCGATTGCTTCCTCGGGCGCTCCCGTAGCGCGCGACATATTCTTCCGCGGCAACGTCTGACCACTGACTTTGCATGCCGAAGGGTTGGCAGCTGCGCGTGGATGTGTCAACCGCGGCACAATCCGGGTTGCGTGACCCGATGTTCCCGATAAGTTGGCTTGCGAGCAAACGACGGAATGGGGCCTGGGGGCGATTTGACGCGACATGTAAAGGGTTCGCTATTCGGAGAGTACGTGCGCATGATTCGGCGCCGCAAGGATATCGCGTGGGAGAAGCGCGTTTCGTCCCGCGATATGGCGATGGTCATGTCGCGCGTGAACCCTCGCGGGTGGTACCCGATGGATACGTTTGAGCGGCTCGGCAACGCGATTCTCGCCGAGCTCGCCGATGGCAACGTGATGCTCGCGCGGATGTGGGGGACGATCTCCGCGGAAGCGCAGCGGGAGCTCCATCCGGATCTCGTTGCGGCGGACGATCCGATGGAATCGCTCATGCGTTTTCGAGTGCTTCGCCGAACATTCTTCGATTTTGAAGCGCTGGAAATCGACACGCTCATTCCCAACTTGGCGCGTATCGCTGTTCACTACCGGATGGGCGCCAAAGCAGAAAAGGCAGCCGCTTATCAAACGATGGGTTTTTTCGAACGGGTGCTTGAGCTGTCGGGCGCGAAGCAAGTGACCACATCGTTCGTCGAGCGCGGCTGGGAACCGAATAGTCTGCGCACGCTGCTGTTGTTTGAATGGCAGGAACCGGGAGACCCCTACTGAGCGCGCGAAAGCCGGCGGACGATGCCGCGGATGAGGTCTGTGGAGACGGGTTTTTCGAGCACGGTAGGCTGTGCGTTTGAGATAAACGAACGCGCTCGAGTGGTGAATGCGCCGCCGGTCACAAATACGAACCGTTCGAGGAGCTTGGGGTCGGAACGGGAAAGCGATTCATGAACCCCAACGCCGTCAACTCCTGGCATCATAAGATCACAGATCACGACATCGAAAGCTGGGCCGTGAGCGAGAATTTCTAGACCCTCTGCACCGTCTTGGGCCTCCACGACTTCGTGTGTAGGCTCGAGAACCCTGCGCACCGCCTTGCGCAGCATGCGCTCGTCGTCGATGACCAACACGCGCGCACGACGCGGGGGCATCGAGGTCAAGCTGGGGATGCGGGAAGCGCTTTTGTTTGTACGAAGCCCGGTACGTTCGGGAAACTCGACCTCGAAGCGACTGCCCCGTCCCACCGTGCTTTCGACGCGCATATCCCCGCCGTGTTTTCGAATCGTTTCCGCGGAAATCGAAAGACCGAGGCCGGTTCCCCGCTCTCGGGATTTCGTGGTGAAGAACGGTTCGAAAATGCGTTCAAGATCGCGCTCCGGAATGCCGCATCCGGTGTCTTCGACCGCCACAATAACCGCGCCGTTTCGTCGCTGGGTAGACACGCGGATGCTGTTGTGCGTTGAATCACCTTGCTCGATCGCGTGCGTCGCATTGATGATCAGATTGATCAATACCTGAGTCACCTTCGCTCGGTCTGCCGCGATCACGGGAATGTCGCCCAGCTCTTTGATGAGCTCGGCGTGGTGGCGTACTTCGTTGAACGTCATGCTGCACGCTACGTTCACAACGTCGTTGAGGTCTACTACGTCGACGTCGTCTTCTTCGATGCGCGAAAAACAACCAAGGTCCTTGACTGTGGTCGCGATCCGTTTGACGCCGACAAGGCATTCGTCGAACACTTCTTCCATCGTCGCGAGCTTTGCGGGCATGTCGTGTTCGTTCAGCACCGAGCTCAGCAGCGCTGCGGCATGCGGCCCGATTTCGGCCTCGAGTTGGTGGGCTGCGGATCGGAGCGCGGTCCGCATTTCTCGCACTTCATTTCCCAGAACGCCGATGTTCACCTGGACAAAGGCGGCGGGGTTGTTGATCTCGTGCGCGACGCCTGCGGCAAGTTGGCCGATTGCGGTGAGCCGATTCGCGTGCATCAGACGTCGTTCGAGCTCTTGGGTGCGTCGCAAATCAGTAATGTCTCGAATCGAGGCCAAAAAAGCCGGTTGTCCATCCCATTCGACCTCGGCCACGCGCATCTGGGCGAGTTTCGGTTCGCCTTCACGTTGATGGGAGATTTCGATTTCGGTGCTGCTCTTGTTTTCCAGTGGGTGCTCGAAGGATGACCCGACAAGGTCTTCTGCGTTGCGCGCAAACAAGAGCTCCGCGGCTTGATTGGCGAACCGGACTGTCCCATCCGGTCCCACCACGACCATGGCATCGACGTTGCGTGTGACGATCCTTCGCATTTGATTCTGTAGGCGCGCTCTTTCTATGGCGTAAAAAAGGCTTCGCGCCGCGGCACTGCCGTCGAATGAACCCTTCACCAGAAAATCCTGCGCGCCTTCTTGAACCGCGCGCATGCCCACTCGGTCGTCGTCGACCCCGGTGAGTACGACGATGGGCGTCTGCGGGTGCGTGGCGAGAATGCGCCGAATGCTCGCCATGCCGCTTGAATCAGGAAGCTCGAGGTCGAGCAATACAACGTCCACGTGTTCTGTTTCCAGCGCCGAAAGGGCGTGGTCCAAGCCCTGTACGTGGTCCAGCTTAAAGCGAGGAGTTCGAATGCGGGTCAGCAGTGCGCGAACCAAGTCTGCGTCGCTCGGATTGTCCTCCACCAAGAGCACGCGAAGGGCACGGGCGACCGCAGCAAAGGGACGTGTGGAGTTTCGAGCGACTGGCACGGTCGAGCGGCCGGGCCGGCACCTATGTACCCCCCCGGACCTTCAGTATCGCATCGTTGCGGCATACCTATCAATGTAGGACGTGAGTCTACGTAGGGTGCCTTCCTGCACGGATTGAGAATGTGGTTCGTCGAGCTATGCACCCTATAGGGTGATCTTCTGAGGTACTACTCGCCGAACGCGGCCCAAAGCGCAGCGAGCGTTTGGTCGCTGACCGTGAGGGGTTCTTTGAAGGCCGGTTCCAAGCGAAGCTCCCAGCCGCGACCTTTCTTCTTGCGACGAATTTCACTTACGAAAGCCAGGTTGACGGCGTGATTCCGATGGACGCGCAGAAAACCGTGTGGTTCGAGAAACTTCATGATTTTGCCGAGCGGACGCACATCAACGACCGGGCGGCCCTTTTTCAGGCGCACACGGCTGTCGCCGCCCGCTGCTTCCACAAACGCGATGTCTTCCGGTGGAACCGGGCGTCGCTTGCCAGGGCCAAGATGCAGCAAGATGCGTGGAGGATACGTCGCTGAAGAATGCATTTCCGACATGACAGCCGCTTTTATCGCATGAACGTGCGTTGCTGTCGACTTTCGAAGGACTCCGCGATCCGGTCCCGATTTTCGCGAG
This sequence comes from Myxococcota bacterium, assembly GCA_028284955.1. Taxonomy (GTDB): domain Bacteria; phylum Myxococcota_A; class Polyangia; order Polyangiales; family Houyiibacteriaceae; genus JANQQS01. The sequence continues at coordinate 36,933 of JANQQS010000130.1, read as the reverse complement.
TCCGATTTCAGATGTGCAACGGGTATTTTGCATCCGAAGTGCGCACCACGCGAGAATCGCAGTGAACGACCGGATATTGGTGAGACAGATTGCACTATGCGACGGGAACAAAAGTTGCTTAATCCCTGCTTCGTGGGGTGGACGTCTGCAGCGCGGAAGGTTTTTCTTGTCTCGATCGGCGGCGCATTGTTCGGAGGCTGCGCGGCGAGTTTTGAGCGCCCGATAGACACCGAGGTCGAAGACAAAGCGGCGATAGAATCCGTGCGGGTCCCGGAGCGTGTGTTGGAGCTGAGTTGCGACGCCGACTTGAAGCTCGGGGACCCTTCGACGAGCTATGCCTTCGGTTTGAGTGTGATCGCGGTTTCGAACCCGGAAGGTTCGAACTCGTCCGATATTCTAGTGTCGCTCGAGGCAACTTGCGATAAGGCAGGCACCGATACCTGCGACGGTTATCCATTGGTCGCGAGCGATGTCGCTGGCGAGCCATCGTGCGTTGGCAAAGACAAGCTAACCCTCGCCTGGACCGGAACGGCGGGGGACAACGGCTCCCAATACAGCCTTCGCTTTTCGTCTCAGACCGATGTGCCAGAAATCACATTTGCCGGTGCTGAAGCTCCTTCGGTGGTGCCAGCGTTTCGAAGTTGCACCGCGAGCGAATCGAAGGGCACCATGCCCAACGGAACCGTTGCGATCGAGAATGGGTTCCTAGCGCTGCAGCAGCGTATCTGTGGTTTCGCCGCGACCGACTTGAGCCAATGAGCCAATGAGTGCCGAGTTCCTGCGCTCCGACCAAAAGGCCATTGCTCTGTTGTGGTTTTTGACATGAAATGATGGCATTTCTCGCATGGACTGTGCGCGCTTGCTTGCGATTCTTTTTTGTAACCAGACGGCGCTCATCGGGCTAAGGCATAGAAGCGGCGCAGCAACACATCGCCGACGGAGATCCGCATGAGGCAGACTTTACCTTTTATCCTATTCGCGTTCACGGCCGTGACGGTCGGGTGCGACGCAGACTTTGTTGATTTGCGCCCTGAGAACGTCCGAGCCGGAGGGAGCACGAACTCACCGATGGTGGACGACTCGGGGGTTCCCATGGAAACCACCGACGACGACTCTGGGTCTTCGGTACCGGACCCGACGACTCAAACGGGGTCTCGAACGTTGAGTCCCGGCACCGTGGTCAGCAGCGGACAGGTGGTTGGCGTAGGGTCCTACACCGCTTCCGGAACCGCTTCACTGGTTCGGACCGAAGGAGGAACGCTCGAGCTTCAGTTTGACGATGCGTTTATGTCCAGCAACGTGCCGGGCCCGGTGGCAGCGCTTTCGACTCGCGACGTACTCGAGGACGGGATAACGCCCGGTGAAGGAGACGTGCTGGCAGGTATCTTCGAAACACCGATCAGAGGGCCAGTCGCATATGTCGTGGGCGATGAAGCGGAAGGTGCAGGCTTTGCCTGGGTGTATTGCAATCCTTTCCAGGTCGAAGTGGCTCGCGCGGAGCTCACCCCGGCCGCGAGCGCAGCGGGGAACGGCCCATGAAGTACGTGTGGGCTTGGTCTTTTCTTTCTATCCTGCTGCTTGCCTCGTCCGCTTCCGCTCAAGCCTGGACGCGCGACCAAGGAAGCGGCTACGTCAACCTCAACTACCGTCTCATTGCGGCCGACGAAATCTACGACCCGGACGGCAACGAACGCAGCATCCCGGACTACAAACAACACGCCATTGGTATCTACGGAGAGGTCGGCGTGATCGACCGATACCTTACGCTGACGTTTGATGGGGAGCTCTATCGACGCAACGTCCTCGAAGATATGGGGGCTACCCAAGGGCTTGGCGATCTTCGCGTGGGCGCATGGACGGGGGTATTGACGGCGCCGTTTCGGTTGGCGCTTGGCGTGCAGCTGGGGTTGCCGACGGGCGACGATTCGCCTTCGGTGGATGACCCCGCGGCGAACCTGATTGCGGCATCCTTGCCCACCGGCGATGGCGAATACGATGTGACGTTTCGGAGCGCGATCGGCCATTCATTCACGGCTGGGTCGCTGTTCGGCTTCTATGTTCAAGGAAACCTAGGGTACGCGCTGCGCACCAAAGGGTTTACCGATCAGATTGTTTATGGCGCGGAGTTTGGAACCCGGATCACCAAACCAGTCATCGATCGTTTTCTACTGATTCTCCGCTTGGTGGGAACCGAGTCTTTGGATACTGGCGCGGCCATTTCAGGTTTTGCCGGCCTCGGCGACGGGGTCAGTTTCACGTCGTACGGAGTCGAGCTCGCGGCCCGCGTGTGGAGCACGTTCCATCTTTCCGCGGGAGTAGAATCAGCGTTCCGAGGCGCCAACGTGCCGTCGGCCCCGGCGTACAAATTCGCGGCGAGCTACGAGTTCTGAATCGGGTTTGGTTGAGTTGTCGGGGGCAGAGTTGTCGGGGGCAGAGTTGTCGAGCCGCGAGAGGAGGCAAAGCGTTTCCTCACGGCTCTTTTTGAAACGCCAGATGCCCACCGCGAACACCACCACGCTCATGACCGTGATGGCGTACGCGCTCACCCGGATCAGTGTCGATTGGAGCAGATGGGCCCCGGTGAGCCCGGCAATGAACATCGCAAACGAGGTTCGCACGTAGGCCAAAAACGTGCGCTCGGCGGAGAGCACCGTGCGTTCCCCCGCAAGCCCATCCCGCACCGGTACTCGATCATACAATGTTCTAGGCATTACCTCGAACTCATCAGGATATCATCGAACTGCGAGCAGCCCAAATTCGACTTGAAGCCGCAGCGCCATTGCCGAGCCTCTGCCTATCTATGGATCTAGAGCAGTGAGCAGTGATCAAATGGTTGATTGGAGCGCACGTCGCATCCCATAGAGCGGTGGAGAGCAGTGGAATTTTGGTCTGAGCGCGAGCGCCCCCACAGCGAGCGACTGAGGAAGGCTTCGAGCCTTTCGCAGGGAGGGAGCGAGGAGGTTGTTGCGGCTGGAGCTGTGCAAGGCGGAGCGGACGTAGTCCGTGGAGCTGCACAGGTCTAGACGCAGTACGGGTCCGAAGGACCCCCAGTGTAGATAGGCAGGGGCAGCCGGGCTCAGACCAAAAGGCCGCTGCTCTACAGCGTTAGGCGGCGGACTTGGGGTGTACAGGAGAAGCCCCCGAAGGCGGGTCGGTGGCTGGTCGGCTCGGCACGTTTGGGGGCGGAGCTACCGCGGCAGGAACCTCCGGGGCTCCGCGTCGGTCGAGCCATAGCAGCATGGCGGGCATGGTCACGACCGCGGCGATGAGACAAGTGACCTCGCTGATCGCCATCGCGGTGCCAAACGAACGAATCGCTAGGTTTGCGCTGGCGTAGAGCGATGTATAGCCAATGATTGTGGTGAGGGAGCAAAGCACGACGGCTCCGCCGGTTCCTGTGACCGCGATTCGCGCGGCGTCGAGCGGTGTTCGGGCGCGTTCGATGCTGTAGCGCTTCATCACGTTGACGCTGTAGTCCACGCCGTTTCCGAAGGTGATGGGAAACGCGACAAAGTTGAGGAAGTTGAGCCTTAGGCCCATGAGCGCCATCGTCGCGCCCATCCACGCGATGCCGAGCAGGAGCGCGCCGACGGTGAGCAGTCGTTCTCGAAGGGAACGAAACGCGACGATGCAGAGAAATAGGGTGGCCAGGAAAGAAGCCAAAATGGCGCGCGGGCCGTCAGTCCACACGGCTTCCAGCATGTCCGCGAACACTGGGCCACGGCCGGCGAGCGGAGGAGGGCTTCCCGAGGTGAGCTCAGATTCTCGCAGCGCGCGCGACCATCGCACGAGATACGCGCCGTCCCAAATCGAAAAGTCTTCGCTTTCTTCAACCAGCAAGATGCGTCCTCGTGTGCCGTCGCGTTCGGAGAACGTGCGTGCGACCTGAGCCGGCAAATCCTCCGCGGTGAGCGGGGTCATGCGCTGGGGAGGTATGTGCGTATCGATTTTGGCTTGGAGCTCGACGTCTACGCGCGGTCTTAAATCGGTCAGCAGATCTCGAATTTCATCGAGCAGTTCGATCTTTCGAGTCTGCTCTGCGGGTAGCAAATCGTGCACGCTGTGCACCGTTTTCCAAAGCGCCCCGGATCGGGCTTCGAGCTGTCGTTCGATCGATTCCGCTTCGTCCGCGTTGGGCACGAACACCACGATGCCGTTTCCTCGCGCGACGCTTCCTACGATCGCGTTGACCTTGGAGTTCACCTCCTGGCCTGGGCTTCGATCATCGCGCACGGATTTCAGATTGCGAAAGTCGTATTCGAGCGGATCGTGCGCGACGGCATAGCCGACTGCCGCGAGGCTCAGTAATCCGATCGTGCCCGATACGAGCACGGTGGTGCGCGGGGCACGAGAAGCGATCTGACCGAAGAACGCGGCCGGCGACCAACGAAAGCGTTTCGTATCGCCGGATGTCGTCTTGGTCGACCATCGCATGGGCGCGAAACGCTCCATCAGTGCAGCGAGAGCCGGGAGGAGAAGGAGCGCGCCGAGCCAACACAGCGCCATCCCGATTCCACCGATGATGCCGAAATCTCTAAATCCTCGGAAGTCGGTGAGGATGAGCGAAGCGTATGCGAGGCCGGCTGCGGTGCTGGCCGTCAACGTCGCGATCCATGTGCTGCAGTGGGTTTCCAGAATCGCGCGGCGTGCGCCATGCCCCTTGCGTCGTTCCTCGAAGTATCGCGCGAGCCAGATGATGTTGGGGTTCACGCCGTTTCCGAGCACAATGCTTCCTAGGAACGCGGTGGACGTGTTCAAATAGTCGACCAACAATTCGCTGACCGCGAAGGTGACCAGCACGGGGACAGTGACGGCCGCGCCGAGCAACACAATGGCTCGCACGCGACCGAAAAAGAGATAAATCGCGAGCAGAACGAGGGCGAGCGTAAGGCTCGTGGCAATGGTGAGTTCTTTGGCGATGGCTTTGTGTTCTTCGCCGCCGACCACCACGTCTCCCCCGAACTGCACACGCAGGTCTCGGCCATACGAAGATGGGTCGAGCTCGTCGGCAATGCTTTGCACTTTGGCGACGAGCTCTCGTCCTCCGACCGCCTCGCCTCCGCTCAAGTCAGAGCGCACAAAGATCGCGAGCAGATTCCGGTCGGGATGGAGGTAGAACCCGCCGGGGTAACGCTCAAACTTCTTTTCCCCGGCGTCTGCCCAAGACTCCATGTCCGCGATGAGTTCTTTGGGGTCGGCCGGCTCTTCGTTTTCTAGGTCGATGAAAAAAGGGTTGGCTTTCAGTCGCTCGTAGTCGGCGCGTTCTTCGATCGCGTCTCTGATTTCCTCGAGCTCGTCGGTGGGCGCGTAGAGGTGGCGATGCGTCCACAGAAAGTCTTTGTAGTCGCGAACGTTCCAATCGACGGTGCGTACGTACCGATCGGGAAGCTGCTCGACCCGTTGCGCGAGGTCTTTTCCGAACCGCTTGAGCGCGGCGACATCCTTCGAGGGAGACTCAACCGCGACGATGAGCGTGGACAGCCCGCCCACTCGATCTTTGATTTGCTCGAGGTCGCGAATGCTTGGTTTGTCGCTGGGCAGCAGCGCGGTCCAGCGGCTGTCGAGTCCAAGCTGCAAAATCAACGGAATGCTGAGCGCCCCGAGGGCCAACGCGACGCCAGCGAATCGACCGGGAGCGCGCGTCTGCAGGGCCGTGAGGCGAGCGAAGAAACTTCTGGCTCTGCTCGGCGTTTGACGCGATTCGCTCCGAGGGTTCATGGCGAGGCGTTCCCATGCACAAAATGTACCCGAGGGCGATAGCCTGTGTGACTCGGAATCATTGGATAATTTTTGTTATCTGCGGAACCAAGGGAGAAAGGTGTGACATTGTTGCCACTCGCGGTGTGAATGCAAGGCGCCACTTCTTCCTCCGCTGACTGTTCGTCGGCTTGGCGACCGGGGCGTTACACCGTTTTCGCGCTCCTGGTTTCTGCAATCCGGGTGGCCGCGTCAAGGATTCGCGAGCCAAGCCTACTCTCGTACGATGGTGTCCAACGCGCGTTCGTGCGCGACCTTGAGTTGCTCGACCGAAACAGCAAGCCGTTGCGGGTTCCTAGGCTCGCTGCGTTCGGGACCGCTGTGTGCGAGGTCACAAATCAACGCTGCGCCTTCCACCGCGCCCAGCTTGATGATCGGAACTCTGTGTTTGGCGCAGCACGCTCGAATCGCGGCTTCATGTTCCGGGGCGCTGCTTACGACGATGCGCGAGGGCTCTTCGGCGAACAATCGATGGCCCGCGGTTGTGTCGGCGTCGCGGGGTGAGGGAGGGAGAGTCACGCGGGCGCCGAGACCGCGCGCGATGCAGCTTTCCGCGAGACACACGCCGACTCCGCCGTCACTTACGTCGTGCGCACTATTCAGGAGCCGAGCTCGCGCGAGTTCGAGCATCGCGTTTTGCAGTCTGCGTTCCGCCGCAAGATCGATCTGCAGCGGCCTGCCGCACGCTTGGTTGGCCTGGCCAGTGAGCCATTCGGAGCCAGCGAGGTTGCCTTCACTCGGCGCGCCGAGGTGCAAAATCACGTCGCCTTCGTTCTGAAACGCTAGACCGAGTCGGTCGTCAGCGTTTTCCAGCTGCCCCACGACCGCCACGGTGGGCGTGGGCAAGATGGGTGCGCCTTCGGTTTCGTTGTAGAGGCTGACGTTTCCCGATACCACCGGGACGCCGAGCGCTTCGCATGCATCGGACAAGCCTTCGATGGCCTGGGCGAAGCGCCACATCGTTTCTGGCTGCTCGGGGCTGGCAAAGTTGAGGCAATCGGTGAGCCCTAGGGGTTTCGCTCCCACGCACACCACATTGCGGGCGCACTCTGCTACCGCCATCGCGGCGCCGTGTCGGGGGTCGAGCTGTACGTGGCGCCCGTTGCAATCGACCGCGATCGCCAGGTATTTTTCGGACACGCGGCTCGCGGCAGAATGGGTGTGCGGGGCGCGTTCGGGATCGGCTGCGCAGAACGCGCGCACGACCGCAGCGTCTCCTTCCCCGGGGCGCACCACGGTTCCGTTGCGCACCACGTGGTCGTATTGACGCCAAATCCAGCTGCGGCTGCCAATGTTGGGGCTGCCGACGAGGCGGATGAGCTCGTCCGCGAGGCCCTCGCCGCTGTTCGGCATTGCATGTGCGGCGGTGGTTGCGATCGATATCGTTTCGGGACGTACGGGGACCGGACACTGCGGGCGATCGTATTTCGGGGCGGCGTCGGTGAGTAGGTCGACAGGCAAATCAACGACTTGAATCGGATCGGCCGGTCCGGGATCGGGCTGGAACGGATCGTATCCCGGGGTTGCGCGACAGACGAATCGCCCCGTGCCGGTCACCGTGCCCACGATGGCGGCCTGCACATCCCATTTCTCGCAAATCTCGAAAACTTCGTGCTCGCGCCCTTTTTTGGCGACCATGAGCATGCGCTCTTGGGATTCGCTAAGCAGCATTTCGTACGGCGAAAGTCGCTGGGTGCGACGAGGAATCGCATCGAGATCGAGTTCCAAACCGGTGCCCCCTCGGGCCGCCATTTCGACCGATGACGAAGTGAGCCCTGCGGCGCCCATATCCTGCACGCCCTCCAAGCAGTCGCGGGCAAAGATTTCGAGGCAGCATTCCAGCAGTAGTTTCTCCATGAACGGGTCGCCGACCTGAACCGTGGGAAGTTTCTTTTCCGATTCCGAATCAAACTCGGCGCTCGCCATGGTGGCGCCGTGAATGCCGTCGCGCCCCGTGCGCGCCCCGACGTAGATGACGGGGTTGCCAATCCCGGTGGCCTTGCCGAAAAAGAGCCGGTCGGTTTGTGCGATACCGACGGTGAACGCGTTGACCAAAATATTTCCGTCGTACGACGCATCAAACTGGACTTCGCCTCCGACCGTGGGCACGCCGATGCAGTTTCCGTAGCCGCCGATTCCTGCCACTACCCCACGCAAAAGCGAGGCGGTTTTCGGATGGTCGGGGCGGCCGAAACGGAGCGAGTTCAGCGATGCGATGGGCCTCGCGCCCATGGTGAATACATCGCGGAGGATGCCTCCCACGCCGGTTGCCGCGCCCTGGTACGGCTCGATGAACGAAGGATGGTTGTGCGATTCCATCTTGAATACCGCGCAAAACCCGTCGCCAATATCCACCGCGCCAGCATTCTCGCCCGGGCCCTGCACCACTTGAGGGCCCGTGGTGGGAAGTTTGCGGAGATGAACTCGGGAAGATTTGTAGGAACAATGCTCGGACCACATGACGCTGATCACGCCGAGCTCGGTGTAGCTGGGCACTCGGCCCAGGCGATCGATGGCGCGTTCCCATTCGTCGTCGCTGAGGCCGAACGAGCGCGCAGTCTCGAGGTTCGCGGACTGAACTTCAAACGTCGGTTCGCTCATGACGCAGCCCGACTTTGCGTCTGGGACCGCTGCAGATGATCGCGCAGCGCCTCAAAGATTTCTCGGCCATCGTCGCCGCCGAGAATCGTTTCGCTCGCGCGTTCTGGATGCGGCATCATGCCCAGCACGTTTTTTTGCTCGTTGTACACGCCGGCGATGTCGTCGACGGATCCGTTTGGGTTGGGGTCGTCTTCTGATACACCGTCTTCCGATACATAGCGGAACGCGATTTGCCCGTGTTCCTGCAGCGATCGCAGCGTGTTCGGGTCGCACTGATAACGCCCCTCAGCATGCGCGATCGGAACGCGAAGGCAGCGTCCAACATCGCGCGTGAACGCGCCCGAGTGTTCGACCCGAATGTGTACATCGCGGCATTCGAAACGGAGGTGCGTGTTTCGCGTGAGTGCGCCAGGGAGCAGGCCAAGCTCAGTGAGTACCTGAAACCCGTTGCAGATGCCGAGTACGGGGCCGCCTCGCGCGGCAAACTCGCGTATTGCAGGTACGATAGGGCTAAAGCCGGCGATTGCGCCTGCGCGCAGATAGTCGCCATACGAAAACCCGCCCGGAATGATGACCGCATCCGGGTCGTCGCCCGACGCTGGGCCGGCATTCGGGGAGAGGCGGGTGGATTTGTGAAACACGTACCACGCATCCGCGCCCACCACGCGCGCGGCATGCAGCGCGTCCCAATCGGCGTTGGAACCAGGAAACTGGATGACCGCGATGCGCACGTTGAATACCGTCTTCTCGAAAGCTTCTGCCCCGAAGGCTCGCTCTGCTCCAGGCTAGGCGGAGCATACGGACACCGTGCCTTACGCGCAATCCCGACCGTGCGACGCTCGCGTGCAGTCGTATTTTCCAAACCACCTAGTTGATGGGATTCGATGCGCGGAACGTGGACTGTCCAGAAGCAGAGGGGGCTCCCGCTGCCGGTTGCGTAGGCACGCTTTCGCCGGTGGTCGGGGTGGTGTCGGAGGCGGCTACTTGTTCGGGCACGGGGGCTGTTTCGTCGCCGTGGGCGCGACGAACGTACATCGCGTCTGCTTCGACTTGTTTCGCGTACGCTTCGGCTGCGCTTGCGACGGCGCCTGCGAGTAGATTCTGAGCTTCCTGCGTGATTGAAGTGCCAGGCGCGGAGTTCGTGCCGCGGTGCGCCCTCGCGAGCTCGGCTCCCATCGCGGTTGCGTCGCCCACGTTGGGCGGTGCGTCCCATCGAAAAGGCTCCGGGCCGAAGGGGGAGAGCTCTCGACCTACGTAGTGCGCTTGGCCGAATTCAACCGCGCTGACAAAGGGGGCGTGACCCAGCGCCATGGACTCCGTTGCGTTTGCCATATCTTGGGCTCGTTGGGCCGAGGAGGTCGGCGCGGGGGCGCTCGCGTAGTCCGGTCCGGAAGCGGGCAGAGCTTCCTGAAAGCGAAGGATGATGTCGTCGTTGGCGTCTGCGGATGGACCCCGGATGCGGGCGAGCCATACCGTTCCCGCAGTCGTCGTTTGCTTGGCGGCAGCCTGGAGGTCAAAGAAGAGATCAGGGAGCCCTTGCCGGGAGGACTTCGTCGCCAATGAGTTGAGGGCGCTCACCAGCTGATCGAAGGCGCCGCGGTCTGGAGAGGCGTTGCGTTGGTCGGCGTCGGGCGTTACCGGAATATTTTCTGCCGCGCCGCCCGGAAGGTCTTGTTTGAAGCTACTGGCGGTTCCCAGGTTGGTGAGCATCTTGGTTCGCGCCTGCACGATGCCTCGACCTTCCCTGGTCGGATCGTGGTCGTGGGTGCCGAGATATTGGTCAAACCGAGTGGGTAACGGAGCGTCGGATGTCGTCGTCTGTCCCGCGTTGTTCAGCCGGGTTACATAGCCGTTCACAAATGCTTGGAGTGTGGTTTGGTCGGCGCCGGCCAGCTTCAGGCTAACCGCCAGATGCAGCAAATCGAACGATGCCCGTCCGTTTCGCGCTTCGCGAAAGTTGCACATCGTCATTCTGCCGCTCGTTTCCTTAATCACCGCTCCTGCAGTGTGCGAACCGCAAAAGCTCTCGTCGGTGGCGTTGCCGTGGATGATGGTGGATTCGGACGGAAGCACGCCGCTGAGCGGTTTGTAGAGTTCGGCGATTTGGCTCCGGCAGGCTTGTGACGTTCCGGGCGAGGAGGACGCCTTCGGCTGGGATGTCCCGCTCTGCGCGGAGGTGTCGCTCGTCGACTGCGAATCTGTGGCCTGCGAATCGGTGGCGGCTGTCGTGCTGGTGGCGCTATCTCCGCAGTCTTGACCGAAGAGATACGGCGTATGGCCGAACACCTCGCGCGCCCCATGGCTCGGGTTCACTTTCGCTGCGCTCACGATGCTGTCGTACTTTGTCTTGCGAACCTCTGGGTCGAGGTGGACGTCGTAGGCGTTGATTTGCCCGATCACCCACTTGCAGCGCTCGTCGCCCGCACAGCTCTCAATGCTCAGCGCGCCGGCTGCCTGGTTCGCCTTGTTTGCGCTTCCCGGCCCTACCTCGCCCACTGCGGCACATCCACCAAGCCCCGCGAACGCGCCGACGGCCGCGAAAGCACCGAGAACCGCAACCGCGCGTCCTCGACCCTGGGGGCTCGACATGCCCGCCGAGCTCTGTGTGTATGTCGAGCTCGGGGTGCATGTCGAGCTCGGGGTGTACGACTTCCCTTCCTGAATCAGCCCACAAGTCATACCGCTTACGAGAAGCAAGTATCGATCCATGCTTTCTTGGTCGGCTCAGGGTTTGGCCGGAGAGCGTTCAGACGTAGGACTGGCTGCGAAATCAAAGAAAAACGAAGCAATTTCAACGCGCATGGCGAGGATCTGGGGTCTGGCTCAGTCACGGGGCTTGATCGCAGGAGCCGCGCAGCGGAGAAAGTTCTGCGCGAGCTGGGGAATGATGACCCTAGGGCCTCGTGTCCACGGGGCGCAGTGTCGATGCGACACCACACCTCGCTACGCACCCGAGTTCGCCCGACCGGTGCGGCTTTTCTGACACAAGGCTGCGTTTCAGCTTAGCCGCCGGTTTCTTCACGCCGTTGAAATCATTGTCGATTTGCTGCGGCACTGGCGTTGCACTGCGGGCTCCGCATGACGGTACTTCGACTTTTCGCGGTTGGGCTGATTTTCATTTGTTCTTCGATTGGCTGGGCCGTGCTCGGCGCCACGGTGGTCAATCGGACGGGCGAGGCCGACGTCACCCTGAATCAAGAAGTGGCGGCGCTATGGGGTGGCGTGCATGTGCAACATGCTCCCGAAGTCTATCGGGAAACGGAAACCCAGCGCGAGCGACAGTCGGTGGGGGACGATGGGCGACGGGTGTCCTCCATGGAGACGGTGGTGAACCGCGAACCCGTTTCGGCTTCGCGGGCCAACGTAGACGTTTGGCTTTCTTCCGACCACCGCAAGAAAGGTTTGATGTGGTTTGCGACGTACAAGGTTCGGGTTCGCGCAGACTACGTGTTCGACCCCGTAGTGGTTCAATCTGCGGCGATTCAACCCAAGGCAGCCTCCCTCGTAGCCGCCCGGTCTACTGCGGATGGCCGCAAGCAGTCTGAATCCCCAGGCCCCTTGGCGGCCGATGCGGTTGTGTCCCCGCCGCCGGCAGAACTCTTCGCTCGGTTTACGTTTCCTTCTCGCGACGCGATTTACGACCACTTTGCGTTTTCGGTCAACGGCAAGGTCACGAGTGCGGTGCCCGGGGATGACAATGAACTACTCGTCAAGATTCCTCGTGACGAAGCACGCCGACCGATCCGAGTGGCCGTCGAATACCGCTCTCGCGGCTTGAGCGAGTGGACCTACCGGCCCACTGCCGGGGTGTCGTTGATTCGCAACCTCGACATGAGGGTGCATACCGACACCGATGGCTACGATTTCACGAACGGTTCGATGTCTCCGACGTCGAAAACGGCGCGCACCTCGCAAGCGGGACAAACGCTGCGCTGGAAATTTGATCGACTCATCACGGGCAAGAGCATCGGCCTCACGCTGCCGAGCCGGCTCAATCCAGGCCCGGTGGTTTCGCGGATTGTATTTTTTGCGCCCGTATCGCTTCTCTTTTTCTTCACCGTGATGGTCATCGTCGGCGTAGTTCGCGGAACCAGTTTGCATCCCATGCACTATTTCTTTCTGGCGGCGGCGTTTTTCGCGTTCCATTTGCTGCTCGCGTATTTGGTCGATCATATCAACATTCACGCAGCGTTTGTTGTGGCTTCGCTCACCAGTTCGTTCTTGGTAGTGAGCTATTTGCGGGTCGTCGCAGGAATGAGTTTTGCGGTGCTGCGCGCTGGTCTTGCGCAGGCGCTCTACCTCGTGCTGTTTAGCTACTCGTTCTTCTTCGAAGGCAAGTCTGCGTTGTCGGTGACCGTTGGCGCGGTGCTCACGCTGTTCGTGTTGATGCAGCTCACGGCGCGCGTCGACTGGGACGAAGTCTTTCGTAAGAAGCCGCCGCGCGGGCCAGGCCCCTACCGCACTACGCCGTATGCTGCGTCTCAGCCCACTGTTCCGACAGAGCCCGTATCCTCGTCGGCGCTCCATCTCGGGTCTGCGTCGTCGACCGATTCTTGCGATAGTTGATCCCGCGCACTATTCGGGAACGAATTCAACCTCGAAGAGCGTGGGCCAGAGTTTCCCAGTGAGGAAGAAATGTTTGGTTTTTGGGTCGTACGCAATGCCGTTGAGCACGTCGGTGTGGTGGCGCTGTTCGGGTTTGAGTAAACCTCGTGCATCGATCACGGCGCGGACGATGCCCGTCTGGGGATCGATGGCGACGATGTCTTCTCGCTGCCAGATATTGGCGTAGACCCGGCCGCGTACGCATTCGAGTTCGTTGAGGTCGCGCGCAGGCTGGCCTTCGAGAGTGACCGAGACGCGGCGGCGAACGGCGAACGAATCCGGGTCGCGGAAGGTCAGCTGGTCGGTTCCATCGCTCATGACCAAGTCTTTTCCGTCGTAACACAAGCCCCAGCCTTCTCCTTCGTATCGATGACGCTTCTTGAGCTGAAACGTGGCGCGGTCGTAGACGAGGGCTTGCTCGTCTTGCCACGTGAGCTGGATCAAATCGCCGCCAACCTGCGCCAGGCCTTCGGCAAACAGATTGTCGGGCACGGCGGTACGCCGGAGCACGTTGCCGGAAGCGAGCTCTACTTCACGCAGCGTGGACTGGGCTCGCAGACCCGTGCTCTCAAGGAGCTTTCCCTGCTCGAAAAGAAGCCCTTGTGTGAATGCATCGGTGGCGTGGGGGTAGCGGCGAATCACCCGAACACGGAGTCGTTCGACTTCCCGCTTGCGCCTTCGCGCTGGTGGTCCGGTTCGTTCGTTTGAGCTCTGCTCCGGCGCGGTGTTGTCCGCTGCGGTGCCGCGTTCGGCGGAGCGGGCATTGCCGTCTTCGTTCGGCAATCGGTTGAGTGCCACGTAGCCAGCTGCCGCGGCGACGCTTGCGCCGATGATGAGGAACGCCGACCCGGAAGAGCTCACTGGCCCCACGGTAGCGCTAGCGTTCGGAGGAGACCAGTTCTACCGCCGCGCGCAAGACAATATGTTCCTGCGTATCTGCGGCGGGCGTTTCTTTGATCGGGTGCGGACCCACCACCACGATAAGAGTCCACGCTCCAGGTCGGGGAAGAACGTCACCGGCGCGCGCCATAAACCGAACCGAACCAGCGCTCGAGACTTCCGCGCGGACAGGCACCGGGACCCATCGTTTGGCACCCTGTTGAGGAATACGAAATAGAGCGGCGTGCATGGAGCGCGCCGTAGCTTCAGGCCGGGCTACGATCTCGATGCGATCGTCTGCGCGAAATTGGGCCACGTTCCCGTTTCGGAGAGAAGGGTTTTTCGTAGGGTCGCCAGAGCGGAACGTCTGTGCGCCTCGGTTGATGCTCATCTCGTAATCAGGAAGTGACACCTGGGGCGCGGCCTGGAACAAGACCGGTTGAAAAAACAGCACGGTGGCGGCCGCGACGGCCACCATCGCTCCCGCAGCGGTCCACGCGCGGCGTCGTTTCCGGGCTCGAGCGATGGAGATGACCGGTGCGCCTTCGGTCGCGTCACGTTCGTCTGTTGTTTGTTTGTCGATACTGTCGCGCGCGCCAAGTGCATTGAGGGCGCGTTCTGCGAAGCGGTCTTGGGCTGCGTCGTCAAACGGCGAAAACGCTGCAACCCAGCGTTCTTCGTCGGTGTTGGGAGCGCTTTCGCGGAGTTCTTGTGCTTCCTCGATGGAGAGTTCGCCACGCGCAAGTTTGTCCCAGCGCGCATCGGGGGCGTGTTGTTGCTCTTCGTTCATGATGGCACCGAGTCCCTTGAGCAGTTCGTCTTCGTTCATGATGCGCTCGCTCGAGCTGGAGGAGAGGCGGACATCTCCTGGGCAAGTTTTTTGGCGAGTTTGCGGATTCGGCTTCGCCAAGCGTATACCGCGTCGGGCGACATATTGAGTTCCTCGCAGACGGCATCGGTCGATTTCTCTTCGCACCACAGCAACTCGAAAATGCGGAAGCCAAGCGGGCTGAGCTCGGTACGGAGCTTGTCGAGCATGATTTTGAACATTTCGCGAGATTCCACCGCGCGCTCAGGGCTTTGGGTGACGGTCTTGGTTTGCAGCTTGGGCGCGTCCATGGGGTCTTCGGTCCACGGATTGCGCCGGCCGCTGCGCAAGATAGAGGTCACTTCTCGCTCAGCCACGAGACCTACGAAGTTCAGCAAGCTTAGGCCGCGTTCGGGGTCCCAGCAGCGAAGCACGTGGCCGTTTTTGGCGAAGAGCGAGGCGAATACCTCTTGGGTGAGGTCCTCAACTTCTTGCCGTACCGAGCCTGAACGGCCCGAAGGAGCTCGCCGAAAGAGCGTTCGGGCTACCCGACACTGGATGACTGGCGTGAAATGTCGAACCAAAGCGCGCACCGCGGAGGGGTCCCCATCGAGGGCTTGCGCGAGAGTGTCCGGGGCGAGTTGAGTCATAAACCTGGGTAGAGGTTTGGAGCGGGAAGGGCGCGGCGCAAGCAGGCGATGCGTATAGCGCAGGCGACAGGATTCTAGCATGGATGCGGTTTCGCACATGGGAGCTCGACCGGAGTGCGTAGTTGGACCATGCACTCCAATATGGATGGAGTACGGGGGGGAGACGCGATTTCTGACATGCCGCAGATGACTTCTTCTTTCGCCTCCAATCCGCTGCGGCCGACTTGGATCGAAGTGGACCAATCGGCGATCGCTGAAAACTTTTCAGCCCTTCGCGAAACGGCCGCTCCCGCGAGGGTGATGCCGGTGATCAAAGCCGACGCCTACGGGCACGGCGCCGTGGATGTCGCGCGGCATTTGGTAGACCAGACCGAAATGAGGAATCCGCCTACGCTTGTGGTGGCGTTGGTGGAGGAGGGCGTGCGGCTTCGCGAAGCTGGGATCAAAGCCCCCATTTTGATCCTCGGGGGCGCCTATGGAACCGCGCATCGGGATGTGGTGGCCTATCGGCTCACCCCGGTGGTGTCCGCCTGCGCGGATGTGGTTCAGTTTGCCGCCGCCGCGGGCGACGCGGCGATCGAGCTGCATCTCAACGTCGACACGGGCATGGGCCGCCTCGGGGTGCCCACCGAGCAGCTCACAAGTCTGTTCGAGTCGTGTCGAGATCAGCCAAACGTTCGTATCGGCGGCATCATGACGCATTTTGCGTCGGCCGCGATCGACCTCGACTACACGCGTGGCCAGCTGCAGCGGTTTACCGAAGCGCTGGGGACCTGGCGCGCGGTGTATTCGCGCGTGGACGATCACGCGTTCGACACACCCATCGTGCATGCGGCCAACAGCGCGGCGACTTTTTTGTGGCCTGCGGCTCGTTTTGATGCCGTTCGTTGCGGTCTCGCGCTGTATGGATACGGTCCAAACCGCGCATACCCTGCGCCGCTTCGGCCGGCGCTGCGCTGGGTGAGCCAAGTCGCCCACGTGCGGCGCGTTCCAGTGGGAGGACGCGTGGGCTACGAAGGTACGTTTTGCGCAACGCGCGACAGTCGTATCGCCACGGTGCCGGTGGGCTATGGAGATGGTCTCTCGCGTGCGCTTTCAAACCGCGGAGCCATGCTTGTGCAGGGCCAGCGCTGCCCGATCGTAGGGACGATTTCCATGGATTTGACGACCATCGATGTGACCGATGTGCCTGCGGCGGTGGGCGACAGAGTAATTCTGATCGGGTCGCAAGGTTGCGAATCGCAGAGCGCTTGGGAATTGGCGGAAGCCAGTGGAACCATCCCCTACGAGGTGCTTACCTCGATCTCAAGTCGCGTTCCTCGTCGGCTATTGCCGCGACTGCGCGACGACTGCTAATCAACAAACAGTGCCCGACGCCACCGAAAACGCAGACTCAGCTGATCGCGAACGTCCAGCCAAAGCATCTCTGATTCCTTTGCGCCGATGGGGCGCTTCAGCGCTAAGCGTGCTTGCGGCCCCGTTTGCCGAAGTAGGCACGCTGATGAGCTTGCTCGGCGAAGCCATATTTTGGGGGGTGCGCCCACCGTTTCGCGGGCGGCTCTTCGTGCAATCGATGGAGTTCGTGGGCATCGGGTCGATTTTTATTGTCAGTCTGACGGGTTTGTTTGTTGGGGCCGTGCTGGGCTTGCAGTTGGTGGATGGGTTTCGTCAGTTTGGCGCCGAAAATCAAACCGGCGCCGTGGTGGGCATCGGGATGACGCGCGAAATCGGTCCCGTCTTCGCCGCGCTGATGGTGTCGAGCCGCGCAGGGAGCGCGATGACGACAGAGCTTGGGTCGATGCGGGTGACGAGCCAGATCGATGCATTGACCGCGATGGCGGTCAACCCCGTGCAGTATTTGGTGGTGCCGCGCCTCGTCGCGGGCGTGGTCATGGTGCCGGTATTAACCATGCTGTTTACGTTCGTGGGCATGGTCGGGGCGTGGATCGTATGCGTTCAGCTGCTCGGGCTTGATCACGGGATATTTATCGATCGCTTTCGCTGGATCGTCGATTGGCCTGATGTGCGGCAGGGATTGATCAAAGCCGCAGTGTTTGGGCTGACGGTGATGTTGATCGCGTGCCGCCAGGGATTCTTTGCGAGTGGCGGTGCAGCAGGAGTTGGCCGAGCCACCAATCGGTCAGTGGTGCACAATGCAGTTGCGATTCTTCTTCTTGACTACGTGATCACGAGTCTGGTGCTTGGCGAAGGGCTTTTTTGATGACCGGTTCTTCGGACGACCCGATTCACATTCGAGTTCGCAACCTACACAAGCGCTACGGAGACCACCACGTCATTCGCGGTGTCTCGTTCGATGTGCATCGCGGGAAAACGAACGTGATCATCGGCCCCTCAGGCTCAGGGAAAACCGTGCTCATGCGGCAGCTAATTCGATTGGAGAAGCCCGACGCAGGTGAAATCTGGGTCGACGGGCGAGACTTCGCTGCCCTTGAAGGGCTGGAGCTCGCTGCGATGCGGCGGACGTTCGGGATGGTGTTTCAAATGTCGGCGCTCTTTGATTCGATGACGGTGTTCGAAAACGTGGCGTTTCCGCTGCGTGAGCATACCAAGCTGCGTAATCGAGAAATTCGTGAGCGCGTGATGCACCAGTTGGAATCGCTCGGCATCGCAGCCGCGCACAACAAGCTCCCTGCGTCTCTATCGGGTGGCATGCAGAAACGTGTGGCGGTGGCCCGCGCCTTGGTGCTCGAAACCGATGTGCTGATCTACGATGAGCCAACCACTGGGCTCGACCCGATCACCGTACGCACGGTCGATGATTTGATTCTCGAGGCTCAAGCCAAGTTCGGCGTCACCAGCCTTGTGATCAGCCACGACATGGCATCGGTATTCCGAATCGCAGATCGGATTGCGTTCCTCTACTTTGGAGAAATCCTCGCCCGCGGCACCCCGGCGGAACTGCTGGCGGCGGCCAATGAACCCACCATGGAGTTTATCCATGCTTCTGGTGTGAGCGCGGAAGTGCTAAACCGGGCGTAGCCTCAGCCCCTCTTAGAAACAGAGCGCCCGGCGGCGCCGAGTTCGGTTTTGGGGTTCTCGATCATGCTTTGCAGTTCGGACATTTCGGGAGAGCGACCGAGCGCTTCTTCAAGGTTCAGAACTCCGCGTTTGTAGAGCCCGTACAGCGCTTGGTTCATCGTCTGCATGCCGCTTTGGCCCTGTCCCGTCTGCATCAGTCCGTAGATTTGATGCACCTTGTTCTCACGAATCAGATTACGAATCGCGTAGTTGGGGATCAACACTTCCGCGGCCAGGGCGCGACCCGGGCGGTCGCTTCGTTTGATCAGCATTTGCGTCACTACAGCCTGTAACGTGAACGATAGCTGCGCTCGAATCTGTGGCTGTTGGTGCGGAGGGAATACATCGAGCACGCGGTTGATCGACTGTACCGCGCCGTTGGTGTGTAGGGTGGCGAACACGAGGTGGCCCGTTTCGGAAATGGTCATCGCCGCCTCGATGGTTTCAAGGTCGCGCATTTCGCCGACCAGCACTACATCGGGATCCTGCCGGAGCACATACTTGAGTGCGCCTTTGAAGCTGTCGGTATCCGCGCCCAGTTCACGCTGGTTGACGATGCAGTTCTTGTTGGGGTGCATGTACTCGATCGGGTCTTCGATCGTCATGATGTGCTGTCGGCGTTCGGTATTGATTTTGTCGATGATCGCCGCGAGGGTGGTCGATTTTCCTGATCCGGTGGGGCCGGTGACGAGCACGAGGCCTCGCGGAAGATGCGCCAGGTCTCCGACGACGGGTGGTAAACCGAGCTCTCCGAGCGCGCGAATCTGAAACGGGATGGCGCGAAATGCGCCCGAGACGGCGCCGCGCTGCATGAATACGTTGGCTCGAAAACGAGAAAGACCGCGAACGCCGAATGAGAAATCGAGCTCGTTGTGCTTCTCGAACTTGATCTTCTGTTCTTCTGACATCACCTCGTAACAGAGGTGCTTGGTTTCCACCGGACCCAGCGGAGGAGTGCGCAGCGGCATGAGACTTCCGTCGATGCGCAGTTGTGGTGGAGATCCGGTCGTAATGTGTAGGTCGCTCGCTCCGCGCTGAATCATCAGTTGCATGAGCTGACGCAAGCTGAGTCGCTGGGGCGCCGATTCTTGCATGCGCTTATGATATCATAGTCGTTGGACCCGCAGCGTTCGCGCTGCCCGATCAGTCGCTATCGCCGTCTTCTTTTTCGTCCTTGCGTTCGCCGTCTTCGCTTTGGCCATCCTTGTTGTCTTCGTCGCTACCGTCTTTTTTGGCCTCCGGGGAAGCCGGCGGTCGCGTGATGGGGATGCCGGTGCGAATTGTGGGTGCGCCTTCGGTTTGTGGTTGGTCGGTCTCCGTGGCTTTGGGTGCGGCTTTGGGCGCAGGGTCCGGCGGTCGAGAAGTGCGATCAAAAGGGTTCATCGGTACGTCAGCGTCGGCGCGCGAAGCTGGTGCTGGATCGGGTGAAGCTTCGGAAGGAGGCTTTGGGCCCGGTTTCGGGGGGCGTTCGGAGGGTCGCTTTTTTTCGACCCGGGTGGGTGAGTCGTCGTCGTCGTCGCCCACTGATGGCCCCACGGCGGGTGCTCCTCCCGGAGGAAGTGGCCGCGTTTTGGCCAATCGCTTCCAGAGGCCTCCCTCGCCGATGCACGACCAACCCCAGCGCAGCCAATGGATGAGCCGCCAGGCGAGCCAAAGCGCCCACAGCAGCATGCCCATGCGCCATGCCGCGATGGGCAGGCTCAGCAGGCGAGGTCGCGGAATACCGCCCGAGGTCCGGTCGGTATACCAGCTCAGCACCCGGTCGGTGCCTTCGGGGGACACCACTTGCATGTCGGGTTGGACGAGTAGGCCGGTGTGCACCGCTGCGTACAGGCAGCCCAAGGTGATCAGGGTGAAGCCGCCCAGCGCGAGTTGCCGAAGGTCGAACCATCCCGGACTCAGATCGGGATTTCGACGCCGTCGGTCCATCGCGACAAACCACCCCACCACCACCAGCGCGGCCGGCGCAGGAACCTGGGTAAGCCCCAAGCCGAGCAACATCCATTCCCACGACCGCAGCGGCGCGCGGACAGTTCTTCCGAGCACCAAGGCGAGCGCGATGACCAATAGGAGATACGGCCAGAACAGGATCGCAACGCCCCATGCCGGGCCATCGGCCCAGAGCAGCCATCGTTGTTTGGGGACTTCGATCTTCACTCGAACGTTGACGGCATCCCCCCCGAGATGAACCTTCGGGGTGACAAACCAAGCTCGAAGGCCGCTCGGTTGCTGCCAGCGCATTCGGATTTCTTGAGAACCAGGATGCAGCGTGACGCGCACTTTCTGGCCTTCTTGCTGCACGGCGCGGGTTTGGCCGTCGACGCTGAGGGCGAGAATCTTGGCTTTGGGCGGCAACGTGAACGTTTGCGCGTTGCCCTGCGTGGTACGGATGGTGGCGTCGAGCTTCGCGCGGAGCATGCGTACTCCGGGGGTTACGGTGAGCGTGGCGCGGTCGATGGTGGTGGATTGACCGGGCGCCGCTTCGGGCTTGTTGAACTGGAGCTCGATGGTTTCTCCTGGCCACGGCGAAAACTCAGGCTCCCAGTTGCCGTGCTGATGATGATGCACGGGCGCGATGCCGGACGCCTCACATCGCCAAATAGGTCCGCAGGCGAGTGTCCATCGCTCGGAGCGACGTACGTTCTTGGCGGCGGTCAAACTGAGCTTGGCGCGCGGTTTGAGCACGGATGTCCACGAAATCGATTGGTCGTCTCGACCGAGCGACACCACGACCCCTTTCGGTTGCACGGACACGTTGGGGTCGGTGACGCGTTCGCCAGCGAGCAACGGAATCCGCGCGACGACCGGGCTGCCCGGCGGAGTGATCCGTTCGACGGTGGAATGGAGCGTCCATCGAACGCCGACCTCCAATCGTCGATGAACCAGCAGCCAGGGCAGGAGCGCCCGTCGTCGGGCGGCTTGCTCCGTGGCGGTGGTGATTTCGCGGCGAAACTGAATGGATTGGGATACTCGGCCGTCGCTGCGCAGCCCTTCGGTCTCCCAGCCGGGGGCTGATACCGAGAGCGCGCGGGGCGGTTCGCCAAACGCGAGCGTCAACACATCGCGTCGGGGAATCACGCCCTCGAATCGAACCTGATGCGTACCGGCGGGCAGGCGCAGAAAGAGAAAGCCTTCATCGCGCAGGGCCATCGCGGTCGTGGGTTTCCCGTTGAGCGTGGTGACGTCGGGGACCCAGTTTTGTAGCGGCCCGGGAATGCGGTAGGCGGCTTGGGCGCTCGCGTGCACGGTTGCGTCGACGGTCGCGCCGCCCGCCTTGATGTCGATGCGCATCGATGATGCAAGGACGCAGTTCGGCAAGCAATCTGGCGCTTTGGTCAGACGCGTTTTCAGTTCCTCTAGCCGCTCGTCAGACGGCGTGTCTTGCGCCAGTCCGGAATTCGGCGCGCTCATCAACAGAGCCAGCAACGCCGCCGCGACGGCCTTGCGTGTCGCGGGGCCGGAGGGGGCGCGGCGAAGAAATACGAAAAGAAGCGCGCCCAAAAACATGACGCGAAGAAGGGCTAGGAATCGGTTGCCGAGCGGCGAAATGAGCATCAAGCGAAGCTGATGATCCTTGGTCACTGGCCCGGTCCAGGAAAGAGACCACGCCCTCCACGACCAGTCGGGCACGCCGGGTCCGGTTTGTACTACTTCGTTGGGGTCGGCCCATTCTTTGCGCGCCATCTCTCCGCGCTGGCCGAGTGACCCGAGCAGGCCCGCGCCTTGATTTCGCATTCCGTAGCCGCCGCTCTTGGCTTCCCGTTTGCGTTTTGGCCGCGCCGGGGCGATCGATTGTGCAGGAGCGGCCTCGAGCGCTTCCGGTTCTTCTTCGACCGCGTCGTCGCCTTCGATGTCAGGTTCCGGAGCGCTCGCGCCTTCAGGCGCGGGAGCACCGGGCGCTTCTTCGTCAAAGGCTTCTGCTTCAGTGGGCGCTTCTCTGGCGGCCAAGGTCAGCCCGCCGATCGAGTCGAGCGCGTCTGGTTCGGGGGCCAAATGAGGGTAGAGAGCGACCTTCAATTGCCCGGCGGCGAAGGGTACGGCCAGGAGCAAGAGCACGATGGCCGTGAACCAGTAGAGAAAGCGCGTCGCGTTCCGCAACAAGCCGACCGGCAACACGGCGAGGAGGGCTGCCAAACCCGTCATGGTGATCCAAGAAAACCGTGGCGCGCCCGGCTCGTGGTAGCACAGCGCGAGCCCCACCAGCGCCACGAGGCCCCATTGCACGCCCCACAACTTGCTTGCCGCGAGGGCGAGAATAAGCACGAAAAAGATGCCCCAGAGGTTCCACTGATCGATCCACGTGCCAGTAGCTTCGTCGGCGCCAGGCGCAGCGAGCAGAGACCAGCCAGGCGGAAGGTGCACTGAAGTCGAAAGGCTCTGCACGTCTTCGGACCATCCCACCGCGGGCAAGGCGCGCACCGAACCGGAGCGTCGCCATTCGGCACGAAGGCGCACATCGCTCGAGCGCAGTTCGACTCCGGCGTGATCCTTCCCGTCGCGATCCTTTGGTTCGGTGATCAATTGATCGCGACCGTCTACGACGACATGGCCAAGCTCGCCCGCCGTAAGATCCAGCCGATGTCGCTGGTTCATCGTTCCGGTGAAGTGGTCGCGCACCGTGTAGCCCGAACCGTCGAGGTCGAGCCAAAGTTCTCGGCGAAGCGACAGGTCGTTGGGGGGCGGTTGGGGTTCCCCGCTGCGGGTGGTGGTAAGCTCCAGCCCACGTTCCGGTTTTAAGACGTAGGCAGGAAACGAGCGCCAGTTGGCGGGGAGATTGGTTCGGGCGGGGTCGATGGTGGGCGCCCCCGCGAGTTCGACTTGGCGAAGTTTTTCGTCGGCGGCCCATGCCCAGATTTCCTCGCTCGGCCAAATCTCTTCGTCGGTTTGTGCGTTTGCCGCGGAATCATCGTCGGCGCCGCTGGCTGAACCCGAGCTGGTCGAACCCGAGCTGTTTGAACCGCTGCGGTGGGCCGCGAGGGACATCGACAGGCGCTTTGGCGACGACCCGGTAAGCGCGATGACGCGGATCGAGTACGTGCCTGCGTGGACCTGCGCGACGAGGTCTCCAGCCGGGCTCATACGCACCGCGAGCTCTGATTCGAGCGCGGTGGGCGTTGTGCCTGGCAAGATGACCCGTCCGAAGTTTACTTCGCGAGCCGGTCCGGATGCCCGAATGTCGAGTTGGGTGATGACTTTCAGGGGAACGCCGTCGTCGATGCGCCGGAACACTTCGAGCTCGAGGCGGCCTTCTTCGTCGGTGGCGTGTTCTGTCCCTTCTAACCAAACCGCGCCTTCGTCATTGCGGCGAACGCGAACCACCGGCTGGTTTTCAATCGAGAGGGTCACGCGCGCGGCGAGCTTAGGGACCGCGAGCAGTTCGGGGAGGGAGTTCCACCTGAATGTTCCTTCTATTCTGTGCGACCCGGCGTTCAGGAACACGGCCGGTCGGCTGTCCGCAGGGAGGGAACGCACAGGCGTGGCGACCCCATCGACGCGCACGTTTTGCGGAAAACGTGTTTCGTCGCCGGGCAGTTTCGCGAGCGTCGGCCGGTCGGCATACACTTGATAGCGGAACGTTCCGCCGCCTTTGCGCAGCGCCAGATCCAAGTGACCAGGCCATGCGCATTCGCGTTCATCGCCGACCCATGTGCACCCGTAGTCGTCGCTGTCGTAGAGCACCCAAGGAATCCACGGTCGCAACGAATCAGGAACCTGACTCGCGGGTAGAGGGCCGCGCCCGACCGGCACCGCATCTGGTTGGGCCGCCGCTTGATGGGATACGCCCGCGACGACGAACACGAAACCGAGAAGCCCGGCGGATCTGGCGAGCCGCCGCGCGCAGGTCAGTGAAAGCATGTCATATCGGGGTGTACCACTACGGGTCGACGCTTAGAAGCCCCTTCGCGATCCTGGCGCCGGATCCTATGCGTCGAGGTCGTCGCGGGGAGGGAGAGGTGGCTGCCGGAAGGTCGGGTCGTTGCGTGTAGTCAGGTGAAGGACTGGCCGCATTGGCGGCTGATGTCGTCAAACAGCTCGAGTTGACGCTTTGCTTGGATCGACTGATTCGTCGTCGACTGCTTTGTGGCCGGCTGACTTGCTGGCGGTTGGGGCAACACCGGGCCGTTTTGCGGCGGCGGGAACCCAACGCGTTTCCGGTGCGTATCAAAGAGCGCGGCGATCGCATTCCACCGTGGACCTTCCCCTCGCATGCGCGCGCCAAACTCGCTTCGATAGATCGAGCCGCGGCGCATGCTTCGAATCGCGTTCATGACCTTGTTTGCGCGATCGGGAAAGGCGGCGCGGAGGCGCTGTTCGAACACTTGCGCGACTTCGCCGGGCAATCGAATCAACGTCATAAACGCTTGCTGTGCGCCCGCGTCTTTGGCCCGCTCGAGGATTTCTGGAATCTGCGAATCGTTGAGTCCAGGAATGATGGGAGCGAGCGATATCGTGGTGGAGATGCCCGCCTCGCTCAATTGCGCGATCGCTCGGAGCCGTTTCTCTGGTGAACAAACAAACGGCTCGATCGCTCGCGCCATGTTCGCGTCGGCAAAGGGTACACTGATGGTGACGTTGCAGCGCCCTTGCTCGGCAAGTGGCTTGAGCACGTCGATGTCGCGCGTGACGAGTTTGCTCTTGGTGATGATGCCGACCGGATTGGCGCGGTCGCGACATACTTCGAGGCACGCCCGGGTGAGTCGATAGTGGGCTTCGAGCGGTTGGTAGCAATCGGTATTGCCGCTGAACACGATGAGGTCACCGCGCCAGCTCTTTCTCTTCAGCTCGCGAGCCAGCTGGGCGGCGGCGTTGGTTTTGACGACGATGCGCCGATCGAAATCGGTTCCTGCGCCAAAATCGAGATACTGATGCGTGGTGCGGGCGTAGCAATACGCGCAGGCGTGAAAACACCCGCGATACGGGTTGACCCCATACACAAATCCCACATCAGGGCTTTTGTTCTTGGTGAGGGCCGAGCGAGCCCGCTCTTCGTACACCTCGAGCTCAGCCGGCGGCGCGGGGCCGTCCCACTCGAGCTCGGCATGTTGAAAAGGATTGGGCGGATTGCTGACGCGGCGCATACTGCTATTATGTTCAGTTGTTGGCCGCGTGTCACGCGTTTCTAGAACCAGAAGCCGGATTCTGATGCGGTACCCGAACCCGAATCGAAACCAGATGGAACCAGATGCCGAACCAGATCCTGACGCCGAACCAGATCCTGACGCTGAACCCGAGGCCGAGGCTGAACCCGAGGCCGACGCTGAATCCGATCCTGATGCTGATCCCGCATCCACACCCGATCCCGGTGCGGGACCCGGGTCAGAATCCGCACCGGGTTCGGCGTCAGGATCAGGTTCGGCGTCGGCTTCTGGTTCGGCGCCAGGATCAGTACCAGGTTCGGCGTCGGGATCAGGTTCGGCGTCGGCGTCTGACTCCGAGTCCGCTTCAGAATGGCGCGGTGATCGAATGAGCTGATTCCACCGCGAGCGCGCGGGATATGCGCAGGGCGATTTGGTGGCGCGGCAGGACGTCGGTCGCGGCTTCGAGCGCGATGGCGCTCCTGGGCATGCCGAACACAGTGCATGTCTCTTGCGATTCCGCGATGGTGAGCCCGCCGGTTTGGCGAATCTTGAGCATGCCCTGCGCTCCATCGTCGCCCATGCCAGTAAGCAGCACGCCGATCGCGGAGCGGCCCGCCGCGCGCTCAGCCGACAAAAAGAGCTTGTCGATCGAAGGGCGGGGATGACGAAATGGCGGCCCGTCGTCGAGCAAGACGACGTATTGGTGGTCTACCCGCCGGATGATCGCGTGGCGTCCGCCGGGAGCAATCAATAGCCTTCCCGATCGAACGACGTCTCCCGCGCGAGCTTCGCGCACGTCGAGCGTGCATGAACGATTCAGCTGCTCGGCGAACGACGTCACGCATGCTGGGTGCATATGCATCGCCGCGACCGCGCCGGGGAAGCCTGGTTGGAACTGGCGGACGATGTCCGTGATGCAGGATGGGCCGCCGGTGGAGGCCCCGATGACCAAGAGGTGTTCGCGCATGTCTCCTCGATCGAACGACTCCTTCGATCAAACGACCGGCCCAGAGAAACGTTGAACCTACCCGCTTTGGGATGCCCGCTTGGGGGATGCCTCTCCTGGGGAGGCCGAGTCTAGCTGGGGAAGGCGGGGAATCAACACCAGCGCGGGAACCGCGAGCGCCACCGTGAGCAAGAAAAACGTCGGCCATCCCGCGGTTTGCGCGATCAGGCCGCCTCCGCTGGCGAGCGCCTTTCCCGTGACCGACATGGCGCTCGACAGCAGCGCATATTGAAACGCGGTGTAGCGTTTGTCGCAGAGCGACATCAAAAGTGCGACAAAAGCGGCGGTGCCCAGGCCGTTGAACAAGTTGTCGAGCCCGATCGATACCACCAGCAGGGGCATGCTTTTTCCGGTGACGGCGAGCGCGGCGTAGAACACGTTGGCGAGCGCCTGAAGCGCGCCGAACACCAGCAGCGACCGTTTGAGGCCCCACCGCGCCACCCATACCCCGCCCGCGAGCGCGCCGACCACGGTTGCTCCGAGCCCGAGAAACTTCACCACCGAGCCGATTTCGGTTCTGGAAAACCCGTGCTCGATGAGGAACGGCACCAGCAGATGGCTCGCGACCGCGTCGCCCACTTTGTAAAAGAGCACCACCGCGAGCGCGAGCCATGCGCCCCGGCGATGAAAAAACTCGGTCAGCGGCGCGATGGTGGCGTCTCGGAGCGAGGCTGGGCGCTCGGCGACGGTTTCAGGACGGGGCGCAAGCCATGTAGCGACCACGCCGAGCGCCATGAGCCCGCCGAGAAGCGCGTAGACCTCGCGCCACGCGAGGCGGTCCGAGAGAATCAACGCGCCGCCTCCTGCCGCCAGCAGCGCGACGCGGTAGCCGGCGACAAACACCGCGGTTCCGCTGGCGCGCTCCTGTTCGGGCAGAAGATCGGTTCGATAGGCGTCGGAGACGATGTCTTGGGTCGCTGACAAGAAGGCCACCGCCAGCGCGGCCATGGCCAATAGGCCGAGCGACGTCGATGGCGCGATCCACCCCATGCCCGCGATCGCCCCAAGCAGCGTGAGCTGGGCCAGCGCCATCCATCCCCGCCGCCGACCGAGCCACGGCACGGCGAAGCGATCGAGCAGCGGGGCCCAGACAAACTTGAAATTGTAAGGCAGGCTGACCAGCGCGAACGCGCCGATCGCGGCCGGGGTGAGCCCTTCGGTGGCCAGCCATGCCGCGAGCGTGCTCCCCGTCACAGGGTTCGGCAGCCCCGCAGCAAACCCCAGCGGCAGCATCACCGCGACGCGGCGGCTTCGAAACGGCTCAAGCAATCGCATGCAAACGGCACTGTCTCGCACATTCGCGGGCCGTTTGCGAGGTGCTCCGTATGGCGTCCAGATGTCGTGTCAGCTCTTCTGTCTGGTACAACCCGAGTGCGTCCAAACGGGAGTAACGGCGTCATCCAGCCAGAGACTTGCGCTGGATTTGTTGATATCGACGCGATTCGGACGCACTTTGGTCGAAGTATCTATTTGGACTACGGTCTTTTTGATGCTGGCATTGTCGGCTTCTATTGCTAGCGAAATCTTCTGCGAGTCGAACTCGAGGTCGTTGAACATGAAGTTCGTTCCTTCAGTGACTTTGCTTCCGTAGGCGAATGTGACGTCGTAGAGGCCTCTCCCGTTGAGTGCGGTTCCGTTAATGATGTCGATGTAGCTGAACATCTTGGCTCGAATCTTCTTGTTCGTTTCGTCGAGTTCGACTCGAGTGGTGAAAAATTGGTAGTTGTGATTGCGGAGGCTTTCCGGTGTTTTCCCCTTACACGTCATTATCAGGGTGTAGTTGCCATCTGGCTGACTCTGTTTGGCTTGGGTTTCCAAGCCAGGTTCCGAAACCTGAGACGCGCATCCTGCCACGCCGATGGCTGCGATCATCCCGGCGCGAGCAATCGTTCGACCGTACATGCCTTCCTCCATGCTCCGGTAGCGAGCAAATAATGTGCCCGTTGGCCGACCCGATTTCGCTGCGTGATCGGCAGGGCGTGACTCCCAAATTGGGGTGAACTGTCCTCTGCTCCGAGCCTCGAGGGAAGGAATCGCTTCCCTGGCTAGTCTATTTTTTGAGCGCGCCGATCGCCTCGGCGACGTCTCCTCGGAGGCATGCGTAGCAGTCTTTGAGCTTGAGCAAACCGCAGCCCCGGCGCGGCGTGCGATCGATGCGCCGCAGCGCAGGGAGGGCGGCCCGGTTGCCGGCCCGGGCGATGGCCGCGATTGCGTTTTGTTTCTTGCGGCACCCCCGCCCGAGCTCGAGCCGAGCGACCGCGAGCGCGTACGCTGGCACCTGACTACGCGGTCGATGGGCGAGCAACCGACGGGCCGCGTTTTTTCGCGCGGAGCTTCGTCTCGCGGTGAGCATCATGCGGGTGTGGCGGCGCACGTCGAGCGGTGGTTTGGGGGCTACCCGGACGGGCTCTTTCGGCGTCGCGGCAATGGTTGGGCGGTTGCTCTTCGGTGGTTCGGCTTGCTCGGGAGACGTCTGCGACAACGCGCGCGGAGCCTTGGGCTGGTTGTCTTTTTCGAGCACCACGGGTGCGTTTGGCAGCATCCACGCCGAAATGGCGAGTCCAATAGACACCGTCAGCACGCCGCAAAACACCAAGGTCCAGCCGAGGGCCGGCGAAATGCGTTCTCGCGCCGCGGTGAGGGTATGCGAAAGTTCGGTGCGCGCGGTGGCAAACGCGCCCGTCCAGGTCGAGCTGGCCAGCTGGGTCAGCAGCTCGGTGGGCGACGAGCCCGTCTGGTCGTCGGCGGTGGCTCGAATGGCGCGCAGTTCATCGCGTACCGCTGCCGCGTGCTCAGGTCGTTCCCCGGCTGATTTGGCAAGCAGACTGCGCACCAGCGTGTCGAGCCGCGCGGGGATTTTCGCGTTGCCGGTGGCCGCGCGAAGTTTGGGAAGCGGCCCCGTGAGCTGTTCGGTCACTACGGCCGACAAGCTCTCGCCCGTAAACAGCTGCCGCCCCGCGATCTGCTCCCACATGATGATGCCGAGCGCGTAAAGATCAGCGCGAGGATCGACCGCCTCTCCCATGGCCTGCTCGGGCGCCATGTAGCCGATCGTCCCCATCACTGTGCCGACCTGCGTAAGCGAAGTTCGCGGCGCGCGGGCGGGAGCGGCCGGCTCTTGGGCGAGCCGAGCGATTCCGAAATCGAGTACCTTCACCAAGGGGCCGCCGTCGCGGTCTTCGATGAGAATATTGTCCGGTTTCAGATCGCGATGAACGATGCCTTTGGCGTGCGCCGCGGCGAGCGCATCGGCAACCTGGCTGCCGATATCGCACGCCATCTGCCAAGGAATCGGCCCGCGCTCGTCGACCCATTCTTGAAGACTCCGCCCCTGCACCCACTGCATGACCAAATAGGCGCCGCCCTCGGGGAGCGCCCCGTAGTCCAGCGCGCTCGCCACGTTCGGGTGATCGATTTGGGCGCTGGCCATGGCTTCCCGGGCGAAGCGCGCCGCGATCTCGTCGTTGCCCACGAACTCTGGCAGAATCACTTTGAGCGCGACGGTCTTGTGCAGCTTGAGATGTTCGGCGATGAACACTGCGCCCATGCCGCCTTCGGCGAGCGCCTGGTCGATCCGATAGCGATCGTCGATGACGCGACCGATGAAGCGTTGCTGGGTTGCGCCGGCGTCGTGTTCCTGCGCGTCGTAGTCTCTCGCTGCAGCGTCTCTCGCTGCAGCGTCTCTCGCCGCGGCTTCTCTCGCTGCGGACAGAACATCCCCGGCGGGGGTGCGCGCATCGTGCGCGGATGGGCCCGCATCATCTTCGGGGGCGTGGGCTTGCTCCGCGGCACTGTTCCTATGCGGTGGTGACGTCATGCCTCACGCGTGGGAAACGTTGAGGTCGCTCGAGGGCGCTCGCGTCTATCGTAGCATTCATGGTTGCTTCCGGCTTTGCAGGGAAGCCGAAGAGATGCGCCGAGCAGCCAGAGATAGCGGCCGAATGGCGCAAATCCGCAATATCTTCACAAGATTGCCGCTCCTTGTCGACTTGCCGTCGCGGCAAAGCGGCGTACCCTCCGAACATGGAATCCCGGGCACCGCTTGACGCTTCTTCCCATTCATCGGCCTCATCCCATCCATCAACCTCGTCCCGGCCGTCAGAAGGGTCGACCCCTTCTGCGATGGCGAATCGCCACGAGGGCTGGAGCCCGGAATCTTGGCGCGACAAAATCGCCACCCAAGATGTCGTGTATCCAGACCAGGAAGCGCTCGCAGCCGTGCTTCGCGAAATGGCATCCCTGCCTCCGCTCGTGACGTCATGGGAGGTCGAAGCCCTCAAGAGTCGACTCGCCGCGGCGGCACGAGGCGACGCGTTCTTGCTTCAAGGAGGCGATTGCGCGGAAAGCTTTGACGAGTGCGGGCCGAACGAGATCGCGGGAAAGTTCAAAGTGTTGCTGCAGATGAGTCTCGTGCTCGTGCATGCAACCCGCAAGCCCGTGGTTCGGGTGGGGCGCATTGCCGGGCAGTACGCCAAGCCGCGATCCGCAAACACCGAGAGCCGCGAAGGCGTCACATTGCCCAGTTATCGGGGCGACCTTGTCAATCGGTCGGGGTTTACCCGCGAGGAGCGAACCCCGGACCCGGCGCTCATCTTGAAGGGCTACGAACGCGCGGCGCTCACTCTCAATTTTCTGAGGGCGCTCGCCGATGGCGGTTTCGCTGACCTGCACCACCCCGAGTATTGGGATTTGTCGTTTGCCGACCACGCGCGCAACGGAAGCGAATACAAGCAAATCGTCGACTCGATCCGCGAATCGGTCTCGTTTACCGAGGCGGTGATCGGTCATGACGTGTCGAAGCTGCGGCGCGTCGACTTCTACACCAGCCACGAAGGGCTCTCGTTACCCTACGAGCAAGCCCAGACTCGAGCCGTTCCGCGGCGGGACGGCTGGTACAAT
The DNA here is from genome assembly GCA_028284955.1 of Myxococcota bacterium. Taxonomy (GTDB): domain Bacteria; phylum Myxococcota_A; class Polyangia; order Polyangiales; family Houyiibacteriaceae; genus JANQQS01. The sequence continues at coordinate 5,610 of JANQQS010000130.1, read as the reverse complement.
CTCTCCACGCACCTGCCGTGGATCGGCAAGCGCACCGCGGCCCTCGACGGCGCCCATGTAGAGTTCTTTCGGGGTGTTCGCAATCCCATTGGAGTGAAAGTGGGGCCTGGCTCAAGCCCGGAATGGGTCAAAGAGCTTCTCGACGTGCTGCATCCGGACGATGAGCCGGGGCGCTTTGTATTCATTCATCGGTTGGGCGCGAAGAACATCGCGAAGGAGTTGCCGGGGCTGATCGAAGCGGTGCGCAAGACGGGCAAGACCGTGCTCTTTTGCGCCGACCCGATGCACGGAAACACCGAAACGACCGCCGACGGAATCAAGACGCGCCGGTTTGACAATATTCTCAGCGAACTCGAGCAAGCGTTTGAGATTCACCAGCAGATGGGCTCGCGTCTCGGCGGCGTGCATCTGGAATTGACGGGAGAAAACGTGACCGAGTGTCTCGGCGGCGCGCGGGGGCTCGACGAAGAAGGCTTGCGGCAAGCCTATCGCTCCCGGGTCGACCCCCGGCTGAATTGCGAACAGGCGCTTGAGCTCGCGATGCTGGTTGCACGACACGTCCGTTCGATGAACGGGCGCCAATCGTGATTTGGGATCTCGACCCTACGCTGTTCAAGTTCGGGCCGATTGAAATCCGCTGGTACGGCCTGTGTTTCGTGATTGGCTTGTTGCTCGCGATTTCGCGCATGGAGCGCAGTTTTCGCGACCGAGACCTGCCCGAGAAACATGCGAGCGCGCTCGGGTTGTGGCTTCCCGTGGGGATGATCATCGGCGCGCATTTGCTGCATCTGGTGTTCTACGAGCCGCGCTCGTTTATCGACAACCCCCGACGCATCATTGAAATCGGGGTCGGTCTTGCGAGTCACGGTGGCGGCGTGGGGGTCATCGTCGCGCTCTGGATCTTTTGTCGCAAACACGGCGCGCCGTTTCTTCGCTACGCCGATGCGGTGATGGTGGCCGCGGTATGGCTTTTTCCATGGGTGCGTATCGGGAATTTTTTCAACTCGGAGATCTTTGGTCGACCGACCGATTTGCCGTGGGGTGTGGTGTTCGCCTATCGGGGTCTTGCTGAGCCGCGGCATCCGTCGCAGCTTTATGAGGCGTTTGCGGGCTTTTTGTTGATCGGCGTCGCGGTGTGGATGCATCGACGAAGGGAGCAGATGCCTCCCGGGGCCGCCCTCTACTGGTTGCTGCTCCTATACTTTAGCGGCCGGTTTCTGGTCGAATACGTCAAGGAGTACCAGGTACTCAACGCGACCGTGCCGCTGACGATGGGGCAGTGGCTTAGCCTCCCCATTGTCCTGGTCTGCGCCGCGCTGTTGTGGCGTCAGCGGGCTGCAGGAGGTGTGCGGGGAGCCCACGCTTGAGCGCGTCTCCAGTGGAGCGCCAGATACTCGCGTCTCGTTCAGTCATGCTGCCCGACTCGCAGGGCGCTATCCAAGTTCGGCCCGCCGCCATCGAGATTGCGGGTCCCTCGATTCGTGCGGTTCATGAGCTCGACAACGTTCCTGGGTCCGACAACGTTCCTGGGTCCGACAACGTTCCTGGGTCCGACGACGCTCGCAGGTCTGACAGCGCTGCGTACTCGGAGTTGATTCGGACGCTGCCCGGTCACGTGATCGATTTCGGATCGCGATTGCTGACTCCGGCGTTCGTCAACGCCCATACCCATCTCGCGCTGGTCGCGCTTCGAGGCGTCGACCCTGGTGACGCAAGACACTCGTTGGTGGAAGACTTTTTTTTCCATTTTGAAGAAAGAATCACCGCTCCGGACGTCCGAGCGTTCGCTCGGATGGGCGCGTACGAAAGTCTCCTCAGCGGAGTCGGTCTCGTTTGGGACCACTACTACTCCGGCCTTGCGATTTGTGATGCGCTTCGTGATGTCGGGCTTTGCGGGGTGGTCGCGCCGACTCTCCAGGACCAAGCCGGGCCGGGGAGGCAGGCGTGGGAGGATCAGCTCGAAGCCACCGAAACGATTGCTCGAGATTCGAGCTTGGCAAATCAAGGAGTTTTTTCGGCGGTCGGCCCGCACGCGACAGATACGGTGAGCGCCGATCTATTCCGCCGGGCCGGCGATGTGGCGGAGCGACTTCATTTGCCGCTGCATATGCATCTCAGTCAGTCGATTGAAGAATACGAGCACTCGCTGGAGCAATATGGCGTTTCTCCGGTCACGTGGCTGCGCTCGCTCGATGTGCTGGATCGTCCGCCTTCGATGCTGTTTGCGCACGCTCTATTTTGCTCGCAGAGCGATCTCGAACTGCTCGATGCACGAAGCACGCTCGTGAGCTGTCCTCACTCGCAAATGGTATTTGCCTTTCCCGCGCCGGTACATCGCTGGGTGCAAGCCAGGATTCCATGGGTTGTGGCGACGGACTGCGCAGCCAGCAACGACTCGATGAACCTGCTCAAGGAACTGCGAACGTTGAACGGATACGGAGCCTCTCAAGTTCCGTGGTCGGACGCGTATCAGAAGTTTTTTGCGACGCCTGATGTGAAGTCGGCGCGGTCGGCCTGGCGATTGCGCACCGAGCAAACGAATCAGTTCTCGGCGGAGGCACTCTTGGCAAAAGTGCTCGACGTTCCCGGACGCCTTCATCCCGCGTTCGTTGCGGGCGTGATTGAGCCAGGGGCGCTTGCAAACGTAGTCGTGTGGGACACGAACCATCCCAACATTTGGCCGGCGACCGATCCGGGTTCGATCTTCGTACGCGCAAACGCAACCGCAGCGATTCACGCGATGTACGTGGCTGGTCAGGAGATTGGGAGAGCCGGCGCGTTTTGCGAGAGCATTACTGGTTCGTCGGAGTATCGGGAAGCGCGTGAGGAGGCGGGCGAACGGTTGGTTCGTCTTGCGGGTTAGCTTGGGTCTGAAATCTCCTCGCGGTCTGTTACCCGCGCTGCCGAGCGCTGGATTTCGGCAGCAATGATTTCCGCGCGGCCGGCTGTGCCAAGCGTGGTTCGTCGTGCCACCGACAAGGTAGATTCGCCGACTCCGGGTACATCGAGCGGCACAAGGCCGTGATAGCGAGCAACCTTGCGAGGCAACACCACCAGCAGCCCGCTTTGCCGGCAGGCATCGATGGCGATTTGTCGATGTTCCACGCGCATCACCACGCGTCGCGGCTGGTCCGAGGGCCAGTGATCGGGGGTGATCCCATGTTCGTCTGCGATGGGACAGACAAAGGGTTCGAGCGCCAGGTCGTCGATAGCCGGTGTGCTGCCCACGAGCGGATGATCTGGGGCAACGCAAACGTCGTGCTTCAGCGTGGCGATGGCGTCGATGTGAACGGCGGGATCTGCGGTGGCTCCGTCGAGCACCGCAAGGTCGACGACGCCGCGTTTGAGCGCGGAGATGGCTTCTTGTCCGGCAAGCGTGCTTAGGATGGGCGTGACCAAAGGAAAATGGCTTCGCAACGCGTCGAGGGCGGGCAAAACAAACACCGGGGCGAACGTCTCTGAAACGGAAATGAACGCTGGTCCCACGTGTTGGGCGCGCTCGAGCTCCTCCAGACCGGTATGCACGATGCGCATCGAGTCGCGAATCGCGGAGAGAAAACGTTCACCGGCTGCGTTGAGCACCAGGCTCCGCCCGACGCGATCGAAGAGTGGCTGCCCGACCTCGGATTCGAGCAACCGAATGGTTCGCGAAAGCGCGGAAGGGCTCACGTGCAACGACTCTGAGGCCCTCGGCAGGTGCTCAGTTTCCGCGACCGCACGGAAAGCGGGGAGCCAGTTCCAAAGCTGAGTAAGACGTCGCGCGCGTTCCATCAATGTCCCGGTGATCGATTCCCAGAGATTGGTTCGTCAGTTCGAGGGTGTATCACAAATCAACTCGAGCGGCGCCTTCGATCCGCGAAGAAGACCGGGCCTTCAAAACGAAGAGCCAGGCTTGCTCAGAAACTCCCGCTCCTCTTCGGTCGAGGTCCGCCCGAGAATGTTGTTTCGGTGTGGAAATCGACCGTACTTCGCGACGATATCGCGGTGCCTGATCGCATAGTCGAGGTTGCTGGCCAGCGTTTCGACGAGCGGAGGGGGGGCCCCATCGCTGAGCTGCTGAAATTGCGCCACGCATCGATCCTGATGCGCGAGCACTTCCGAATGCATCAACGGCATGTACAAAAATACGCGCTCCATCGGTCCGAGTGCTCTGTCGATGCCGGCGTCGATAGCGTGCTCCGCGATCGCGGCCGCCTTGCCATCGCCGGAATACATTTCCGGCGTGTTGCGATGAATGTTTCTGCCGAACTGATCGAGCAGAACGACGAGCGCGAGCGTACCCTGCGGCGTGGCGAGCCACTCGTCGAGCGCTCCATTTCGCGCATCGACAAGATAATCCCCGAAACGATCTCGGAGCATCGCATCGAACTCAGGGTCTTTTTTCCACCATCGGGCCCGTACGTCGGGCGCGACTACGCCATCGTCGCCGATATCTCCGAACCAGAGATGAAGGATTTCTTTGATAGCCTTTTCGAACGATTGCATGATTCGCCTTTCCGGCCGAGCTTAGCTCCACTACACCTCATGTGCAGCGTGTCGCTGCGGCACCGATATGGCGCGCGTTGACTGAGGAGGCGCACGAGCTCGGCCGCGATGGAAGTCGAACTGTGGAAACTCGCGAGTTTTGTCGTGGGAGGGCTGCTGGCTGGCGCGGTGGACTCCATTGGTGGCGGAGGAGGCCTGATCTCGGTTCCCCTGCTTCTTGGTTTCGGTCTGGATCCAGCCAGCGCATTCGGCACCAACAAGGCGCAGGCGATTTTTGGTACGACGACGGCGGCCCGTCACTACGTTCGCTCGGGCGTGGCCGACTTGCAGGAATGCCGACTGGGGATCGCGTTTGCCATCGCAGGTTCGGGGATCGGGGCATGGTCAGTCAGCTACCTCGACGCGGCGGTGCTCAAGCCCATGGTCCCTGCGCTACTCATCGGCTTTGCGCTGTTCTTGCTGGTTCGACCGCGGTATGGCGTTGAGCCTGCCCCTCCGCGAATGTCGAGATCGTCTTTTTATCCGCTATTCGGGTTTTTACTTGGGTTCTACGACGGGTTTTTTGGTCCGGGAACCGGCACATTCTGGGTCTTCGCGCTCACCGGATTGCTCGGTCGCGATCTGCGACAAGCCACCGGTCAGACGAAAATCTTCAACGCGACGAGCAACCTGGTGGCGCTCGGAATGTTCGTCATGGCAGGAAAGGTCGTTTGGATCGTCGCCGCGTCGATGGCCCTCGGTCAGCTCGCGGGGGCGCGCTTCGGTGCCGATCTCGTCGTGCGTCGAGGCGCTCGGTTCGTGCGACCGGTATTGCTCACCGTCGCGCTGGGCACGAGCGCCAAGCTGCTGTGGGAGCTGATACAGATCTAGCATCCCGATCAATTTGCCTAAGGGTTTGGCACCCAAACCCTCTCGTCGGGGTACGACCCCGCCGATTCACCCAAGCTCCCCCGCCAGGACGCACGTGACCTGGCAACGTGAGTGGTGGACTGCTGGGGCCCCGTTGCGTAGCGATGGGCCGGCCGCTACGCGGCCGGCGTTGGGAGGGGGGCCCCGCGGGGTATGAACCGGGCACATAGGTAACAGATCGAACCGGTGACATGGGTAACACCTGTTGGATGAGCT